>WAMV01000019.1 GCA_015522145.1 Candidatus Aenigmatarchaeota archaeon | reverse complement strand
AGTTGGGGCGCGGGTATTACCGTGGCGGCTGGCACCCGTCTTGCCCACCCCTTATTCCCCCACCTGTTTACAGTGGGGAAAAGCCTCCCAAAGGGAGGCACTCCGGGTCCCCTCGTCACCCTTGCGGGCATTGCGAAGGTTTCGCGCCTGCTGCGACCCGTAGGCCCTGGGTCCATGTCTCAGGACCCATCTCCGGGCTCCCACTCTCATGGCCCGTACCCGTTATCGGCTTGTCGGGCCGTTACCCCGACAACAACCTGATAGGACCTGGTCCCATCCTAGGGCGGTCTGGTGGAGTTACCCCCACCAGCCCTTTCGGCGTTGGGACCTTCCAGTACCCAACGCCTATGGGGTATTAGCCTCAGTTTCCCGAGATTATCCCCCTCCCTAGGGCAGGTTGACCAGGTATTACTGAGCAGTGCGCCGAGGGCTCATCCTTGAGCACGAGGCTCAAGGACTTACCCTCACGACTCGCATGGCTTAGTCGGACCCGGATACCGGTGGCCTCCGGCGGGATCAGCCGGAATCGGGAATTTGGCGGGGTTTAAAGGGTCCCCTCTAAGTCTCGCAAACGAGACTTACCTGCAGCCTTGTGCTGCAGGATAAAGTATAGCATGGGCTGGAGTTAGGGTTATCATTATAATCAAACCCTAAACACGACCCATGCGCAACAATATTAATTGTATTGTCACATTATTTAAAACTTTTATTTAAAATTTAGACTTGTTTAGATTTTGGGCCAAGGCCGGGAGTCGAACCCGGACCTGGGGCTCCACAGGCCCCCGTGCTAACCGCTACACCACCTTGGCCATACTTACAACTAAGAAAAATTAAATTTCACTCATTTTTTAAATTTTTTCGGGCCCATTATTTCAGCAAATAATAGCCTGCTCTTTTATGCCTAGTTATTTTCTTTACATAGCCCTTTTGCACCAATGAAACTAGTGTGGCTGCTACTCTACCCTTTGGCAACTTTGCTGCTTTAGCTATTTGATCTGCGTCTTTTATTTTGTCTTCTGATGTGGCCCCTAAAGCCTTCATAGCCTCAATAACCTTTTCTTCAAATGGATTCAAACTCATATATAACATAATTGATTATCAAAAATTTAAATCACAACATTTGCATTTTATTATGATGCAAGACTTTGTGTTGCCAGATTACAAAGAGCTTAACATAATAAATGTGTTACCTTCTTTACTCAACCTAATCCAGAATAAAAAATCCAAGATAAGAAGCCTAGAAAAGTTTAAAGGTGTTGATAAAGCTATTGTATTCTTAGTAGATGGCTTAAGATTAGAGCTCTTAAATTCATTGTTAATTAAAGAGTTTGAGCTTGAAAAAATAACAAGCGTATTTCCAACCACAACTGCTTCAGCCATAACTTCTTTTATAACATGTGAAGAACCAATAAAGCATGGTATACCGGAAATGATTTTCTACTCTAGAAAATTTAGAAACTTTGTAGATCTTTTCAATTTTTCTTTTGCTGGCGAAGCTCAAAACTCTCTTTACTTTCACGGAATAGAAGAAAAAGACATAATAAAAGTTAAAACTTTTTTTGAAAAGAATGCAAAAAGCGGTATCAAGTTTTACTCTTTTTTACCTTATCAGCTTTTCAATTCTGCCTATACCAACATGACAACCAAAGGAAGCTTGAGAAATTACTTTTTGGATTACGTTGATCTGTTTCAAAAATTGAAAAACATTGTTGAAGAAAGAGCAAACCCCCTAACTTATGTTTATTTTGATAATGTTGATATTGCTCAACACAAATTTGGAGTTGGTTCAGAAGAAGAAAAAAACGAGTTTCTTCTTTTTTACTCTCTTCTCAAAAAATTCTTAAACAAAATCAAAGATACTAATACATTGATTGTTCTAACATCTGACCACGGTCAGATTTCTATGAAGGGAAAAGTGGATTTGAGTAACATATCGCTTCTAGACAAATTTTCCTTAACCAATCCTTATGGTAGTTCTAGAGTCATGTATTTCTTAATTAAAGAAAGCAAACTGCAAAAAGTCCAAGAGTTTTTAGAGAAAAAGGTAGGTAAGAAAGCGTTTATCTTAACTTTAGAGGAAGCTATAAAATCAAAAATTTTTGGAACCAAGAAACCAAGCAAAGAATTTTTAGACAGAGCTGGAAATTTGCTACTCATAGCTAAAAATGGCTGGGAGTTTGAGCACGAAAAAGCTTATTACTATACACACAGATTTCATGGTGCTTTAACTCAAGAAGAAGTCTACGTGCCTTTGCTAGCCAACGTTTTTTAAAAAACTTTCCATTTCTCTGAGAACTTTTAATTTTACTTTTCCCTCAAAATCATGATCTAAGTCTTTAATAATAGCTAGCTTAGCCTTTTTATTAAGTTTCTTGAATTTTTCACCCTCGGTGTATTTTACAATTTTATCTTGCTTGCTGTAAATAAGCAGAACAGGAACTTTAATCTCTTTAATAATTTTGCTAGGCTTATACTTTTTGTCATCTTCCCAAAACTTTTTTGTTATAGGAAAATCTTTAGCAAACCAAACATCAAGTTTTCCTTCTTTTCTAATAACTTCATTATCCATACCAGACAGATAGTAATCTAAGTTTGATACCTTTCCCATTAAACTTATTAAAGCGTGAAAATGTTTGTGTAGAGTCATCAATATGAAAAAGCCCAGAGAATGGCCTATGCCAACAATCTTACTAAATTTCAAATTCTTTTTGCAAAATTCCAAAACTTTAACTAAATCCTTTCGCCAATTGCTTATTGTTTGTTCTTCAAACATTCCAGTTGAATTTCCACATCCTCTAAAATCAAATCTAACCGTACTATAGCCCTTTCTTTGAAAATATCGAACAGCTTTAGTAAAAAAGAAGTTATAAGTTGCAAAATGGTTGCTAGCATATCCATGAACAAAAACGAGTAAAGGTTTGTTAATTTTTCCCTGATGGTATAGCAGGAAAATTTTGTCATTCTCCACATTAACGTAATGAAGCTTTTCCATAAAAGTCACCGATTGCCGGGGGTGGGATTCGAACCCACGACCTCCGCGTTTCCCAGCTATCATCTTAGCATCAAAGCTCATACAAAGCGTATGAGCGCGGCGTTCTAACCGCTGAACTACCCCGGCTTCCTAACAAAAAGTTAAAACAAGCTATTTAATAATATTTTTCCACCTTTAACATATGAGCTTAGAGATGATTTTGTTTGCTACTATTTCTCTGAGTTTGATATCCATTTTTGTAGGAGCCTTTTTGGTATTTTCTAAGAAAAAACAAGTCATTCATTTTTTACTTCCTTTTAGCGCTGGAGCAATAATGGCCACAGCTTTGCTTGATTTGGCTGTGGAAAGTTCTTTACAGCTAGGAATAAGCTATGCTTCACAAATTTTGATTTTAGGATTTATTTTCTTCTTTATAGCTGAAATGTTTTTGATGTGGCGCCATTGCCATGATGAAGAATGTGATGTTCATCAATTCGCTTATCTGAATTTGTTTGGCGATGCTATACACAATTTTATAGACGGAATAATAATAGCTTCTGCTTTCTTAACAAACCCAAATTTGGGTTTTATAACAACTTTAGCAATAATAACTCATGAAATACCACAAGAAATTGCTGATATGGGAGTCATAATTTACGCTGGTATAAAAGCAAAAAGAGCCTTGTTTTACAATTTTCTAGCTCAACTAACAAGTGTTATAGGAGGCTTGGTAGGATATTTCTTCTCATTAGCCTATGGAATAGCTCCTTACATTTTAGCCTTTGCCGCAGGAGGCTTTCTTTATTTAAGTGCTAGCGATCTAATACCTCAGATAAAAGATAAGGAGATAAACAAAACAACAATTTTAAACGTATTCTTGTTCCTACTTGGATTTTTGGTAATCTATTTCATTTAAAAAATCAAAATAAAAATTCATGAAAATTGTTGTTTTGGCTGTACCAGGAGCTGGGAAGTCTACAATTCTTAAAATGGTTAAGCAAAAAATCAAAAACTGCGAAATAGTTAACGTTGGAGATTATGTTCTAGAATATGCTAAGAAAAAATTTGGTGTAAGGCATAGGGATGAAATAAGAAAAAAATTAAACTTAAGACAGGAAAGACAGGCTCAGCTTTACGCTTATAGAAAAATCTCTAAAATCAAAGCTGACGTATTGCTTGTGGATACTCACGCATCAATAAAAACGGAAGAAGGCTATTTCCCAGGCTTTTCTGAAGTAACGGCAGAAATTTTGAAGCCTGATGCCATAATATTGCTTGAATTTCCGCCCAAGGATATAATTAAGAGGAGAAAGGCAGATAAGAAAAGGAAAAGGGATATAGAAACAGAACAAGAAGTTGAATTTCACCAACAACTTAACAGAATGTTTGCTATAGCTGCAGCTTCTCAAGTTCAGGCAAGCGTAATCATAATAAGATTTAACAAACCTCAAAAAATTCCTTACGAGCATGCCAAGCAAGCAGCTGATAAGATAGTTAAAATTATTAAAAGGATTAGCTCCAAATAAAACCAATATGGAAAGAACTTTGGTTATTATAAAACCAGATGGTATAGAGAAAAGAATAACTGGCGAGGTTATCAAGCGTATAGAGCAAGCAGGTCTCGAGCTTGTTGCTATCAAAACCGTTTACCCAACTTTAGAAATTATGAAAAAACATTATCCGGATGAGCTTGGAGAAGCTATAGCTTATAAAGCTGCCCAGTCTGGCATGGAAGTCCATGACCATAAAAAATATGGCGAAATGGTTCTTAACTGGCTTAGAAACTATTTCATAAACAAAAAGATTTTTGTAATGGTTTTTCAAGGCCAAGATGCTGTTAAAAAAGTTAGGGATATAATTGGTCCAACAGATCCTGCAGCAGCTCCAAAAGGAACTATAAGAGGCGATTTTGGAGATGATTCCATATTAAAGGCAAACCTAGAAGGAAGGCCTGTAAGAAATTTAGTTCACGCTTCTTCTAGCAAAGAAGATGCTGAAAGAGAAATCGAAATTTGGTTTCCAGAGCTAAAGTAAATAAGCATATATAAATGGCAGAACAATTGTTACGTCAGCCATCAAAAACACTTTCTTGGCCTTTACTCTTATTTTATGCCAAGAAATTGCCTCCTCTGGCCTAGCACCACTTAAGCTTCCATCATATTCTGTAGCTGTAGTAATGTAAACAGCATAATCCAAACCATCTTTAAACTGATTCCACCATATTGTATGATGTTTAGAAATACCACCTCCTAAAATTAATGCGCCACTCTTTTTGGCATTCCAAACCAAATCACTAAGCAGTTGTTCATCTTTAAGCACGTTTATGCCAAAGTCTTTATGGTCTTGCCAGAATTCCCATAAATGATAACCTACAGCCCCATCAGTTATGCCAGGTACTATTACAGGTATTTTATTTTTCCAAGACCAGTAAAGTATGGAATCCTTTTTCAATTTTTTGCCAAGCTCCCAACAAAACTCATAGCTTGCTAACTCTTTCTTCTTAGCATAAATTTCTGGCAAAACTTTTTTGAGAAATTTTTCTATGGGAATCCCATAAGACTCTTTTGGTGTGAGCACATTACCTATTCTATGAATATCTTTTTTCGCTAACTCAACATCATCCATCCAAAAAGAACCGTGGTAATAATTTTTAAAGCTCCTAGCAATATCATGGTCAAGTGTACCGCAAGTAGTAATTACTACGTCAAACATCTTGTTTTTTATCATATCTCTAATTATGCCCCTAGTACCAGTAGCTATTATGTCTGCTGGAAAAGATAAAAACCTTAGTACGTTTGGTTTTTGCATTTCTTTCAAAACTTCACAGGCATCGTAAAGATGCTTGGCATTAAAACCACCGGCTTCTCCCATTTTTTTGATAATTGTCTTAACATTATCTCCTTTTCTGATTTTTATGTCCTTGACAGGCTTCATAAATTAAGAATTTGCCAGTTTAATATTTAATCATTTAACAGTTACAGACTTGGCCAGATTTCTTGGTTTATCGGGATCACAATTCCTAAGCAAAGCAAGCTCATAAGCTAGCAATTGCATGGGAACAATGTTAATTATTGAATAAAGCAGTTCATTTTTTATGTCTGGAGTTTTTATCCAATAATCAAACACACTATAATTTTTTGGAGCAACTCCAATTATTGTAGCTCCTCTTGCTTTAAGCTCTTCAGCATTTTCAATAATCTCATCATTTTTGTTTGCGATAACTATACAAGGCGTATTTTTTTCTATTAAAGCTATCGTCCCATGCTTTAACTCACCTCCAGCAAATGCTTCAGCATGAATGTAGCTGACCTCTTTAATTTTTAAAGCAGCTTCTAAAGCTGTTGCATAATTTATTCCCTTTCCTACAATGAACAAATGTTCAGCATTTTTTAGCTTTCTAGCAATTTCTTTTATTTTTTCCCTTTTTGTTTTGGCCATCAATTCATACAAGTATTGGGATAAGTTAGCAACTTCTCTTTTAGCTTCATCAAAATTATTGCGTAACGCTTGTGCTAATAAATAAAAAATTGACAGCTGGGCTGTGTATGTTTTTGTTGCCAAAACACAAATTTCTGGTCCAGCATTAAGATAAATACTATAATTTACTTCTCTATCTAAAGAAGAACCTCTAACATTAATTATTCCTATTTTTTTAGCTTCAACACTTCTTACAGCTTCTAACACATCATAAGTTTCTCCACTTTGCGATACCGCAATTATTAAATCATTCCTGTTTATTACATTTTTGAAATTTTTAAATTCGCTAGCTAACAAAGGGGTGGTTTTAACTTTAGCAATCTGAGCGAAATAATAGCTAGCCATTAAGCAAGCATGATAGCTTGTGCCCGCTCCAACCAAATAAACATTATTAGCTCTTTTGATTTCTTGAGCTATTTTTGAGAATAATTCTTTATTTTGAGCCACAGCTAGCTTTACAGTTCCTATTTGCTCATATATTTCTTTTATCATATAGTGATCAAAATCCCCCTTTTCAACACTTTTTATGCTTAATGAAATATTTTCCACAGGTCTTTCTACAAACTTCATTTCTTTCAAGTTAAAAATTTTATAAGACAAATCTGGAGCGATGTGAACTATATCGTAATCCTTAAGGTAAACAACCCTATTAGTGTAGGGTAGAAAAGCAGGTACATCACTGGCTACAAAAATCTCCTCATTACCAATACCAACTACTAATGGCGAGTGTTTACGAGAAGCTACTAGTTCTTTTGTTTTTTCATAAATTATGGTTATAGCATAGGCCCCTTCTAGCAATTTTATCGCTTTAATACATGCCTCAAAAAAGCTGCTAGAGTTTTTTAAAGCTTCTTCCACAAGATGGGCTATTACCTCGCTATCAGTCTCACTTCTGAAAACATGTCCTTTGCTTATCAACCATCTTTTCAATTCTCTGTAATTTTCTATTATGCCATTATGAGCTATAGCAATAGTTTTTGTACAGTCTAAATGGGGGTGTGCATTTCTTTTATTAACTTTACCGTGAGTAGCCCATCTTGTATGGCCTATACCAACATTTCCTGCAAGCTTTTCAAAATTTTCTTTTTTAGCAACTTCTTCAATCTTTCCTTTGTTTTTTCTGACTTCTAGTTTGTTTCCTATTACTGCTATCCCGCAGCTATCATAACCTCTATATTCTAACCTTTTCAAACTTTCTAAAATTTGCGAGGTTACGCTTTGTTTGGCTACAATTCCTATTATACCACACATTATTCATCAACCAAACAGTTTGGGAATTTGAGGAATTCTAATCCACAAATAACACAAGCGAATCTTTTTGGGAATGTCATGTCTATTATTTTAGTTTTTTCATTACCACATTTTGGACACTGTATTTCTGAAAACATGTTTATAGGATTATCTTGTTAGTTTTTATTTTATTTTGAAAGTTATTTTGTAATTGCTC
>WAMV01000018.1 GCA_015522145.1 Candidatus Aenigmatarchaeota archaeon | reverse complement strand
GTAAAAAATTTCAGCTTATTACTTCAATTTTTTTATGAAAATTTTCAAAAATTATTCATGAAAAGAGGAAGAAAGCCGTTAAGATCTAAAATAATACCACTTATCATAGAAGCTTTGGAAAACACTGAGGTTCCCTTAAACATCAACTCTATTAAGTCTTATGTTAATTCTAAGATAGGGAGAAATTTAAGTTGGAATACTGTAATGAAATACGTGCAGGAGCTTATAGAGCTTGGAAAGATAGAAGCTATAGCTTTACCACACTCAAAAGACCCGAAGAAATTTGGGTTAACACTTTATAGGTTAAAGAGAAAATAAAAACTGTATGGATAAGCAAAAAATTATTAGGAAATTTCTAGAAAGAGGGTATCAAATAACCAAGGATGTTTTAGAAAAATTACCTACAGAAGAGCTAGATGAATTCTTCAACTTTATTACATCTAACGTTAAAGAAATTTTCATAACAGAAAAGCATTTTTTACAATATTTGAGCAGGAAATCTAAACCTGAATTCGTTAAACTACTTAATGGTAAGCTAACAAAAGTTGAAGAAATACAAACTTTGCTTATAGAAAGGTTTAAGAAATTTCAAAAAATAGCCAGTAAGAAATTTGCTTTCCAGCTAGTATCAATAGATAAAGGTAAAACTATGGGAAATTTCCAAACCCTAGCTATGGTTGTTGATAAGAGCGTGGATTCCTTAATTATAGAGGATTTAACAGGTAGTTTGGAAATTTCCGTTGATAATGTTAAAAATTATGATATACTTGAAACAAATGATGTAGCTGTGTTCAAAATTTCCAACAATAAACTAAAACAAATTAAATTTTTAGGTTTTGAGAAAAAAGCTAAAGAGTTAAATTTCTCCATAGGTATTAACAGAGAAGCGGGAAATTTCCATGTTAAGTTTGAGAAGCCCTATGAAATAAAGGATTCTTTAATCAAAGTTGGGAAATTTGCCATACTCAATTATCTTGGATACAAATTTCTTTTTTTAGACGAAGCATTAATAACCCAAATTTCCAAAAAATGGAAGCTTAGCTTATTAGAAACCTTGTCTATACTACTTGAGAAAAGACATCTGAACCCAAAGCTTTTTTATTATAAGGAAGATCCTCTAATGCTTGACACAATTCCAGACGTCATAATTGTTAAATCAAAGGAAAATTTCTACAAAAACTATAAGAACGTTCATCTGTATGGAATAAATTTAAAAAGTTGTGAAATTAACCTCTCAAAACATGAAATCATTAAATAAGCTATTAGAAATTTTAATTTCATGAGGGTGGCCTTTCAGTTGCTTGATTGTGATTATATCTTGCCTAATGGCCACCCAGTCATAAGGATTTTTGGCAAGACGGAAGATGGTAAAAGTGTTGTATGTTTTCATGAAGGATTCTTACCTTATTTCTACGTTTTGCCAAAGGTTAAAGATAAAGAAATTTCTGAATTTCTGAAAAAGGAGTTTAATAATTTAATAGTCAACGTTGAGGAAGTCAAGAAATTTCTACCAATTGGCTATAACCCAGAAAAAGTAAAGTTACTAAAAATAACCTTAAGCGATCCATCCAAAGTACCTAAGGTTAAAGAAAAGCTACTATCTTCTGGTTTGGTTAAAGAAGCTTACGAGGCAGACATTCTTTTTAGGTACAGGTTTATGATAGATTACGGTTTGTTTGGGTCAAGATGGTATGAGGTTGAGGGCATACCAGTCAATACCCAAAACGTCAAAGCTAAGATAAAACTAACTCTAAAAAAGATAAAAGAAATTGAGCCTAAAGAAAGCAAGTTTAGGATACTAACTTTCGACATAGAGGCTGCTAGCGAAGGCCTGCCTGATCCAGAGAACACAGAAATCATAATCATAAGCCTATATTTTGACCCGCCTTATAAAAAGAAAAGAAAATTGGCTTTGGTAGCAACTAAAAAGATAAATGGTGATAACATTTTATCCTTTGAGAGTGAGAAGGAAATGCTAAAAGAATTCCTAAACATTGTTGATAGCTACGATCCTGACATAATTCTTGGTTACAACATTTTGCGCTTCGACTTCCCTTTCTTGTTAAAAAGGCTGGAGAAAAACAAGTTGCCAAAAACCCTTGGTAGATGCTCGACAAAGCCCGCGGTTCATAAAAAATTTGGTCAAACAGAAAGGGTTAATGTGCCAGGCAGAATAGTAGTAGATCCGTATCCAATTCTACAGGAATATAATAAAAAAGGTATGTTAAGGTTTAAGCGATTTGGTTTGGGAGATGTTGCTGAGCAGATAATTGGTGAGGGTAAAATAGACATACCTCACAGCCAAATAAAGGAAATTTGGGAAAAAGGAAGTAAGGAAGAATTAAGGAAGCTTGTTGATTACGCAATAAAAGACTCAGAAATTACTTACAAGGTATTCAATACTCTAAAGCTTATAGATACGTATTTAGCACTGTCTAGAGTATCTGGTGCCTTATTGCAAGATGTTTTGGATGGTGGTGAGGCAAGCAGGTTGGAAATTTTATTAATTAGGGAATTTGATAAACACGGTTTTGTTGTACCTTTAAAACCAAGCGATAAAGAAGTTATGAAGAGAACTGAGGAAAGAAGCTTGAAGGGGCTTAAAGGTGCTTTAGTTCTTGACCCTGTAGTTGGTTTTCATAAAAACGTTATTTATCTTGACTTTGCATCAATGTACCCAAACATAATCATAGGTTATAACATTTGCCCGACAACAATTTTAACAAAAAAGTATGACGTTGAAACAATAGAAGCACCTAATAAAGTAAAATTCGTTTCTAAGAAAGTTAGGGAAGGAATATTCCCAAAAATTCTTAGGCAATTAATTGAAAGTAGAAACAAAGTTAAGAAAAAGCTAAAGAAAGAAAAGAATGAAAAAGTTAAGCAGGCCTTAAATGCGGAACAGCTTGCTCTTAAAATACTAGCCAATGCTTTCTATGGCTATACAGGCTATTTAAGGGCTAGGCTTTATTTGCTTGACATAGCTAATGCTATAACTGCATCAGGCAGATTTCTAATTTCTAAAACCAAAACCATTGTAGAAACCAAAACAAACTATAAAGTTGTTTATGGCGATACAGATAGCGTAATGATAAAAGCAGACACAGAAGATATAGAGAAACTTTTCAAAATAGGAGAAGAGCTAGCTGAGCTAATAAACAGCGAGCTAGGTGTAGTTAAGATGAAGATAGAAAGTGTTTTCAAAACTTTGCTTATACTTTCTAAAAAGAGATATGCTGGCTTATCGCTAGAGAAAAGCGACACAGGCTACAAAGAAAAAATAGTAATGAAGGGAATAGAAACTGTGCGTAGGGATTGGTGCACGTTAACGGAAGAAACGCTCGAGAAAATATTGGAAATTATTCTTAAAGAGGAAAAACCAGAAAAGGCTTTGTTATACATAAGAGATGTAATTCAAAAACTACAAAATAATGAGATACCTATAGACAAGCTTGTTATTTACAAAAGCATATCAAGACCACTGCACTTGTACAAAGGTGTGCAACCACATATAGAGCTTGTAAAAAAGCTAAAGAAAAGGGGAGTGGCAAACATACCTGGTATAGGAGATAGAGTCGGCTACGTAATTATACAAGGCCCCCAAATGGTCTCTAAGAGGGCAGAGGATCCAGAATACGTTAAACAAAACAATCTCAAAATAGATTCCCAGTACTATTTAGAATCTCAAATATTACCACCATTAGAAAGAGTTTTTGAGGCATTAGGCTACAAAAGGCAAGACATATTAAATTTGGGCAAACAGTTAAGTTTGAGCTCTATAGTAAATAATGGTAAAGCTAAGAAAGTTATTGGTTTTGACGGTTTCGTCTGTTCATATTGTAACGAAACTTATGAAACAATTACGCTAAGCGGGAGATGTATTAAATGCAACGGTCCAATATACTTCTATAAAGGTAAAGAAAAAGTAAAAGAAATATTATGGAGCAATTAGTGGTGGAAGCACTCTACAATTTACTAATCCAAAACAAGCTATTAGCAGATTTCTTCGCGCTAATCTATTATTCAAGCTATTTCATACCAATCATATGTCTCTACTTTTTTCGGGATGAAAAACTCAAGAAATTTCTTTTAGTTTTAATGATTTCAGCTCTTATTGGAGTAGGCTTGAAATTTTCTGTTAATAGGGCTAGACCATACGTAGAACTTAATTTAATACCTTTGGTTGAGAAAGAAAATGATCCAAGCTTCCCAAGCTTGCATTCAGTCATATACTTTTCTGTTGCCTTATTTTTAGATAGAAAAAGCCTGCTATTTTACATTTTCTTGATAGCTTTACCGCTTACATTAATATTTCTGGCAGTCCATTACCCTTCTGACATACTAGCAAGCTTGGTGATAGTGTCATCAATTTATTATTTGATCACTAAGAAGATTAAGTTATGAAATTGAGAGAACAGTTAGCTTATAATTTGTTTTTCTTAAGCTTGAATACCTTTTTCTTATTTGGGTTTGTAATGGTGCTAAAAATAATTCTTGCAAAGTTCATGAGTCCAGCAGATCTAGGCATTTTTTCAACCGCCTTAAACATAGCTTACTTTTTATCATTTCTTTCTTTATTTGGATTGCCAGGAGCTTTAAACAAGTTAATAGCGGAAGAGAGAAATTTCAGAAGAGTAAAAGCGTACTTATCTATAACATTTAGATTTGTTTTGATAACCTCTATTACGTTTGCTTTTATAACAGCTCTTCTATCTGGCTTATTATCTTTCTACTTGAAATTGCCCAGAACAATCGTATTTTTAATAGCTTTATTCATACCAGCTACAGCTATTTTTAATGTGTTCTATGCTTTTAACTATGGACTCCAAAGAATGAATAGATTATTCATTTCTAACGTTTTTAGATATTCTCTAATTTTAGCTTCTGTTGTTTTGCTTGCCTTCCTGTATAGAATCACACCGACCATAGTTTTTGTAGCATATGTATTGTTTTTTTCTTTGGCCGTTCTTTTTGTTTTTGAAAAGCCAGGAAGAGAAATTTCCAAACTCAAAAAAAGATTGTTTAGCTTTTCACTTACCAATTTCATATCAGCTTTAGTGGATAATGTAATAAGCGTAGCACCCTTTATAATAATACCCTTATTAATAACACAACAGGCAACAGGTATTTTCTCTCTTGCACAAAGCGCTTCTAGGCTAATCTTTATCTTCAGTATAATACTATTACAATCAACCTTCCCGCTTTTTTCCAGAAATTATAGGAACAAAACAAGAATATCTAGACTTTTTAACTTTTATTTAAAGTACACATTGATTTTTTCACTCCCGCTAATTTTATCTTTCATTGTATTTCAAGATGCCATAGTTTTGCTTTTATCGTCTTATGAGTATTTAGATGCATCCAGTCTTGTTGCACCCTTAACAATAGGATTCTTTTTCATGATACTATTCAGGCACACTTCTTCTATTCTTTTCTCCCTAGGTAAAATTAGAGATGTAGTGAACTTGAAACTAATTTCTCTAGTATTTATACCTGTTTTGATTACATTAACTTATTATTATGGTGTTTTTGGCGCATCCCTATCATATTTGTTAGTCTTTTCATTTGTATCAATTTTTTCTCTTTATGTTTTAGTAAAAGAAGAAAAAATAGGAATTAGATTTGATAAAAAACAAACATTTGCTTTCATAATTTCTCTGCTAATTTTTCTATTCCTTCAGTTAATCATAGATTTTATAGAAGCAGCTTTAACCTATAAGCTGATTCTTATTCTTTTTTCATTCATTGTCTATTTCAAATCTTTAATTATTTCTAAGGTTATAAGCAAAAATGATGTAGAATTCTTTACATCGTTTATTTTGAGAAATTTAAAATTAAAGTTGCAAAATCTGTAATTTTAGGATTCTTAGTACCAAGCTTTTTGTTGGTAGACCAAAAACCATAATTGCTGTGATCACCATACCTACCAACAGCCTTCATACCGTGGTCAGAAATTATTAGCTTGAAGTCAGCTTCAACTTTTTTTGCTATGCTTTCCAACTCTTTGTAAACTAACCTCATCTTACTTTTTAATCCAAAGCTTAGATGACCGATTAAATCCGCTAACGGAAAATAAGCCATTATTATTTCATAATCCTCTTCCAGCGATTTAAAAAATTCCTCTTTGTTTTCTTTGTGGTGCTCGAAAACAATTTTATCATATTCCTTTATGCTTAAATTTTCTTCAAAATACATCTTCAAAAGCTTTCTTTCTAGTTCATGTTCCTCTTCTTTATGAGTTAAGCCAGGTACATCTATAGCCTTCCATTTTTTGAAATGTTTAAAGAAGGTTTCTTTTGGCTTAAGCTTAAACTTCCAAATGTTCTTTAGCTTTAGTATTCTTTTCTCTAGATTTTTTCCAGCTAAAAAAGAAGACCACAAAACCATGGTTCTTGGCTCAGAAAACTCGCTAATATCGGTTTTTCCAAAATCTTTCTGCATGAGTCCTTTAAGATTAAATTCCCCAACGTAATTGTATTCTAGACCATCATACGCTAATATGAGTATCACATAAACACCTCATAAATTTTCAAATGTTTCCTAGCTGTTTTTTCCCAATTTATTTCTTTATATGCCTTCTCAAGGCTATTCTTTATTTTTTTGTAATTGTTTGTTATGAAATTTATTCCTTTCACTATTTCTTTTTCATCATTCGATTTAATTAAATAACCCAAATTTCCAAATTCTCGGAAAAGTTCCTTTACATAGGGAAAAGCACCGACTATTACAGGAATTCTAAAGCTTATAGCATCAGAAACCACTCCGCTCTGACTCATAGAAAGCACGGGATAAACTAATATATCAGAATTTTCAAAAATCCTTTTCTTTTCCTCTTCACTTAGGAATTTGTTGATAAAGGTTACTTTATCTTGAACACCATGCTTAGTAGCTAATTTTTTAAGCAAGGTCAAATACGATTCATTGGCCTTACCGGCTATGATTAGTTTTGCATCCAGAAATTTCATAGCTTTGATTACAAGCTCATAATTCTTTCTGTAATCAACAAACCCAAAACAGAGCAAAGTTAACTCTCTTCTTTTCCTTTTTCTTAGTCTTTTTATTACAGGCACACCATGTCTGATTACGTAAACATTCTTGATACCTCTTTCATTTAGAACTTTCTTTTGTTCATAGGAATGAACTATGTAGACATGTTTTTTGGGAAATACTAAAAATTCTCTTAGATAAATACCAGCAGAAACGAAATTTCTTAGGATGGTTTTTCCTACTATTGGATTATACCTTTTCAAAAAATCATAATACCCAAGGATATAACTAGGAGTAAACACAGTATGTAATGTAACTATAGCTTTTCTCAATTTCCTTAAGAGGTAAATTCCAAACAATCCGTTAAAAGGACCACCAAATTTACCATAAAGTCCGTGCTCATGTTGTACATGAACAATTTTCTCTTCCTTAAGCAAATTCTTCAGCTTTATATAAGAGAAAAAATCGTTTCTATCAAATGCTTTGACAACCTCAACATTCTTTAATTTCTTTGGGTTCGATTCTTTATGTGTGTAAACCCTAACGAATATATTTTTACTCAAATGTTTCACAAGCTGATAGGTATATTGTGCGATACCACAATTCATCTCTGGGAAGGATGACACAATGCTAACTTCCATAATTAAAATTCTTTTAAGCTAAATAATAACCAAGCATGTAAGGTACAGCTCTTATTGTTCTGAGCATCATACTTTTTATCGAAAGACTTAAGTCTTCCTTGTAAAATTTTCTAAACCTAACTTTACTTTTCAGAAGCTCAGGATATACATTTTTTTCTACAAGCATTTTAGTTGTTTTACCGTAGCGAACAGTTTTCTTGAACAATTTTAGTATGTTAGAAGGCTCTATATGGTAGACCGCATGACTAAGCTTTCCTATTTTCTTACTCAGCTTATAACATTCATAGTAAATTATAGCGTGGTCGTGGGCAACGCAAATTCTCAGTATGTTTTTAGGAATGTTATTCATAGCTTTTAGCAACAATTTTCTCTTAAAAAACCTAGGCAAAATAACGCCACCCAAAGGATTTAAAAAATCTTTGTAATGTTTTTGAACCAGCTGCCTATCAGCGTCATAGATTTTTTCCAAAAAACCTTTTGGTTTATAGCTTCTCTCTTCCAACCAGAGCATATCGCATTTTTTCATTAGCTTAACGGCTCTAGCTACAGCTGTTTTTTCCAGTATTTGATCAGAGTCCAATAGCAAAATATATTCACCCTTACTTTTTTTTACACCAAGATATCTTGCTCCAAGCAAAGCACCTTTGTAATAGTAAACTTTAGCGCCATATTGCTTAGCAATTTCAACAGTATTGTCTTTACTATAACTATCTATGACAATAACCTCTGTGTTCTTGTAAGTTTGATTTTTAACACTTTCCAATGTTTTCTCTAGCGTTTTTCCAGAATTAAAAGTTGGGATGTTAATGCTTACTAGTTGCATAATCAAAATAAAAGCTTAGTAGTTAAAAAATTACACCACCTGCTATTATTTGACCCTTTCTATTTAGTATAACAAATCTAGCTAGCTCTCTCATTTCTTCAAAATTTGAATAAACAATCTTATGATTTGTTCTTAGTTTCACTATGCCTATATCTCCCAACTTCAAATGCTTTGCTTTTTTCTCTTTCAAATCTTTTAGGGATACGACGCTTTCTATTTTCTTAACTTCAGCTTCTCTTTCTTGGGTAAATAACCTTAGCTTGTATTTTTTATTCTCGATTATTTTGCTATCCAAGCAGAACAACCTTGTCCTAAAGCTTGATTTCGTATTTAATTTCGATAATGAAAGAACATCACCTCTCTTAACTTTTTTGTTTGTTTTTATAGCTATTGCTTTAGGCGCATCAACCCTTTTCACTTTTTTATCACCATCTAGAATTTCCTCAATCCTAACAACCTTCTTTTCAGGATAACATGTTAATTTTTGCCCAACATGTAGAGAACCTTTAATTAAATAGGCAAATGCCAAACCATCATAATTATCCTGAACAACAAGCGTTGTCTTTCCCTTTTCCTCCCCTTCTTTTAATGAATCTAAAACTTCTACTAAGGTCCTTCCTCTATACCAATCCATTTTTTTACTTCTTTTTACAACGTTATCTCCATAATATGCCGAAATTGGTATGCATGCAACTTTTTTTAATTTTAGTTTTTCAAGCAGTTCATTAACTTTCTTGCAAACTAAGTTAAACTTTTTCTTTTTATAATTTACTAGATCCATTTTGTTTATTACCACAATTACATTGTTTATTCCAAGTAATTTTGCTAGGAAAGCATGTCTCTTTGTTTGTTCCTCTATACCCTTAGTAACATCTACAATAAGTATGCCAAACTTAGCAAAACTTGCCCCAGTAGCCATGTTTTTTATGTACTCTTTATGGCCTGGCACGTCAATTAAAACATATTCCCTTTTCTTCGTTCTAAAAAATGTTTGACTTGCTTCTATTGTTTTTTGCTCTAATCTTTCTTCCTCTAAAGCATCCACCACATGCGCAAACTCTAGCTTTTGGCCTAGAGCTCTTGCTACATTCTCAATTTCCTCAAGCCTTTCTTTTGGCAATGATTTCGTATCATAAACAAGCCTTCCAATGAGTGTTGATTTTCCATGGTCTACATGACCAAGTAAGGCTATGCTTAACATAAAAATCACATGTAGCCAAGAGCCCTTAACTTTTGCATAACATATTCTTTTTCTTTACCCTTTAATCTTCCAGCTCTTTCTCCAATTTCTGTGGTTTTCAATTCTTCAATTATCTCATCTATGTTTTTAGCCTGACTGGGTATAGGCACAGTACAATTTTTACAACCAAGGCTACGATATCTATAACCTTTCTTAATTACTCCCGAGAAATAAAGGTTAACTATTGGAATTCTCTCCTGCTTAATGTATTGCCACACATCAATTTCGCGCCAATGAAGCATGGGATGTACTCTTATATGCATGTCCTTGCTTAAGCTTAAAGAAACGTTAAATTGCTCCCAAAGTTCTGGTGGCTGCCTTAGATAATCCCAAGTAAAATTCTTTCTTGGGCTAAAGTATCTTTCTTTAGCTCTTATGCCATGCTCGTCCCTTCTTATAGCAACTATTAAAGCTTTGAAGCCATACTTAGCTACAACTCTTTTTAAAGCCTGTGTCTTGAATAAAGTACAATGACAAACTTTTTTTGCTTCTTCTGACTCATCTATACCTTTGCCGTATTTTTCAACGATTAGCTTAAGCTTCCATTCTTTAGCAAGCTTATCCCTAAACTCATAAACTTGCTCAAACTCAGTTTGAGCATCTAAGTGTATTACTGGCATAGGCACATGACCAAGAAAAGCCTTTCTAACCAAATAAAGCAAGGTTGTGGAATCTTTACCAAAGCTAGCTAGTATTGCTATTTTGTTTTTAAAAACTCTGTAAGCTTCTCTTATTATGAATATGCTTTTTGCTTCTAGTTCTTGCAATTCATTCCTCTTCATCAAAATACCCCAAATCCTTTAACCTTTCTTTCATTATTTCTTTCCAGTCTTTCTTCTTCTTTTTCATTTTTTGGCCTCGAATACCCAGTACTCTTGACCTATACCCTTCCATAATTTTTTGCCTTTATATGAATATCTCTTTAGCAGTTCAAAAACCTTTTTCTTATTCTCGTTCTGTATTTCTACAATTAGTAAAGGCTTATATCTTTTCAAAATTCCTTTCATTCCAAGCAGAACTTTGTATTCCGCACCTTCCACATCTATCTTTACTATATCTACTTTATCTTTGATTACATCGTCAAGCCTTTTTGCTATAACTTTCTGAATTAGTTTACCTCTTTTAAATAAGTTAACCCCTCCACTCCCACCAGGATAAAACAACTCAAGCTGAGTATTTTTGTCCCAGGCCGCAAAATTTAGAATTTTCACATTATTCAAACCATTTATCCTAACATTGTATCTTAAATATTTCAGAGCTAAACTATTCGGTTCAACAGCATACACTTTTTTACACATGGTAGCTACAAGAATGGAATATTTACCTATGTGGGCGCCTACGTCTACAAATACACAACCTTTCTTGACTCTTTTTCTGAGCAATCTTTCTACTTCCTTTTCGCTTAACAGTATGTAAAAACTAACAGTGTCTGGTAGTTCAAATTCTAAGCCGTTGACGATGACTTTAGTGTTTTTACCGAGCCAACCAAATTTCTTCAATCTTTGATAAAAAGAAGATATCATTATAATAATCCTTAGTCTATCTATCAACCTCTTTCCTAAGCTTATGTAAGTTTTTGCCCTTCTAAACATTCCGATTATCATCAAACCCCCATTAAATTAACAAATTTTTTAGCCATGGAACCCCAGTTTCTTTCTTTTATGTATTTCTCTGATTTTTTAGCGAGCACCTTTTCTTTTTTCATTGCAGTTATAATATTTTTTGGAAAATCTTCTATACTACTTATAATTATACAGTCGTACTTTCTTTTAACTTCAACAAAAAAAGGCTGTTGACTAGCAACTATAGGAACTTTATAAGATATTGCTACATTGAATATTCCGCTTTGGGTTGTTAATAAATATGGAAATATCACAACGTCTGCCAAGCTAAAGATGTATTTCCATTCATTTTTTTTAACAAACCTATCCAAAAATTTCACCCTGTTTTTTAATCCTCTCTCCTTAACAAATTCTTTAAGTTCTTTGTAAAACAATTTTTGTTTCCAATGTGATATGTAGCCAGCAATAAATAGTTTGAAGTTCTGAGGCAAATATTCTAAAAATTCTATAGCCTTTTGATGACCCTTCCAGGGAGAAACGAAACCTGGGATTACTATAACAATATCTTTTTTGCTAAACCCATATGTTTTTTTACATTTTTCTTTATTCAATCTTTCTTGTTCTTCCAGACATCCATGGGGTATGTAAACTTTGTTTTTACTGTTGGATAGTTTATAAGAGGCTTCATTCAAAAAAATAACTTTATTAGAAAGAAGCTCAACAACTTTTCTGGCAGGATAGTACATTATTTTTCTTATAAATCCTTTCAATCCTCCTGTTGGAATAAAGTATGTATGTATTATAGAATAAATTTCCTTCTTTCTCAGTTTACTTACGAGAAAGAATGGGATTACAGCTAGATTAGTAAATCTTGTCCCCCAAATTCCATGCTCATATTGAATTAGTATTTTTTTGCTTCTTGTTTTTTTAGCAAGCTTAATCCAATAAATGGGATTTTTATTCCCCGGTTTTTTTATTTCTACAATTTCCACCCTTTTCCCAAGCTTTTCAAATCCTTTTACCAAATGTTTGGAGAAATCAGCTATCCCATCAACTCTGTTCCATGTGGTGACCATAGAAAAATCAAAATCCATAATTTAATTTTTATAACATGAAATTAAGTTTATGTTTACTGTTTCGGGTAAGAAACCAAGGTTAAAAAATTTAATTAATCCATTCTACTTAAGAGATGGATTTTCTAATTATGTTTTGTCTGGATTGATATACAAACTAACCCCAGGTACAGACATCTTTACCCAAGACTGGAAATTTCTAATAATCCTAGATGCCTGTAGACCAGATATTTTCCTAAAAGTAACTAAAAAACTCAAACTAAAAGGAAATTTCAAAACAATCTTATCCAAAGGCCCCACCACC
>WAMV01000017.1 GCA_015522145.1 Candidatus Aenigmatarchaeota archaeon | reverse complement strand
CTTGTATACAGACCTTATTTTATCCCTTATTGTGGTAAAATTTTCTCCATTTTTTATTCCACATAAATAAACTTCTTTCAGTCTAGCTACATGTTGTAAATGTTTTTCATTTTTGCTTAATATTTCATTTTCTAAATTTTTCTTAATCAATTCTTCGATTTGTAGTAAGTTATCTTGTATAAATTTTTCTAAATTTCCATCTTGCTTAAAGTTGATTTTAGTAATTTTTATGTCGCTCTTCATACTCATAATCTTTAAACTCCCATATCCCCATCTTTGATGGAAACCAATGTTACCCAAATTTATTAACATCCAAAAGCTAGCTAAAATGTTTTCTATATAAGCTTCTTCATCTCTAACGAAATGTAAACTCACTTCGAAATTAGTGTCGGGAAGTATTTTATTTCCTCTAACTTCTTTAGGAACCCAGCTCTTCACCGAAATCTTAAATGGTGAATTTAAATTTGTAGAGCCAAATAGTTTTTCTTCTATTTCAAACAATTCTTTTGAAGAAGATAAATAGTTAGCTAACAAAGCTCTATACCATTTTCTCATGAGTCCCTTTATAGAAGGTGGTCTCAACTCTGCTTTAGTTTTATCTTTACCTCCATATATTATAGGGGTTATATTTGAAACCTTAAAACTCACTCTTCGCATTTATTTAAACTCATAAAATTCCAAATAAAAATTTAACTAAAGTAAATTTCCTGACACCCTTTTAACAAGAACCACATATAATCTCTTCACAATCCCATCAGCCAAACCTTTCTTTTTCACAAACACGTCTATGACAGAAACTCCAATCAAATAACTTTTGTTTATCTTTGCTAACTATTCTTTGCTTATATTTTCATAAGGCACTATTATAACACTTTCTATCTCCTCTTCGTTAACCTTAAACTTACCTTTAACTTTTCCAAAATAATTCTTAACTAATCCATGCTTTTTCAACTTTGGAGAATAAACATAAGTCCTTATATACTCTTCAGAAATTTCTTTAAGCTTTAAACCAAGCTCTTCTTTCAATTCTCTTTTAATGCAACTAACATCATCTTCCTTACCTTCAATCCTTCCTCCAGGAAAGTACATTGCATCATAACCTTTATTGACAACAAAAATCACATCTGGCAAAGTAACTAAAGCAACAGAAACAAACTCATAGCTTCTCTTTTTAGAAAATTTGCCAAACAGTTTAAACTTCATAATTTAACTTTTACTAATTGTTTAAAATCATAATTTAATTTATACATGAAGAAGAAAGCAACATCTATTACTGTTGCTGCTGTCATATTACTCTCAATCTCAATAATCTCATCAATAATCGTAAGCACATCCATAACTACGATAACTGAAAGAACAGCTTTTCAGATATCTGAAAAGCCTAGAGTTGTTGGATGCATTCCAAATTATTTGGACATAATTTCTATCCACAACAGGAGGGTTATCGTTCGTAATCCAACAAGCGAAGAAATAACAAACCTTACACTATTTTTGGGCAATGAAACAGTAAGCTTTAATCAAAGCATCCAACCAGGTAGTGTTCAAACATTAGAATTCCCACTTTTAAAATTCCAGCCAGATGAAGCTATTGTTTATGGCCAGTGCTTAGATGGGTTTATTACAGGAAGCTGTAAAAAGAATGAAAAATGCTATAGAATAGCTCCTTGGCTAAGCGGTTTCAATTATAGAAGACCAATAATCATAGACAATACTCTAAATTCCAAAAAATTGACAGATTACCAAATCAACATAAGCTTAGATACCTTATCCCTAATTGCTGAAGGCAAAATGCGAAGCGATTGTGGAGACATAAGATTTACAGATAAAGATGGCATAACATTGTTAAACTATTGGATAGAGTCAGGTTGCAACACAACCAATACAAAAATATGGATCAAAATTTCCCAAATTCCACCTTCCTCAAAAACAACTATTTACCTTTATTACGGAAATCCCAACGCTACTAGCCGAAGCAATGGTGATTCTGTTTTCGTATTTTTTGATGATTTTGATGGGCCTGAATTAAACTTAAGCAAATGGGACGAACCTTATGTAATTTATTCTAACCCTATGTTTCCTATGACTAATTTTTCATGGGGGCTTGATAACTCCGTTGGTATAAGACCACCTTCCATTTATTTTACTACTATAGATTCTGGAAATTATGGGTCTACAGGCAGAGTGGGAACAGATTCTAAGCCAATATCAGTTTCAACAACGGAGCAGTATGCAATAGACTACTGGGTCCAAGGCGAACGAACAGGAGGTGAATGTAGTGGTTTAGAATACGTGCTTGACTCTTCCAAATCTATTTACTCTAGATATGTTTATACCTGCTCTATATCTACAGGAACTTATGTGTTTACACCTCCAACGGAAACAATTTACATAAGGCTCGTTACCTGGGATACACAAGCAGGCTTTACATTCACGTCTTGGCACGATTATGTTCGTCTTAGAAAATACACATCCCCACAACTAACCTATTCAATAGGCGCTGAAGAATCTTGATTATGCAAAAACAAAAAATAAGGGAGCAAATCTGGCAATTATTGCAAGAAAAAGGCATAGCTAAATTTCCCCTACCATGCTATGGAAGAATACCAAATTTTGTTGGGAGCGAGCAAGCAGCTTATAATCTTGCTAAGCTAGAAATTTGGAAAAACGCTAGAGTAATTAAAGTTAATCCTGACTCACCACAAAGAAAAGTTAGGGAGCTTGCTTTAAAGCAAGGAAAAATTTTGATAATGGCTACACCACGCTTAAAACAAGGCTTCTTAATGCTAAAAAATCTAAGCAAGTTAGCAAAGCAAGCAAGTAGCATTAAAGGTGCTTTCAAGCTTGGCAAGAAAATAAGCTTGCAAGAAATCCCAAAAATAGATTTAATAATTACAGGCAGCGTTGCTGTAACTAAGCAAGGAGCTAGGCTTGGCAAAGGCCATGGCTATGCTGAGCTAGAATATGCAATTCTAAGAGAGCTTAAGCTAGTAAGCAAAAATACACCCATAGCCACAACTGTTCATGATTTGCAAATAGTTAAGCACATACCAATGCAAAAACATGATTTGCCTTTAGATTACATAGCTACGCCAACAAAAACAATAAAAACTAAGCAGGTTTATGAAAAGCCAAAAGGCATTTACTGGGAATTAATTGATAAGAAGAAGCTTGAGGAAATTCCTTTGCTAAAAGAACTAGCTTCTTCTAGAAACAAATTCATTTCCTTTAATGAAAAACCTTAAATGCTCAGGCAAATCTTTGCTTACGCCAATTCTATTACTACTTGCAATTTCCTTTTTGCTAATTTTCTTGTAATCCAAAATTTTTATGCTAGAATCTTTTTTGTAAACATAAATGCCATGTAAGCTTTTATCAATCTTTAAGGCTTGTGTAAGCTTGCCGGGCCCATTAGTTAATTCATGCAAGCCTTTGCCTTTTCTAAACTTTTTCATTAATTCAATTCCCTGCAAAGGCTGCAAAGCTCTTATTAGCACAGCCCCTGCTTTGCCCTTAGGCAAGCAAGTAACGTTAAAAAGCCAGTTGTTATGAACCATGTAAATTAAAGCTCTTCCAGGCTCGTCAAACATAAGCTCAGAAATTTTATTCTTACCTTTATAAGCGCGAGAAGCAGGGTCTTGCTGGCCATAGTAAGCTTCTGTCTCAACTATGATGCCAGAAAGTACTTTGCCTTTATAAACTCTGACTAAAAGTTTACCAAGCAAGCTAATTGCAACTTTTTTAGGGTCTTTGGCATAGAAGCTTTTAGCTAGTATTCTCATGCCGGTATTGCATAAACCTTAACACTATAAACCCAAAAACCGTCACAATCTTTGCTTCCAGTACATTGATCTAAGTTTGTTATGGTAAGCGTGTTTATGCCCTCTTTCATAGCAGTTTGGTTAAAGTAAAGTTCTCTTGCACCAGCATTACCTATGCCTATTGGAAATGGAGCATAAATTAAGCTTCTCTTCACAACCTTAACAACGTTTTCTTCAAACCAGTCTCTTTGCTCTTGCGTCATATTTTGCATCAAGCCTTGCAAGAAATCGTCTATTACTTGTGTATAGCCGAATTGGCCATCATAAGGATAATAATCGTTTAACTTTACTAATAGCACAGCTACACCATCCCTATTTTTAGCTTCATCCGCATTAGTAACTTCAGCATCTATAACAACTTTTATTTTGGAAATATTGCTTACGTTGGAAATTTCTATTGCGTAGCTTTTTGAATTAGATTCTGGAAATAACTCTATTAGTCTTTCTGTCTGGAAAAGCAAAATTTCTTTTGGCTTGATTATTTTTGGCCTTTCTTCTTTAGGCATCAAAAAATAAAATCCTGCTACAATTATAAGCAAACCAACTATCATAGGCACTATATAGCGCATGTATTGGCTATAGCCTTTCCTGTACCTATACCTGTAAGCCAGAGTTATCATAAAAATTATAGTAAGTCACAAACCTTATAATTTTTTGCTACAAGAAAATCTCAATCCAAGCATTAATCGCAAAATACAGATAGAAA
>WAMV01000016.1 GCA_015522145.1 Candidatus Aenigmatarchaeota archaeon | reverse complement strand
ATTAAATATTGATTGGATTCCTAAACGTATAAAAATTTATTTTCTAGTTTTTCAATCATGATAAATCCGCCTTTCATAATCATGGTAGAGGATACGCCAAAAAAAGATGTTGTTAAGAGATTTGTAGAGGACTGTTTCAAAAAACTATGGGAATCTACAGGATTCTGGCTCAACAGAAAATATTTAGATGAGACTCTAGTAGAGCATGGAAGCTTAAGTTATTATCTAAAAGAGTTGGAGGAAAATGATATTATCAGTCGGAATTCTTTAGATTTGTTGGATAATCTTCATTCTTATGATATGAAAAGAAAGCTTCATTACGATGTTTGGATTGTAGAAAAAGATTTGATAAGTGAAGATAAAGCAGTTTACGGTTTATACAATCCTATATTAAAAGATGGTAAATTGGTTGAAAGTAATTGGAACGGTATCATAGTGACTCAAAAACCTTATAGCTTTAATCCTAGGGAAATTTATACGTTGAAAGCAACAATATATCATTTTTTGGTACATTTATTAGGCAAAGAAAAGGATTGTACCAATGTTTATTGCATAATGAATTCATTTAATCACTTCTACGATGAGAAAAATTTTAAAAAAGTTGTTGCTAGAAATGAGGAAATTTATAACCACAATTTTCATAGGTTGTGTGAGGATTGTCATAAAGAATTGAAATCAAACTTGAGGAAATGGGAAAGAGAATTATAAAAACAATAACTTAATTTTAATCAAAAGCGCCGGTCGTCTAGCCTGGTAGGACGCTGGCTTCCCAAGCCAGAAGCCCGGGTTCAAATCCCGGCCGGCGCATAAAAGAATTATTTCAAAACTTTTTTAACAAACTCTAAAGCTTCCTGCTTACCTTTCCATTCTTTTACTTTGACCCATTTGCCTGGTTCTAGCTCTTTATAATGTTCAAAGAAATGTTTAATTTCCTCTAAAATTGCCTTAGGCAAATCTTTTATGTCTTGTATGTGAGCAAATCTTGGATCTATTTTCTCGACAGGCACAGCTAAAAGCTTCTCATCCTGCCCTTTTTCATCTTCCATTATCAATAACCCTATAGGCCTTACTCTAACAACTATACCAGGCATTAAAGGCCAAGTAGTCAAAACTAAACAATCTAAGGGATCGCCGTCATCGCAAAGTGTTTTAGGCACAAAACCGTAATCAAAAGGGTAATGCATGCTAGTAAACAAAATTCTGTCCAAGAAAATGGCTCCGCTTTCCTTATCTAGCTCATACTTGTTTTGAGAACCTCTAGGTACTTCTATAACAACGTAAAGTTCTTCAGGCACCTTACCTTCAGGCCCGGCCGGAATCTTGTTTAAATCCATACTTAGAATTTTTGCAACAGATTTAATAAATGTATCCCAAACGCCAGAGTAAGTTTTAAAAATTTGTTTGTAATTAATGATTTTGCTATGACGTTCTTTAAAGAAAATTTTGAAAAAAGACTGATTAACGAAAGTTTTAAGCAGACGCTATTCTATTCACCCAACCAAAAAGAACTTAAGCTGTTAGTAGAAAATTTAGGTGAGTATAAAGTTGTTTGGTTGCAAATACCTCCAGAGATGTACACAGAACTGAAGAATTATCTTGTCAGAAACAAAGTTCACCTAGCTAGAATTTATAAAGATATGAAAATCATTAGCAAAAAGCCCATTACTTATAAAGACAGATTAGAGTTGTTAGCCGAACTTGCGGAAAATAATTATGAAAAGATTGAGTGGGAGAGGATTTCTGATTATCTAAAGAAGGATAAGATATATTTTAGCAGAGAGGAATTTAATGAACTTAAGGCTTTGTTAGAGGAGTTTGCTAAAAACACAAACACCAAGCTTATTTTAAAGCAGGAACTTAACGATTTGTCCTCAATTTATGACCAATAGAGTTAAAAATTGGGCAGGAGTCTTGTACATACTTTGGCTCGTAGCATGCTTGTCGAGCTATGCATCTTGGGCCCAGCTTAATTTTATTTTTTTCTTCCTCAAATAATGAGCCAACATATTTTGCTTTTAACCAAGTGTAATACCTTCTTATTTCATCTTGAGCAGCAAAGCACATACGCAAAAGGAGCACATGGACAAGAGCATCTTTATCTAAATAAAATATGCCATGCTGCTTGGCAGCTAAAGGCAAAGCATATAAAGCATTCTCATAATCCCCTATATTCCAAAAACTTTGAGCTTTGTTAAAAGCTAATTCTATTCCTTCTAAGAAAATTTCCTTTGCTTTCTCGTTTTTCTCTATTGAAGAAGGCATATAGTAATCTTTGTTTTGAATAATGCTTTCCCAAGGTTCTATGTCAACAATTTTCATTTGTCTATGCCTTATGTTTTGGTGATTTGCAACAATTGAAAGATTTGCACCATACTTAACGTTGAAATTTTCATCCACACTTACAAAATTATTATAATTTTGGAAATTTCCAAAAAGAGAAATTTTGCTCAATGGAATTTCTGGCTCTGGAGAATCGTAAAAAGTTTTATTGTGTTGTTTTATTTTCTCACCAATTTCTTTGGCTAGAGTCAAATAATCTAAATTATAAATTAAATGGTTTGCAAGCTTATCAACTTCCCTACCTGGAGGTATCTGTAAAATCATGTCTGTTGGTGTAGCTAGAGATAAAACATATCTAGCATCTTGCTTCTCTATACCTTTCTCAATCAACTCCTCGTAAACGGAAAACAGCTCTTTTTGCAGCTTTGCTAAATCATTTTTTCCAAAAATTTCTTTTTTGGCCAATGTGTAGCGCAAAGACTTTTCTGTTCCTACTCCTTGCACATGATTACCTGGCACTGCTCTTATTGCAAACCAAATACTATAAGCTAACGCTCTAGGAATATTTGTAAAAACATATGCATCCCAACCTCCTTCACCTATATCCCCATGAAAATAACTCAAAATTCTCTTTACGTAAGATTGTGTTTTATCTAAATCCTCTTCAAAAATTTCTATGTTGTTTAAATAATCAGTTGGATTTTCTATAATTCCCTTAAACTCTCTAGGAATTTTATTGGTGGAAACCATTATTCTTGCCGCTTGTATAGCTAGCGTGTTTGCT
Source organism: Candidatus Aenigmatarchaeota archaeon (assembly GCA_015522145.1). Classification (GTDB taxonomy): domain Archaea; phylum Aenigmatarchaeota; class Aenigmatarchaeia; order CG10238-14; family WAMV01; genus WAMV01. The sequence continues at coordinate 6,244 of WAMV01000016.1, read as the reverse complement.
TTAACATAGAATAGCTTAGTAATATCATTTTCATACAGAATTTTGTATTCCATTCATTCTAACTTAAATCAGAAAAAATAAAAATCTTTTGCCGGTAAAATTCCTATCCAGTGTTTCAATATCTTCTTTTTTAAGTTTAAAGTTCAAAGCTTGAGAAATTTCATCTATGTGCTTTTTATTTTCAGACTTTACTATTGGTTGGGCTCCTTTACTATAAACCCAATTTAAAGCAACTTGCACGCCTGTAGCACCATACTTCTTACCAATCTCCTCTAACAAACCAAATTTCCTGTGCCTAATTAATTTTCCTTGAGCTAATGGGCTATAAGCCATAACCAAAATTTTATTCTTTTTGCAAAAATCTAGTAATTCATTCTCTATAGCTCTGTTGAGTAAGCTATACTCTACTTGATTAGCAACAATTTCTTCTTTTTTAGTTAAGCTCATTGCTTGCTCTAATTCCTTAACGTTAAAGTTGCTCACGCCTATATATCTCGTATATCCCAACTCAATACATTTTTCCATTGCTTCAATAGTCTCTTCCAAAGGTATATTGTGGTTTGGTGCATGAATTAAGTAAAGGTCCATATAAGTGTCAAGTCTTTTTATACTTTGTTTTGCTGATTTTAAAACATCTTCATACTTTAAGTTGGTTGGCCAAACCTTAGAAACTATAAAAACATCATCTCTGCTAAAATCTTCTATGGCTTTCCCTACTAACTCTTCAGCATGACCTCCACCATACATTTCAGCTGTATCTATTGTTGAAATACCTTTACTTATTGCATACTTTATGGCTTCTATCCATTTAGCATCTTTGCTATAATCTGGTGAAAAATAGCCACCCCCCATACCCCAAGTTCCTAAAGCCAAAGCAGAAATTTTTTCTCCTGATTTCAAAGTCATTCTAGGCATCATTAAATAAAAATGTTTTCATAAATTTTTAACATGCAAGAAAGGGTTCTTAGGCTTATAGGCAGAGGTAAAAACATTTGGGTTCTGCTAAAAGAAAGTGGACTAACAGTAAGGGATTTTGTAAAAGTTATGAATAAGCTTTATGAAAAAGGGCTGATTGAGGTTAAAAATAATTATGTTAAGCCAAAAGCTAAAGTTCTTGAAGAAGAAAAAATAAACTACGCTAAGCTTGAAAAGAAATTTAAAAAAGCTGTTAAAGATAGACCAAGAGCCAAAATAGAATATTTTCAAGGATGGGTGACAAGTAAAAGCATTGTTAAAAGAATTAAATTTATGCATGAATGCGATGGATTAAAAGATAAAAATATTGTTTTGATTGGCGATGACGATTTGTTAAGTATTGCATTAGCTTTAACAGATTTGCCAAAAAGAATTGTTGTTCTTGACATAGATGAAAGGCTTGGAAAATTTATAGAAAACTTCAACAAAAAGTACAAGAAAAACATAGAGTTTGTGGAGTATGATGTCGCAAATCCTTTGCCTAAGAAGCTTGTTAGCAAATTTCATATATTCTCCACAGAACCATTGGAAAGCTATACAGGCTTTCTAGCTTTTCTTACAAGGGGAGCAGCATCATTAAAGAAAAACGGTTCTGGCTACATTGGTTTAACTAGAGCTGAAGTGGGCCTCAAAAAATGGCAATTATTTGAGAAAATGATGTTGGATATGAATTTTGTAATTACAGACTTGCTAAGGGACTTTTCAGAGTATGAAATTAAAAGTGAACCCAATGCATATGACTGGTGGGTTAAGAAATTCAAATTCAAAGTCACGCCAACATTAGCTATTAATTGGTATACTTCTTGGCTCATTAGAATAGAAGCTGTTGGAAAGCCAAATCCAAAAATAAAACCCAATCAAAAAATAAAAATAGATTTTGTTTCTCAAGAAGAATATACACATCCTTTATCGCAAAAATCTAAAGCAAAAATTTAGATTTTATCGTAGAGTTCATCAAACTCATTAAAAACAATATCTACTTTTTCTTTTATTTCTTCAAATTTTGGATGATTTGTTTTGTAGAGGTATACTTTGAGTAGTTTCCTTAGCTCCACAATTTCACTTTCATAATCCGTTATCAGAATTGTATTTTCTCTATTGTATTCGACACCGTCTGTCTTTGAACATTCTTCTTGTATATTTTTTATAACTCTGTACTTACTCATACCCAAATTGAAAATGTCCCACTCTATATTGCTATTCACAGGATAGCAGAAAAAATCTACAACATGACCTTCTTCATCAACAATCAAATTAGTTGCATACACATCCTTTATAAAACAATTGATATTATTGATTTTCAAAAATTCTTTAATAACATCATATTGGGCTTGAGAAACTATAAAAATTTTGTAACTTTTTTCATATAGATTTTGTATAAAATTTTTAACACCTTCTATCAACGTAAGATTTCTAGCAATGTTGGGAGCGTCGGACTTAATGTTATATTTTGCTGTTTTATACAAAATTAAATCTAAATCTCTCAAAAGTCTCATAGCCATTTTTTCAGAATTTGATCTTTTCATTAAAATTTTGTAAGCCCCATATGCATTTTGAAATACAACTCTTTCTTTGTCATCAGGATTTTTGTATACTTTATCGACCAAATAATTTCTGATAACCTGAAAAACCGTTTCTTTAACTATAGTTCCATCAAAATCAAATATAGCTAGCATGATTATTACGTATGGCAAAAATTTATTTATCTATTACAATATCTGAATAATATGAAACCCACAGGCCCGACTAACCCACAAACCAGGAAAACTATAGAGCTATTGCTAGAGCAATTCAAAAAAGAAAAAGCAAAAATATGGCGCTATGTAGCTGAGAAGTTACAAACTCCTAGAAGGAGAAAAATAGAGGTAAACGTTAGCAAATTTGAAAAATATTGCAATGATGGCGATTACATAGTTGTGCCTGGGGTTGTTTTGGGAAATGGTGAGCTAACTAAAAAAGTTTATGTTGCCGCATTGCGCTTTTCCAAACAAGCAAAAGAAAAAATAGAAAAGGCTGGAGGCAAATGTATGAGTATAGAAGAGCTAATAAAAATTAATCCAAAAGGTAGCAACGTTAGGGTGATGGCATGAAAATATATGATGCTACAAACAAAATACTTGGCAGGTTAAGCTCAATAATAGCTAAAGAATTACTAAAGGGACAAACTGTTTATGTGGTAAATGCTGAAAAGGCTGTAATAAGTGGAAACCCTAAGCATATAATAGAGAAGTATCTAGAAAGAAGAAGGATTGGTGATCCACATAAAGGCCCTTTCTTTCCAAGGTATCCTGATGCTATTTTTAGGCGTACGGTAAGGGGCATGCTACCATGGAAAAAAGCCAAAGGTAGGGCAGCATACAGGAGATTAAAAGTTTTTATTGGCGTACCAAAAGAATTGGAAGGCAAGGAGTTTATTAATGTGGAAGAGGCTGATGCAAAAAAAATTAAAAGAACTAAATTAATTACATTAGAGGAGCTATCATTGCAATTGGGGGCTAAGAAAAGATGGTAAACCAAAAACAAAAAATCATAATAGTTACGGGAAAAAGAAAATCGGCCATAGCTAGAGCTACTGTTAAGCCTGGGCAAGGAAGAATAATCATAAACTCAAAACCTTTAAAATATTGGGGAACAGAAGTGTTGAGGCAATGGATTCTAGAACCTTTAATGCTTGCTGGAGAAAAAGCTAAGAAGTTGGATTTTAGGATTAACGTAAAAAGTGGTGGAATAGCTGGCCAAGCTGAGGCAGTAAGACAAGCAATAGCTAAAGGTATTGTAGAGTTTTTCAAAGATGAGAAATTGAAAAGGTTGTTTTTAGAATTTGATAGGAATTTGTTGATTTATGACCCAAGGAGAAATGAGCCTCATAAGCCAAGTAGAAGCAGAAAAGGGGCAAGAAGACATAAGCAAAGAAGCAAGCGTTAATTTATAATCGTGAAATTTACCTACGAAACGTTTAAATATTCAATAAATTCTTTTATGCTAAATCATGAAATGGATAGAAATAGTTAATGGTTGTTTGTTGGGTGATGGGTGCATATTCTCTGATAGAGGTAAATACTTTAGATTTAAACTTACAGCTAAAGATAAAAAATTTCTAGAATGGGTAGGTATGATGTTAGCCCCTTTTGGAAAAGTTTCTTATACCCGAGATGAAAGAAATGGTACTCACATTCTGTATTTTAGACATCCAATAATTAGAAAATTAAGAAAGAAATGGTACAAAAAAGTAAATGGTAAAACCATAAAAATTGTTCCCAATGATTTAGAGCTAACACCAACAACCTTACTGTTTTGGTATCTTGGCGATGGAAGCTTAATAAGGCATCTTAACCCAAATAGAGTTCCTTATGTTGTACTAGCAACAAACAATTTTGCTAAAGAAGATGTAAAATTGCTTATTGAAAAACTTCAAAAGCTTAATCTTAGCTTTTACCCGATAAAATACAAAAGTGGATTTACTGGTAAAGAATGTGGCTACGCTATTTATTCTAAAGTTCAGGACGGAACCGTTTTTAGATTTTTCAAAACAATTGGTTTTGAATGTCCTAAAGAAATTGCTGATTGCATCACAGGTAAAAAAGGAAAAAGTAATGAGTTTAAGTACTTTAAAGACAAGTGGCCAAAGCAAGAAGAGTGGATAAAGATTCTATCCAATGCTAAAGAAATTGGATTTTTGCTAAAAGAAAGAAGAAAACAACTTGGACTGACACAAAAGCAATTAGCTAATAAAATTGGAATATCAAGAGAACATGTTAGGGATGTTGAAAATGGAAAGCGCAATGCAAGCATAAGCAATTTACGTAAAATGTTAAGATTTCTTGGGTTAAAAACTCAAACATTGTTAACGAATATGTAAAGCATTTAAAGGTTTTTAAACCTTTGCAAACTAAAATATAAGTATAACTAAGCATGTTATGAGGTGATAAAAATCATATTCCCAGTAAGATGTTTTAGCTGTGGTAAAGTAATTGGTCATTTATGGGAAGAGTTTCAAAGAAGAGTTAAGAATGGTGAGCTTGCTGGCAAGGTTTTAGATAGTCTGGGTGTAGAGCGTTTTTGTTGCAGGCAAATATTTTTGAGTCATGTTGAGCTGATCGATGAAGTAATGCAGTTTGAGGTATGAAGCTATGTGGCGCGACGATATGCTCACACGTTTCGAAGTAGCAAGGATTTTGGGAGCTAGGGCTTTGCAAATTTCTCTAGGCGCTCCCATCTTGGTTAAAACTGAAAGCAAGGATTCTTTAGCTATAGCAAAGGAAGAGTTTAAGCAAACTGTGCTGCCCATAACTATAAAGAGAGAGCTGCCTAATGGCCAAATAGTTATAGTAAGAATTAAAGAAGCTATTAAAAACTGGCTCGAAACTTACGGGGAGCCTTAGCTATTCTATTATTTTGGCATCATCTATAATACCGTCAGAATTTCTATCTATACCCATGACAACATGAGCAAATTCTTCACCTTCAAATTTATCTAGGTATTTCATGAAAGCAACTACAGATGCTCTAGTACCTTTAAACCTCCTACCCGTCAACAAAAGGATTCTCTTCTTTCTGTTGTAGGGGTTTTGTGTTTTTATTATTATTCCAATCTCATCTTCTGAATAAACCTTTCCGCTTTTTTTGGAAATTATCAACCATTCCTTTTTTTCATCCAAAACTATAGGCATTTTTCTGTTGATTTTATCAACCCAAATGTTTGCTTTAGGGCCACCAACAAGAATTAAATTGTTTTTCTTAAATTCATCAAAGCTTATCTGAGTATCCAATCTGTAATTTAAAGAAGCGTTATCCAAAAAAGTTCCTAAAAAAAGTGCTAAATCAATGGCTGCATAGCCATCTGATGCTCTGTACCCAAATCGCCCATGAGGATCTGGAGAGCCCACAACTATTATGCTGTTCATCCTACCGTTTATAATAAAAGGCTCGATGCTTTTTACCTCTTTTTCACCAAATTTTAACCCAACAACAGGCTTCTTTTCACTTATTTTGCTTGCGACAAAAGAATAATCGCATTTATAGAGTTTGGCATACATACCAACTCTTTTTTCTTCAGAAACTTTTTTTATCACTCCGGTTGCCTCTAATTTTTTAAAATAATAGTAAACTTTTTGCTCATGAACTCTCAGAATTTTTGCCACATCGTATGCACACATTGGTTTTTTTGAAAGTAAATTAAGTATTCTTATTGCTGTTGGGTTCGAAAGTATTTTGAGATTCTGGGGATTAACAATCTTGGTTGAATAAGCTTTTTTCTTTATGATTAGGT
>WAMV01000015.1 GCA_015522145.1 Candidatus Aenigmatarchaeota archaeon | reverse complement strand
GTTTTTAATAGAACATTATAATCTAAAATCTGGGAAAATAGAAAAAAAATCACTTCTTGGGAACAAATATCTAATTTACTACTATGGGGTCTTTAGCTTTGAGGTAATGAAAAGTTATAATAAATTGTTAAAAGATGGAAAAATAAAAGAGGGGTTATATCCTGTTGCTTCCGTGAACGAAGTCAGACTACCTGAGAAAATAAAAGAAAAGATTAACAAAATTATTCATATTTTCGGAAATAAACATGGGTACGAGTTAGAAGTTCTAACGCTAAAAAAAATGGGAATAGAACCTTATGAGAAAAGTAGGTTTTTCGGAAAATCAATTAATGAAATAATTAGCTAATATGATACATGACTTCTAGTTTATGACTATATACAAAATTTGGGGTCTATATATCAAAAGTTAAAACCTTATTTTAAACTTACCTTAAATAATTAAAATTATGTCAAAAAGAATTGCAACTAATATGGCCTCAGAATTTTATATTGCATCTGTTTTGTGGAGATTGGGTTTTGACGTTACAATAACTTTGGGTCATACAAAAGAAATTGATATTATTGCTAAAAGAAAAGATGGAAAATTAATTACTATAGATGTAAAAGCTGTAAGAAACCCGCCATTCCTCCTTCAGAAAAATGAAGAACTTTTTAAGAAAAAGAATCATTTTCTAATTTTCGTATATTATGGTGATAAATTTTCGAAAATAGATGAGAATCCACGAATATTTATAGTTCCTTCAACTGAACTTTCTAAAGTAGTCAGGTCGATTACTAATCCAAAATTCTCTAACAGGTGGGAAACAAAACCGTCCTATTTAAAAGATTATGAAAACAGATGGGATTTGATATTAAAAAATGATAACAGCGATTATAAAATAAAAGAATCTTAATAGTTAATGTTATAACTTGCTACCTAAGTAGCTCTTAAAAATTTTTCTGTTCTATTTTCACTCATGGATTATGATTGGGAAATTAGATTGTTATATGAAGACTGGCAAATAAAGTTGTCAATAAAAACAAATGAAAAAGTTTACATAGGCAAAGATAAAGAAGATAAGCTAAGCTTAAAAATTAACAACGTTTTAATTGGTTTGAATTATGCTAACGAAATTGTTAGAAATTTGGACTTAATTGGCTATAAGCAAAACGGTAGCATAGCATTAGAAGCTAAACCACATGGTTTAACAATCTACAAAAGCGAAGAAGCAAAAAACGATGTAAGCATAGTAACTTATGATTTTGGAAACAAAAGAAAGTTGCTTGTAGAAAATGTTGAAAAAAGCAATACCCTACCATTAAAAGAAATAACAGAAGTTTATGTTGGAAGCGAAAAGAAAGTAAAAGTGCTAGAAATACAAGCTACTAAAATATAGCCCCTCCGAAGCTTTTTAAGCTCATTAAATCACCTTAGATACCCTTCTTCATTGGGGCATTAATTTTTAAAGTAATTCTTACATAAAATGGTTATATGGGAATATCCAAGCCAAAGGATGAGGCAAAACAAAAAGAAAGGGAAGAAAAGAAACAGAAAAAAGAAAAGGTTAAAGTTAAAGCTGTAGAGGCAAGAAGCATAATAAGAATTGCAAACACAGATTTGGATGGCGACAAGCCTGTGCCCATAGCTTTGAAAAGAATTAAAGGTGTTGGTTTTTCTTTTGCTAGAGCAATTGTAAATGTTTTGAACATTGATCCAAACAAAAGACTTAAGGAATTGAGCGAGGAAGAAATTAAGAAAATAGAGGATTTGTTGCAAAATCCAAGCAAGTATGGTTTCCCTAGCTTTATGCTTAATAGGCGCAAAGATTATGAAACTGGTGAAGATAAGCACTTGATAGCTGAGCAAGTTGTAATTGCTAGGAAATTTGATATTGAAAGGGAAATTAAGATGCGCAGCTATAAAGGCTGGCGCCACATGCTTGGCCAGCCTGTTAGAGGCCAGCGTACTCGTAGCCACTTCAGAGCTGGTAAAACAGTAGGAGTAGTAAGAAAGAAGAAGTGAGAGTATGCGTAGAATAAGAAAAAAATGGGAAAAGCCTAGGAGAAGATGGGACAAAGCCAGAATAGAAGAGGAAAAAAGGTTAATGGAAAAATATGGTTTAAGGCGTAAGCATGAAATTTGGAAAGCTGAAGGATTGTTAAGAAAGTATAGGCGTATAGCAAGGCAGTTAATTGCTAGGTATGATGAAAAATTGCATAAGCAAATAGTAAGCAGGCTTTACAGGCTAGGCATAATAAACAATCCAAACGCTACGCCTGACGATATACTAAAGCTTACAGTTGAGGATTTTCTGGCAAGAAGGTTGCAAACAGTTGTTTACGCTAAAGGTCTGGCAAATACTCCAAAGCAAGCAAGGCAGTTAATTGTTCATGGCCACATTATGGTTGGTGATCGCAAAGTAAGGTTTCCAAGCTATTTGGTTAAAAGAGAGGAAGAGGATAAAATAAAACTTTTATTGGACCCTGCTAAATTAGGTTTAAAGCAAAAGGTGAGTGGTAGTGGAGAAGCAAGCTAAAAAGAAAAAGGAAAGATGGGGTATTGCGCACATTTACTCTAGCAAAAACAATACTATAATTCATATTACTGATTTGTCTGGAGCTGAAACGATAGCTAGGTATAGTGGGGGTATGATGACAGATAAAGATAGGGAAGAAGGAAAGCCCTATCCAGCAATGCTTGCTGCAAAAAAAGCTGCTGAAGAAGCTTTAGCTAAAGGCATAACTGGTGTGCACATTAGAGTAAGGGCTCCTGGCGGCAACAAAAGCAAGAATCCTGGGCAGGGTGCTCAGCCAGCAATAAGGGCTTTAGCTAGAGCAGGATTAAAAATTGGGCTTATTGAAGATGTGACCCCTATAGGACATGGTTTCTTGCGTCCCAAAGGCGGAAGAAGAGGAAGAAGAGTTTAGACACTTTTTTCTACATTTACAAATAAATATGATTTCATCTCAATATTTATTGCATGGAAGTACAAATTTTGGAACAACCAAATCCTTATAGAGCTAAGATATTGATAAAAGGAATAACACCTGCTTTAGCAAATTCTTTGCGTAGAGTATTAATTGCAGAGGTTCCAATTTTGGCAATAGATGAAGTTCATTTTCGCAAGAATGATTCGCCATTATACGATGAAATTATTGCTCATAGGCTAAGCTTAGTTCCTTTAGTTTTTGACCCAAAAAGCTTTAAAGGATGCGAGAAAAATCCTAGCAAAGCTGGTTGCGAAGTTGTTCTAACGCTTAAAAAGAAGGGGCCTTGCGTAGTTTATTCTGGTGATTTAAAGAGTAAGGAGGTTAAGCCTTTGTACGATAACATACCAATAACAAAGCTTGCTGAAGGTAAAGAGTTGGAGCTTGAGGCAATAGCAAGAATTGGGTTGGGCAAAGACCATGCAAAATGGCAAGGCGCAATAGTTGGCTTTAAACCAAAACCAATAGTTAAAGTTAGTAAAGAAGCTGAAAGTCTTGTTAGCATAGCTGAAGCGTGCCCAGCTAAAGTTTTTGAGGTTAAAGATAATAAGCTAAGAGTTGTTAATGAGAATGCATGTATTTATTGCAATATTTGCGTGGAAAAGTCTGATGGTAAGATTCAAGTTAATGAGGCTAGGGATGAGTTCATATTTAATATAGAAAGTGCTTCTGGCCTTGATGTAAAAACTTTGCTAAACTTAGCTGTTGATGTGTTGGAAAGAAAGTTTAAAGAGTTTGAGAAGGTTGTTGAGAAAATAAAGTGACTTGAAATATTTCTCTCAACATATTCTCAACATAAGAAGGTTGGCCACTTATTCTTATTTCAAGAGAACCGCTATGGTTGTTTAGTTCAACATTTAGCTCTGGATTGCTAAGATTAAGGTCAGACAAGCTAGCCTTTTTTATGGTTAGGGTTTTTAACAACAGATCTCTAATTCTGTCCATGAGGTATAGACTATTACCGTCCAGCTTGTATAGAACTTCTGAGCGTAAAATTGAATTACTTCTCTTGGCTACATAACCAATATGCTTTACGAATAGTTCATAGCCGTTTATCCTTGCTTGGTAAAATGTTAGATATCTGGTTCTATATTTTGTTAGCAAGTCCCAATCATCATCTGGGGTTATGTTTTTATAACCTGTATAAAAAATCTCTGAGCCATTTCTTAATTCTTTTATTTGCTCTGCATCTATTATTCTTGAGTAAATGCTCTCATCGAAAGAATAATTCAAGAACTCTTCAAGAAGAATGGGAAGCGACAATTTCTTTGCCGCTTCCATATAATAAAATTTTAATCATTCTAAAATTTTAAATTTAGATTGGGCCGGGGTCGCCTAGCCTGGCCGATGGCGCCGGCTTGAGGTGCCGGTGGCATAGTGCCTTCGTGGGTTCGAATCCCACCCCCGGCATCTATAGTTTCTGTATAGCACTTCTAACAGTCGTCAAAATTATTACTAGGATTAAGCCTTTTAATAAGACCCTTTTTAGAGAGTACCTCTATTTCATCGGCACTTTTTTCAGCTAACATGTGGGCAAATTTTAGAGCTTCTTTTTTGGTTGTAAAAACTCTTATTTCTGTTATTATTCCAACATTAGGATGGCGGGCTTCTACTATATAGAAGGTTTTTAGCTCCATACAAAGATCTAGTAAATTATATTTAATATTTTACTAATTCAAGTGTTTCTAATAATTGGCTAAAAGTTAGTGGAACTTTTGGTGTCTCTATCTCGTAAACTATGGGTGTTATAATACCTTCAAACTCCTTAATAGCTTTCTTACTAAAATCTTTTCCAATAAGAACTGCCTTTAAGCATTCAAGACCAAATTCTTGTTTATATTTATAGAGTTGTTGAAAATCTTTCCTACGAACTTTTCCTGTTTTGACCTCAATTATAATACTTTTAGATTCTCCTAAAGGAATAGCTTCCTTAATTAAGAGATCTATATGTCCTTCCGGCAATGCTTTTTCACTTAATACCTCTAGCTTAGATGGTTTTAATTCATCAACATTCACATCATTGAGAAACTTTTTTAAATTTCTTAAATTAGAAAGGTAATGTCTTATCAATGATTGTAAAATTACTTCCCTAAACGGAAATGTATAAGGTATGTTTATTTTTTCCTTATCGACTGTAAATTTAGGAATAAAGGTTTTTTCTTTAATCTCCAATTTTTCTACATTAACGCCAGAAAATAACTTTCCCATTTGTGAAACACTTTGTAAAGTTGTCTGATCTGCTTGGAAATGTGTTTTTCTGTAACCACCTCTTATGAGAAGGTTCTCAGCAATGTATGAGAATTCCGGTCTAACTAAAGATTCTTCAAATTTTCTCATAGGTTTCAGGAATAAGCGAAATGGAAAGTAATAAGTTTTCCTAGAAATTGTAAATGTTATGGGTTCCCAAGGTTCTAATTTATGTGCATTTTCAAATGCTACTTTCTTTTCTACTCTGTAAAGATTGTGAACCTTTGCAGCATATAAAAAAGAGATAAAATCCCCTTCATTAATTTCGCAAAAGGTCCATACACCATTTAAGCTGTTAGTAAAGCCAGCTAGTGCATACTTTTTACATAGAAGTAAGTTTTGTTTGTTGGATACTGAAATCAAAAAGTAATTCACCATAGTTAATTATTTTAAAATTTATAGATTAAGAGATTATCGATTTGGAATAGTATTGGTGACTAAATGTTAGAAAAGTTTAAAGAAGCTTACAAAGTTTACAACAAGTATAGAGCTCCTGAAGCTAGAGCTAAGATTTTAGAAGTTAAAAATAGTAAGCAAGAATAAGGTTTAGTGGAAATTTCTGCTATAGTTGTGATTTTTACGACTATTTGAAAGATTTTGCTATATTTTTCCAGGATTTGTTTGGTAGAAGTTTGAAATGGCACAATAGCAACTTTTAAGTTGTTATAAATTATTTAATTAAGGTGAAGTTAATGTTAAAGGAGAAAATTAAAGAAGCTCTCAAAGATGTCGTTGATCCTGAACTTGGTTATAATGTTGTTGATCTAGGCTTGATCAGAAAAATAGAGGTGTTTAAGGATAAGGTTGTGATTAAAGTTGTGCTTACCACTCCTTTATGTCCAGTAGGACCTTATATTTTTGAAGCTATAAAGAAAAAAGCTGAAGAAGTAAGTAAAATGGATGTAGAGGTTGTTTGGGAAGAGGGAGTTTTTTGGACGCCGGAAATGATGAGTGAAGAATTAAGGAAAAAATTAAATATCTAAAGAGGACATGCAAAACATCCACCTAAGTTAACGTTAGAACAAGAATAAGTACACTGACCTCCCGAACAGAACTCTCCTGCAGCAGTTCCAGGACAGTAGTATGCTGCTCCTTGAGTAGTACAACAATCTTCTATAGCTTGTAAAGAACAATCAACTTGTTGAGAACTCATATCTGCTCCCGAACAAGTATATTCTATAAGAGTAATACTATCTGAACAATAATCTGTATAGGTGTTTGATGGGCAAGAAGTATCGCCTGCAGCACATAGATTATTGTCTGTGACTGTACCTTGAGTTAAGTAGTCTAGACCGTCTGTGTCTGTACAGGAGTTTACACAATCTTGAACTAAAGTATCTGCTTGATCTACACATGCACCAGTTGAACAACCCCAGTCGTCAAAGTAAATATCGCCACTAGTTGTATCACAGTAATTGCCTTGTCCTAGGTTATCGCAGGTATATGTTGTGCTTGCATAGCTTGAGCCGGATGGATAGTATTCAGTTAAGGTTTCTGTATCGATACAAGTGTCTGTATAAGTGTTGTAGACGTCACAAGTGCTAGAGCCTGCATTGCAGC
>WAMV01000014.1 GCA_015522145.1 Candidatus Aenigmatarchaeota archaeon | reverse complement strand
AAGAAATAGATTTCGAAATAAAAGTTTCTTATAATGGGGCCGCCGGGATTTGAACCCGGGCTACAGCCACCCCAAGGCTGCGTCCTAACCAAGCTAGACTACGGCCCCCTATTTCTTTTTAGCATGTACTAATCTAAAATATTTTATGCAGGAAATAGTAGTCGGTAGAAAAAAAGACAACTTGTTTATTCGGGATGCAGGTTATATAGGCAGATACATTGTTGGGGAGGGAGAAGACATACACCTAACCTCAAAAATTTATCTTGATTTTCAAAAACCCCATGTTATTCTTATAGCAGGTAAAAGAGGTAGTGGTAAAAGTTATGCTGCTGGAGTAATTTTGGAAGAATTTTTAGAGTTGGAAGAAAAAGTAAAAAAGGAAGCCTGTTTTATTGTTGTTGACCCTATGGGAATTTATTGGAGTTTAAAATTTGAGAATAAGGAGCAGAAAAAAATGTTAGAGGAGTGGAATCTCAAACCCAAAAAATACAAAGATGTAAAAATAATTATTCCTGCCCCTGTAGCCCAAGATTATAAACAGGCAAATATTCCTTATGATGATGTATTAACTCTATCCCTTAGCGAGTTTAGTGCTAATGATTGGATTTTGGCTTTGAATCTAAACAGAAATTCTGAAGAAGCTATAACCCTAATAAAAATTTTTTCAAAACTGCCCGCAGAGTACGAAATGGATGATATTATTGATGCTATAAAGGACGATAATTCCATAACTCAAAAAGTAAAAAATTATCTATTGAATGTTTTTACTTCTGTAAACACCTTCAACATTTTTTCCAGAAAAGGTTTAAAACTCTCAGATATCGTTGAGGGAGGTAAAGTGGTTATAATAGATGTATCCCGATTACAGGGTGATGAGTTTGGGTTAAAAAACTTGTTGGTTGCTTGGCTTGCTAGAAAAATTTATCATTCAAGGCTACAATCTCGAAAATTGGAAGAGTCTCTAAAGCTGAAAGGAGAAAAAATTGAGAAAAAATTTCCTTTTGTGTGGTTGTTTTTGGAAGAAGCTCATAATTTTATTCCTAGTCAAGGAGAAACAACATCAACAGAGCCGTTATTAACAATTGCCAAACAGGGAAGAGAACCGGGAATAGGACTAGTTGTCATAACTCAAATGCCCAATAAAATCCATTCAGATGTTTTAAGACAAACAGATATCGTTTTTTGTTTCAGAATAACAAGTAAAGAAGATATAGAGGCCCTGCACACAATAATGCAAACCTACGTTAAAGAAGATATAGAGGTTATGCTATCTAAACTTCCTAAATTTCCGGGCGCAGCTATAATTCTGGATGATAACTTAGAAAGAATAATAAGAATTCAAGTGAGACCTAGGAAGTCATGGCATGCAGGGGGCACAGCAGTTATATAGCTAATCCAGAACCTTAATTATTTTACCTATACCTTTTGTCTTCCCCTCTCTAAAAACAAATTTTTCATTTTCAAAAACAACTTCAGGCCTGTACTTAAACTCCATAATAACTCTTCCAGTCTCTCCAGATTTTAGGTAATCCTTATCTAGTAATTTTAGCTTAACAGTTTGAGATATAGTATTACAATGTAATACCGGTTCATAACCATTGGTTATTTTTGTGGGGTGAGTGAGCACCATTATTTCAGCTTCAAACCTTCTTACAGCTTTAGCTAGCTTCTTTTTGTTTGTAAGTACCATACCTCTTCTTATTTCACTGGGCTTCACGCCCCTTAAAGAAATTCCTACAATAAATCCAGCGTCAACTTCTTTAACATCCTGATAGTGTATTTGTATGCTACCAACTCTAACTTTTCTAAAACTATTACCAAAAGGTCCCAATAAGAGCTCATCACCTATTTTAATTTTACCTATTTTTATTGTTCCAGACACGACAGCTCCAACACCACTTATGTTATAAACCTTATCAATGTACATCAAAACTTCATCACTCTTTTTTCTTTCTCTTGGAGGCAAAATATTAAGAAGTTTTTCAAGCAATTCATAACCTTCCCTAGTTTTCGCAGAAGTTAATATTATCGGAGTAACTAAGTCTAATTTATCTAAACATGTAACTATGTCTGACTCATTTTTTACCATGAATGGTATCTTACCAACCCTTTTTAGCAATTTTTCTACATCCTCCATAGTTCTTTGCACTTTTGTTTTGCTAACTTTATCTATTTTTGTTATCACAACGATGACAGGAATATGCATAGAGAGCAAAATTCCTAAATGCTCTTTTGTTATGTGGGTAACGCTATCATCGCTAGCCACTACCAAAAGTCCATAATCTATGTCTTGACCCACTATTCCCCTTATAGTGGTTCTTATCCACGGCTCATGCCCAACTGTGTCAACAAAGCTAACAATCTTATCACTTTCCAAAAATAATTTTTGTTTTTCTTTTACGTTCAGGGGGTTCTTAAAATACAGGGGTTTATTATTTTTAAAAGCTATAAAAGCGTGGTGCAGATCTGCAGTCAAACCCCTTTCTATTTCGTGGGGCAAAACGTTTATGTATAGCCAGTTTTTACCCTTCAGGTCTGGCTTGCCCAGCATTAGAGTGGCTATAAGAGTTGATTTGCCATGGGAAACATGGCCTGCTGTTGCTACGATTATATGCTCCTTTTTAGGATGTGTTCCATATCTTACAATAACTTTAGCTATTTTGCTACCATTTTCTTCATATTTTTCTACCTTATAGACATAAGCTCCGACTTCCTTAGCTATATAGCTCAAAACGTTTATACTTTCTTCCAATTCAAAATCACTAATATTTGCTGGGTAGCCATTATCTTTAACACCTAAGATATAGACAGCAATCCCATTACCAACTTCCAACAAATATTTCATTTGCGTAGCTAAATGCTGCTTTTTTGATTTTTTTAGATGAACATCTACCTTTAACTTTTCTTTAAACTCTATGTTTTTGTTTTCTTTTTTTGGGATTTTCATGAAGAAAAAGAGTTTGTACACTTTATTTAAAATTAACCTTAAAAATGACTAAGCCATACATTAATTTAGTATGGTGTTCGAAATTTGGGCAGAGAAATATAGACCAAAAAAGTTTGAAGAAATAATAAATCAGGAGCATGTTATCAAACGTGTGGAATCTTTTGTTAAGGAAAAAAATTTGCCCCACCTGCTTTTTGCAGGCCCAGCAGGCACCGGTAAAACAACAACCGCGCTAGTAATAGCTAGAACACTTTACGGTCAATCCTGGAGGCAAAACATATTAAGTTTAAACGCTAGCGATGCTAGAGGTATTGATGTTATTAGAGGCAGGGTTAAAGATTTCGCTAGAACTAAGCCTATAGGCGATGTGCCTTTTAAGCTTATAATTCTTGACGAGGCTGACGCTATGACTAGCGATGCCCAGCAAGCTTTACGTAGAACAATGGAAGATTTTAGTGACATAACAAGATTTATACTCATAGCCAACTATTCAAGCAAGATTATAGATCCGATACAATCCAGGTGTGTTGTTTTTCGATTTAGGGCAATGAGCGATGAGCATGTTAAAAAATTTATAGAGCGTATAGCTAAGAATGAAGGCTTAAAAATAGAAAAAGGTGGGATAGAGGCTATAATAGATATAGCAGAAGGAGATTTGAGAAGGGTATGTAACTTACTGCAGGCGGCAGCATCCATTACCGATAAAATAAATGCTAACGTTATATATGACGTTGCCAGTCTTGCCAGACCAGAAGATATAAAAGAGATGATTAGTCAAGCAATAGAAGGAAAATTTGCAAAAGCTAGAGAGAAGCTTATTGAGCTTATTGTTAAGCAGGGTTTAGCTGGTGAGGATATTGTCAAACAAATTTACAAAGAAGTTTTTAATTTGAAAATACCAGATAGTAAAAAAATGGAAATAATTAAGGAAGTTGGAGAGCATGAATTTAGAATATCTGAAGGAGGCGACCCCCAAATCCAGATAGCTGCTTTGCTTGCTAAAATTAGCTATATAGCAAAAGCTTAAAAACTAAATGCTTCAAATTCTTAGTTATGCTCAAAAACTATTTGCCAGTATTCTTTCTAATATTTCTAGCTGGATGTGTTTCAACTCAACAAACAGTTGAAACAACACCAGAAATTCCATCATTGCCTGAGGGAAATGTTACATCTCCACCTGCTCTTGAAGAACAAACATCACCTCAAGAAACACAAAATCAAGTAACAATACAAATGATTGCACGACAGTTTGAGTTTGAACCAAACATAATAAGAGTTAAGAAGGGTGATTTAGTAAGGATAGAGATAACCAGCGAAGACGTGGTTCATGGGTTTGCCCTTCCAGCGTTTGGCATAAACGTGCCTGTCAGACCAGAACAAACAACAGTTGTTGAGTTTGTTGCAGACAAAACAGGAAACTTTGAGTTCTACTGTAGTATATATTGCGGAGCAGGTCACGCTCAAATGAGGGGAACCTTAATAGTTGAATAACCAAACCTACTTTTTATTTTTCTTTGTTTTCAAATTAAAAATATGGCTTGGATTAGAAAGTATGCGCCAAAGAATTTAAAAGAATTTGTTGATCAGAAGAAAGCTGTAGAACAATTTCTAGTTTGGTATAAAAATTATAAGCCTGGAAGTAAAGCTGCATTACTATATGGACCGCCAGGCGTGGGTAAAACAGCTTTGGTCAGGGCTTTTGCTAGAGAAAATAATCTCAACCTGATAGAGATGAATGCCAGCGACGTTAGGTCTGCTCAAAAAATTAAGGAAGTTTTTAGAGCTTCTGCAAAACAGGCGTCTTTGTTTGGAAAGAAAAAAATGTTTCTTATAGACGAGGTTGATGGTATATCAGGGAAAGAGGATAGAGGAGGTTTAGCAGAAATAATTAAATTCATAAAAGAGTCTGTTTTTCCAGTTGTTCTAACAGCAAACGATGCTTGGGACCCAAAGCTAAAGCCTTTAAGAAGTTATTGTGAGATGATTCAATTCTCTCCCATACCCCCAACTTATATTGTTAAGAGGCTTAAAGAAATAGCTGAGGTAGAAGGTCTTATTGTTGACATAAATGTTCTGAAGGCTTTGGCTGAAAGGTCAAAGGGCGATTTGAGAGCAGCTATAAATGATTTAGAGACGCTAGCCACAAAAAAAGAGATAACAGTAAAAGATTTAGAAGATTTGGGCTACAGGGAGAGAGAGGAAGACGTTTTCCAGACTCTTAAAATGATTTTCAAAACTAAATCGATTAAAGCTGCTAGATTTGCAGTTTCTCTTGTAGATAAAGATCCTGAAGAGTTGATATGGTGGATTGAAGAAAATGTTAGCAACGAATACGAAACAATAGAAGAAATTGTCAAAGCTTATGAGTTTTTGAGCTGGGCCGATTTGTTTAGAAAAAGAATTGTTAGCAGGCAAAACTGGAGGCTTATGGTTTATATGATTGATTTGATGAGCGCTGGTGTATCCTCAGCTAAAAAAGATGTTTACAGAAAATTTACAAAATTCAAACCACCTTTAAGACTTCAAACTTATGCTAAGCTTAAGCCACTAAAAGAGAATGTAAACAAAGCCTTAGAAAAGTTAAGCGAAGAACTCCATTGTTCTACTTCTTGTGTTAAAAAAGAGTTTATCCCTTTACTTAAAATTCTAGCTCAAAATGAAAAATACAAGAGAGAAATTATGAAATATTTGGAGCTTGATAAAAATTCTTTGGAACAGCTTCTCACCTTGTAAAAATTATTCGAGATGAAACGTTTCTGTCAGGTGTGTAAATAGTTATATTATATTCCACAATTTTTTGATTACAGTTAGAAAAATTATGATCTATGTCTATTCGAATATTTTTTTCTTTGGCAAAACCTTTCACAAATTGAATGTATTCTTGTAAAGAATAGTTCAGGACTTCGCAATCATCTATGTGAGTTATATATCTTAAATTATTGGCCATGTTCTGCATTAGAAAATATTCATCAACCAATATTTGAGATGATAAATCAACAATATCTGTTGGTTGGGCCCATAAACTGAATAAGTATAACACACTAACTATAGCTACTACGCTAAGCATTATGAACTGAGCCTTAAAGTTTGACGAATTGGGCATGGTAAATCCCTTCTATTTTAATTACGTTTTTCATATCAATATAGCCTAATTTTGCGGCCAGCTTAACTATTTCATTTCCAAACAAGTTAGCTATGGTAGCATTGCTTAATAATTTATCTACATGTTCTTCACCTATTAATTCACCTTTAAAAAATCTTTCAGAAATCTTTACCTTTACTCCCCTAAAACTTAGTGATTTGCCAAGAAGATTTTTATCGCATATAGCCACGACTATTTCTTCTTTAATTACATGAATTTTTGCCCAGAATTTTAAATTTTCTTTATTGGATTTTTTGCTCCGCATGCCTCACAAACCATGAAAGTAAATCTATTTTCCTTTGTAAGTTTTGTGTCGGGGCTACCACAAACCCTACAGTAAACAAAATTATTTAGATATTCTTCTATTTTCCTTTTCAAAGCATTTAATCTTATTTTTGAATTGAATACGAGATGGTTATTTTGAATTACGCCGGGTGTGGCTAGTTCTTTGAATAAAAATTTGGCAAAATGTTTTTCATCTCTTCTGATGATTTCAACGAACTCTTTAAAATTAGCAAAAACGGTTTTGTTGCCTTGATAGAAAATTATTGGCTCTGGAAGCTTGAATCTCTCCTCTACCTTTACCTTTTCTGGTATTTTCTCTAGTCCCTCTTCCAACATTTTCAAGTAATCCATGTTTACACCTTCTTATAAATACCGGGCATAACTTCGAATATCAAACCCTGTTCTAACAATTCATCTATAATTTTTTCAACTTCTTTTTCGGGCATGTCTATTATTTGCATAAGCTTGGTCATTTCCACACCTTCCTCTTCCTGCAGCTCTTCAATTAACTTAAGTATTTTCTCTTTAAATTGTTCTTTGTCTATAAAACTCTCAACCATAATTTTGGCAACCTGTTCTTCAATTCCATAACTTTCTTTAGCAATTTCTAAAGTTTTTTCCAAACCAAAGTTTCTATAATAGTGTTTAAGCTCTTTCACTATCTGTAGTGCTTGCTTAATTTTTCCTATTACTTTAAGCATATGATAAAGCTCATATTTCGCATCAACGACTCTAACAATTTCAATGTTTACATAAAATTCATCCAAATACTCTTTAATTTTTCCAACAACCAAGACAATATCACCTATGTTTAATTTTTCCACTTCTTTAGCAAGCTCAAAGGTTTTTGCCCTTATTAAACCAGAATTGTCATCTATATCTATAAAAGCATAGTTAGAATTTTCGCTTACAAATTTCTCTACTACAGTTCCAACAATTTTAACCCTAACCAAAACTTCCCCAAACTTGGTTATTATCTTTGTAGGAACTTTTTCTTCTTTATGTGAAGGTATTAATGTACCTTCTATTAAATCTCTTATTCTGACAGACTTGGCTGCATATCTAAAAACCATAATCAACCACCTGTTCTTTGTATATAGCCAGGTTTAGGTCTGAATAACAAACCTTCTTGAACCATTTTTCTAATTATATCTTCAGCATTATCTATACCTTCTTTTTTGGCCACCTCTATTAACTCATCTTCAGGAATTTCTTTTCCAACCCTAGCTTCTAACTCTTCAATTATCTCTCTCATTCTTCTTATTTTGCTTCTTTGTGCTGCAGTTATTCTTTGACCTTCAGCCCTGTCTATGTCGTACATGCCTGTTTCTGGTTCAAAACCAAATTGCCTTAAAGATATTTTCATTAACTTAATTGCTCTTTCAGCATCCTCTATATCAACAGTATCGCTAAGCCTAACTCTTGCTGAAGCTTCAGCCAACCTTATTAGGGACTCATATTGCCTTAAAGTTATTGCTATAGGCGCTTCCTCCCCACTCATGCTTCTCATTTCAAGGTAGAATTCTTTTAGCCTTTCTCCAGCCTCTTTACTGAGCTTGGGAAATACATGTGATCTAGCATAGGCTATATATTTTCTCAAAAACTCAACATCTACAGCTGGTTTAATTTCTTCTATTCCAGCCCTTAGCTTTAACACATACTCTGCTATTTGTTTATCTCTCTCAGGGTCTGGCACATCCCTTAACGCAAACTTCAAATCAAATCTTGATAACAAAACATCGTCAACATCAATTTGCTCTCTTATAGGTATGTAAGGGTCAAACCTACCCAATTTGGGATTGCTTCCAGCAAGCACAGCAGTTCTTGCTGGCAAAGTGGCTACGATGCTAGCTTTAGCTATGGATATTGTTTCAACACTCATAGCTTCTTGCAAAGCTACTCTATCGCTAGCAGGAACTTTGCTAAACTCATCTATAGCACATATGCTATCGTTAGCCATAACCAGAGCACCAGCTTCTAATACCCAACCTCCAAGAAATTCTTCATCTCTCGTTACGGTTGCTGTTATTCCTGCCGCTGTTACTCCAGTCCCGCTTACATATTTGGCCCTGGGCATTATCTTTGTTACTAATTGGAGAAGCTGGCTCTTGCCGCTTGCAGGATCACCAACAATAAGTATGTGAATATTTCCCCTCACTCTCGTTTTGTCTGGAAGTATTTTGGGCACACCTCCAAACATTTGTAAAATAATAGCTTCCTTTATATAATCCAACCCATACATGGATGGGGCTATTGAATTAATCAATTGCTCAAACAAATCCTCCCTTTTTGCGAACTCCTTTATTTTTTCTTCATCTTCTTTTGTAATTTCTACTTCTTCCCACATAGTTTCTAAAGGCTCAACATTGTTGGCATCTATATAAATTTCCATCTGCTTGGCTTTAGAGCCCCGGAGCTTCCTAAAGCTTTGTTTTAATATGCCTGTAATCATTATCCTGTTGCCTGGATCTGTTATATTTTGCATTTTGGGTGTTGTTAAATCTTCTTTCAGATACACCATTATCTCGCTAGGTCTCTCACCGCTTATTATTTCATAAGGCTCTTCAATAACTATCCATCTTGCATCATGAACTTTCTGATCTAATACTGTAAAACCTTTTCTAGCACCACAAACTTCACATCTATCAGGCTTTGTTATGGTTCTTTCTTTTTGTAAAATGGTTATAGTGCTCCCACAAGAATTGCATTCATACACAATCTCTGAAACCTCAGGCCTTATTTCGCTAGCTCTTTTTACAATACCATCAACCATTATCAGCTTGCCCAGATGTTCAGACCTAAGATTTCTTATCCTTATTTTTAGCTTTGGAGGTAAATTTTTCAATCTTATTCTGAGTCTCTTCCCTTCAGAGTATTCCAAATTTTCTATGGTTTTTTGCATGGCTTCCAGTGTAGCTTCGGGTTCTTCAAGGAGCATATCTGCAAGCTCAACATCAAAAATTTCTAGTTTGTTATAGTCAATCTCTATGTATTTTTTATTTTCCAGAATAGCGTCTATAATTTCTTGTTTATAATTCTCTAATAAGAATTGTGCTAATCTTTCTTCAACTTCTTGAGTTATCTGTGTCATCAATTATAATGAGCTAAATTTCAAATTTAAAACTTAGGAAATTTTGAAAGGTTTCAAACAAATGCCTTAATTCTCTTTAAAATTCTTTCTAATTTTTCTATAGCTGTTTTGACATCCTTGATAGTCTTGCCGCCCGTACACACAATCTTTCCCGAGCTGAAAAGCAAAAATGCTACATTTGGGTTGTCCATTCTGTAAACCAAACCCGGAAACTGCTCAGGCTCATACTCAGAATTCTCCAGTGTAAATGCTATATGATCAAGATTCAATCTTTTATCAAATTTTGCTGAGGCAACTATGTTTTGTATTTCCACTTTGAATTTTTTAGGAACTCTTACAGCATGTCTGTTAATAGTATTGACTACCTTTTTAACAGCTTCTTTAACTTCTTTCATACTTCTAGCTCCCGTACACACAATCTTTCCCGAGCTGAAAATAAGAGAGGCTGTTTTTGGCTTCTTTAACCTGTAAACCAAACCCGGAAACTGCTCAGGCTCATACTCTACTCCTTCAACTCTTTCAACAAGTTTTTCTAGTGGTATTTCAATACCTAAAGTGACAGAAGCAACTATGTTTTGTATCTCCAGCTTATATGACATGAATATTAATTTTGCTTAGGTTATTTAAATACTATATTCTCTATCATTTTCAACCATTCATTCAAAGCAAATATGGGTATAACATAAATACCCTCTTCTACGATTACATCGGGCCAGAGCGTCACGACTACACCAACAATTTTTTTATTCCATTTGTTTGCTAGTGTTTGCATCTTCTTTTTAAGTTGTCTACAAGCCAGCTTCAGTTTATAATTCCTATTGTACTTTTTGCCTAGTTTTTTGCATTCAATACACAAAACAACATTACCTTTTTGGGCAAGAATATCTATTTCTTGACCATTTTTCAATCTGTAGTGGAGCTTTGTTTCAAAATTGTTTTGCTCCAAAATTTCCTGTGCTACCTTTTCAAATTTTTGCCAGGGCTCATTTTCTAACACTTTTTCCAACTCTATACCCATATTCTTAAATCTATAGAGATACTTTATAATTGTGAGCAAAATAACAGGAATTGATGAAGCTGGAAGGGGAGCAATAATAGGTCCTTTAGTTATTGCAGCCGTCTCTCTTGATAAGAATGTTATAAAGGAACTAAAATCACTAGGCGTTAGAGACAGTAAAAAATTGACGCCAGAAAAAAGGGAGGAATTATCAAAACTTATAGAAGACAGGGCCACTGATATTTTTGTCATAAAGATTAAAGCCTGTAAAATAGATAAGTACAGATCTATGGGTATTAACTTAGATAAAATTGAAGCTATGCACATAGCTCAGCTTATCGAATTTGCTAGAGGTGATAAAATTTACGTTGACTCCCTCACATCCAACCCAAAAAAATTCAAAGAGCTAATAGCATCTTACCTGACCCTAAAAGAGCTAAAGAACAACCTTATTGTAAGAAATTATCTTGACGAAAATAATACGGTAGTGGCAGCAGCCAGCATAATAGCAAAAGTTGAGAGAGATAAGGAGATTAAAAAACTGGAGAAAAAATACAAAATGGAAATTGGTGTAGGATATCCTCATGACCCCAAAACTATAAAATTCATAGAACATTTTATAACACAGGGATTAAAGTTACCAGATTGTATAAGAAGAACCTGGATTACTACTTCCCTACTTAAGGAAAAACATCTTCAGAAAACCCTCAACAATTTTATTTGATAAAAATCAAATATTGAATTATGAAGAGAAAGTATTTTATCTTAATATCGTTTTTTCTAGCTATATTATCAGGTTATATATCTTTCAAGTTTAGCAGCCCTGTGAACTATTTGCCTTTTTTGTTCTATTTT
>WAMV01000013.1 GCA_015522145.1 Candidatus Aenigmatarchaeota archaeon | reverse complement strand
TATGAATGTAAAGATGGAAGCTGCTGCAAACTAGCTGAAAGCTATGGAATAAAAGCTGTTCCAAGCTTAGTTATAGATGGCAAAGTAATTTTTTCAGGCTTGCCAGGGCAGGAAGAGCTAAGAAAGCTAAAAGAAATCCTTAGCAAAACCCAGTGAAAAAGGTTAAAAATATAAGCTAACTCATCATTACATAAATTAGTGATACTATGCCTGCAAAACCCCATATTAACTTAATAACTGCCGGCCACGTAGACGCAGGCAAGTCTACGTTAGTTGGTAGACTACTTTACGACTCAGGCGCAATAAGGGAAGAAGAGCTAAGAAAGCTAAAGGAACTAGCTAAAGAATTCAAGAAGGAAACCTTTGAGTTTGCTTACGTAATGGACAAGCTAAAAGAAGAAAGGCAAAGAGGACTAACCATAGACGTCATGCACAGGCCTTTTGAAACTCAAAAATACTTCTTTACCGTAATAGACGCTCCCGGCCACAGAGACTTCGTTAAGAACATGATTACCGGTGCAAGCCAGGCAGATGCAGCCATACTAGTAATTTCAGCCAAGCAGGGAGAAGGAATTCAAGAGCAAACAAAAGAGCACACCTGGCTATTGAAGGTATTAGGTATTAATCAGCTAATAGTCGCAATAAACAAGATGGACACAGTAAACTACGACCAAAAGAGGTATGAGGAAATCAAGGAAGAAGCAAGCAAGCTATTGCAAAGCGTCGGCTACAAAGTTGATCAAATCCCATTCGTGCCAGTATCAGCATACTATGGCGACAACGTAGTTAAGAAAACAGACAAGATGCCATGGTGGGATGGCCCAACATTGGTTGAGGCATTAGATGCTACAATTAAAGAGCCCGAAAAGCCAATTGACAAGCCTTTGAGAATTCCAATCCAAGATGTATATTCCATTACAGGAGTAGGTACAGTACCAGTAGGAAGAGTTGAGACAGGCGTGCTAAAAGTTGGTGATGCAGTAGTTTTTGAGCCAGCAGGCGTTCAAGGAGAAGTAAAAAGCATAGAGATGCATCATCAGCCAATTCAAGAAGCAAAGCCTGGTGACAACATTGGATTTAACGTAAGAGGTGTAAGCAAGCAGGACATTAAGCGTGGTGATGTAGCTGGTCATCCAAATGCTAAGCCAACAGTTGCTCAAGAGTTCACGGCACAAATAATAGTATTGCAACATCCAACAGCTATAGCTCCTGGCTATACGCCAGTATTCCACGTGCACACAGCAAGCGTTGCATGTACAATAACAGAAATAATGGCAAAAGTTGACCCACAAACAGGAAGCGTAGTGCAGGAAAATCCTGATTTCATAAAAACAGGAGACGCAGCTAAAGTAAGAGTAAGACCAACAAAGCCATTAGTAATTGAAAAATATTCAGAATTCCCACAACTAGCAAGGTTTGCTATAAGAGACATGGGCAAAACAATAGCAGCTGGAATCGTGCTGGACGTGACGCCGGCAAAGTAAGCTTAATTCTACCCCACTTTTTTAATTTTTTTAGCTAAAAGACACAACTTTTTAATTGTGATAATAAGCGTTGTTAGTGCTAAAGGTGGCGTAGGCAAAACAACTTTTGTTTCCAACCTAAGTGTTTTGCTTGCAAATAAATTTCAGCAAAGAGTGTTGGTTGTGGATGCTAACATAACTACGCCTACATTATCTTTTCATTTCGGCTTAGTGCCAGAAGCAAATTTGCTTGATGTGTTGGAAGAAAAAACTCTTTTGCACAATGCTTTATACTCATACCATAACGTTGACATATTGCCCGCTTCAATGGTAAGAGACCAGCCATATCCAGATTTGTCTTTGCTAAGGTTTAAAATAGAAAACCTTAGGAATAATTACGATTTTATTTTCATAGATGGTGCTGCAGGCATAGGTAGGGAGGCTATTGAGGCGATAAAGGCAAGCGACAGAGTGATAGTTGTAACAAACCCAGAGATAACAGCTTTAATGTCAAGCATGAAAGTTGTCAGGATAGCCAAGCTGCTAAACGTGCCTATTCTTGGTATAGTTCTTAACAAAACTAGGCGCGATGATGAGCTAAAGAAGCAAGATGTGGAAAGAACTCTTGGCTTGCCAGTTATAGCAACCATACCCTACGATAAAAATGTTAACAAAGCGATAAATGCAATGCAGCCTTTAGTTCTTTACAAGCAGGATTCGCCAGCAAGCCTAGCTTTTGCACTTTTAGCAAGCAAGTTTGTAGGAAGAGAAATTAAGCTTCCTTTCAAATACAAAATTTACAAAGCTCTGGGTTATTTTTAACTTTAATTGTTAACATTAATATTAAATAACTTTGCATCCAAACATTAATTATGGCTAGAAGAAAGAATACCAAAGAATTGATATTCCAGATAATAAAGAAGCATCCTGATGGCTTAACAATCCAGCAAATAGCTAAGTTAGCTAAAGTAAGTAGGATAACAGCAACAATTTATGTACATGAGCTTCTAGGGGAAGGCAAGATAAAAGAAAGAAAAATTGGTGTTTATAGACTGATATTTCCTAAAGAGTCCTTCATAGAAGAGGTTACGGATGAGGAACTTTTGAAAAAGCTAAGAAGAGCATTAAAATAAATTACAAATAAACAACAAACCCCTTTTCTCTCAACTCATCAAGTATTTTTTTAAGCCCCTCTTCCATTTTATCCTCTTCCAGTCCAGTTATGTGGGAAAGCTCCTTAACTAAAGTTGAAAAAGTTCTCTTGCCATTACACATTTTCAAAAGTTCAGCAACCCATTTTTCTATGCGCCAGAGTCTCTTACCGTCAAAAGTAGCAAAATAGTTGTTCATGTACTGAATTATCTTGAGATCTTTAGCTTTAACTGGCCTGAAATCGTTGTTTGCCATAATCATTTTTAAATAACAACAAATTTAAAAAACACTTTTTCACATATAATTTAACATGCAAATGGCAAGAATTAAGCTAATAGGCAAGGATTACAAAAAGCTAGATGAGATTAGCAAAGAGATAATTAGCATTGCTAAAAAACTGGGTGTTTCTTACAGAGGTCCAATACCATTACCAACCAAAAAACTAAAACTAACTGTTTTGAAAACTCCCTGTGGTGATGGCACAGGTCATGGTAACGCAACCTTTGATAGGTTTGAGCTAAGGATTCATAAGCGCATAATTGATGTGCAAGCAGATGAGAGAGCGCTTAAGCAAATAATGAGAATAAACATTCCCAGAGATGTGCACATTGAAATAAGGCTAGTTGGCTAAATTTTAAGAGAAAGTTTTACCAAAATATTTTTTATAAGGAGGTTAGAGATTACGTCTGATGGCTATGAAGAAAGGAACTCACGTATTGCTAGAAATGTATGGAGTAAAGAGGAAATATCTAGACGATATTCTATTTGTTAAAAAAGTTTTTAAGAAAGCGATAAAAGAGTCTGGTTTGGTTGAAATAAAAGGAAAATTTGTTTACCATAAGTTTAAGCCTTACGGCTTAACTGCTGCAACTTTGTTAACAACCAGCCATATAGCTTTGCATACTTGGCCTGAAAAGAATTATCTTGCTTTAGATATTTTCGCTTGCACAGATGAAGAAAAAGTTATGAAGGCCATGGAAATAATGATTAAGGAGTTTAAGCCAAAAAGAGTGAAAAAAGAAATAAAAAAACGCGGCTACGTAGTTAAATAATGAAAATTTCCCAGCTCAAAGAGCTTTATTCTAAGCTAAGATTTGACATAAAGAAAAGAATTGCTGAATTTGAGAAGCTTAGGAATGCTAGCGATGAAAGAATTTTTGCTGAGCTTGCCTTTTGCTTATGCACACCACAAAGCAAAGCAACTGTTTGTTGGAGGGCTATAGAAAGACTTTACAATTCAGGCAAGCTATTTACGGGCGGCTATCAGGAAATTTTGAAATTTCTAGAAGGCATTAGGTTTAAGGAAACCAAAGCTAAGTACATATTGCTTGCTAGAAAACAATTCAGCAAGAACGGTAAAATTATCATAAAAAATAAATTAAGCCTAGGCAACGAGTACTATTTGCGAGAGTATTTTGCTATTAATGTTAAAGGTCTGGGCTTTAAAGAAGCAAGCCATTTTTTGCGCAACGTAGGAATTGCTAAACAACTAGCTATACTTGATGTGCATATTCTCAAAAGCTTGCAGGAATTAAAAGTCATTAGCCAAATCCCAAAATCATTAAGCAAGAAAAAATATTTGGAAATAGAAAAAACAATGCAGCAATTCTCTAAAAAGATTGGAATTCCTATGCGAGAGCTTGATTTGCTTTTGTGGGCAAGCAAAACAGGTTTTGTTTTTAAGTAAACCAATTTTAATTTTTAATTGTGAAATTGTTTTTGCTCGATGCAAACTATGAGTTTAGCAAAATACCAAAAATTATACTTACTTGTAAAGATGAAGAAGGCAATACAAAAACCTTGAGCTATGAAGAATTTTATCCTTACTTTTATGTTTTGCCTTCTGAAGGAAAAGAAAACCAACTATTAGAGAAAATAAAAAAAGTGGATTTTAGCAAAGCGAAATGCAAGCTTGTAAGCTTAAGCATAGTTGAGAAAAAAATAGGTATGCAAGCAAGAAAGCTCATTAAAGTAACAATAGACGACCCAGCTAAGTTGCAAAAAGCTAGAGACTTGGTTAAGAATTTTGAAGAAGTTGAAGAAACTTATGAGTACAGCATAAATTTCTACAGAAGGTTTTTGATAGACAAAAGCTTAAGTCCAGCAAGTTGGTTTGAAGCAAAAATAGAAGATGGTAAGCTAATAAGCTTCAAACCATTGCAAGCCAACTTCTTACCAAACTTAAAGCTTTTAGCGTTTGACACAGAGTTTGT
The DNA here is from genome assembly GCA_015522145.1 of Candidatus Aenigmatarchaeota archaeon. Lineage (GTDB taxonomy): Archaea > Aenigmatarchaeota > Aenigmatarchaeia > CG10238-14 > WAMV01 > WAMV01. The sequence goes on along the minus strand of WAMV01000013.1, from coordinate 9,123 downwards.
GGAAGTGGAAGGTAAAGAAGAGTTGATAATGATAAGCGTTTACACCCCAACCAAAAAATACGTTATAACAAGTTATGACTGGCCGGAAAAGCAAGAATATGTTGTCAGCGTTAAAAGCGAGAAAGAAATAATCAGGAAATTTATTGAAATAATAAAGAAGGAAGACCCAGACATAATTTTTACCTACAATGGAGATAATTTTGATTTTCCAAAAGTGAGGGAAAAAGCTCATGAATATGGAATAAAGTTAAGTCTGGGAAGAAATGGTAAAGAAGTTAAATTTGTTAGGCGAGGCAGAGTTTCTGCAGCAAGAATAGAAGGAAGAGTACACATAGATATTTTTGTTTTCGTAAGCCATATACTTGCGCCTTTCTTGAAAAGCGAGGTGCTTACGCTAGATGAAGTAGCTAATGAGTTGCTTGGCGAGGGCAAAAAAGATGTTAGCTATGAGGAAATGTTTGAAATCTGGAAAAGCAAAAAAGGCTTGGAGAAGCTTGCTGAGTATTGCTTGCATGATTCTTACCTAACTTATAGGCTTGGCCAATTTGTTTTGATGCAAATAATGGCTTTAGCCAGCTTAACAACAACCTTGCCATTTGATGCTTCCCGCTACACCTACAGTCAGCTTGTAGAAGCATACTATATGAAAAAGGCTTATGATGATGGCATGATCATACCAAACCAACCAAAGCAAGAGGAAATAATGAAAAGAAGGTTGCAGCCAGCTTACAAAGGAGCAATAGTAATAGAGCCTGAAAAGGGAATTCATAGCAACATAGTTGTTTACGATTTTATGTCGCTATACCCAACAATTATAGTTACGCATAACATTTCGCCAGAAACTTTTAACTGTGGGCATGAAGAGTGCAAACAAAAAAACAAAGTACCAGAGCTTAACTATCATTTTTGCACAAAGGTGCAAGGCTTTATTCCAAAACATCTTTATGCTATAATTAAAGAAAGAAAAAGAATAAAGGCTGAGATGAAAAAACTTAGCAAAGAAAGCAAAGAGTACGAAATTCTTTACAACATGCAGTATGCTTTGAAAATAATAGCTAATGCAACTTACGGCTATTTTGGTTATTTTGGAGCTAGGTGGTACAGGCGTGAATGTGGAGCTAGTGCAGCAGCTTTTGGCAGACATTACATAACAAAAATAGTTGAAATGGCAAAGCAGGAAGGCTTTAAAGTAATCTATGGCGACACAGACAGCATTTTTGTAACTAAGCCTGGATTAAGCAAAGAAGAGCTTGAAAAATTTGCAAAAAAATTTGAGGAAAAGGTAAACAGAACTTTGCCAGGAATAATTGAGCTTGAGCTTAGGGGCATATATAAATCTGGGATTTTTGTTACTAGGCAAAAAGGCGAGAAAGGAGCTAAGAAAAGGTATGCATTGCTTGGCTATGATGGCAAAATTGAGATAAGAGGCTTTGAAACTGTGCGCAGGGATTGGTGCCAGCTAGCTAAAGAAATCCAAAGAAAAGTGCTAGAAATAATTTTATCTGAGCAAAACGTTGATAAAGCGTTAAATCTAGTTAGAGAAACCATAGAAAAAATAAGGAAAAGAGAAGTTAGCTTAAAGGATTTAGTTATCTATGAGCAACTAACAAAACCAATAAGCCAATATGAGCAAATAGGACCGCATGTTAAAGCAGCACAAAAAGCTATGGGTAGGGGCATACCTCTTGGCCCAGGCTCCATAATACCTTATGTTATAACTAAAGGAAAAGGTAGCATTTCTGATAGGGCAGAATTTGCAAGCTTTGTTACGCTGGAAGACTACGATCCAGAGTACTATATTAATAATCAAGTTGTGCCCGCAGCAGCTAGGGTGCTTAAAGCTCTAGGCTATAGCGAGCAAGACATTTTATCTCAAGACAAGCAAAAAGGCTTAACAAGTTTTCTCAAATGAAGATTTTGTAGTATACAAATCCATTTAATTTTATTGCCCAAATAAAAATCATGGGATTGCTTTCACCTTCTAAAATAAAATGTCCTAAATGCGGCTACATTTTTGAAAAGAAAATTATGCTTTACAATGATGGCAAATGTCAGAAATGTGGCTACAAGATAGCGACTAGCATAAATTTATTTTTCAAAAGCTAGCTAACATAAACGGTCTGCTCAGCCTGAACCACAATTCCGTTAGAGATTTCTTTCAATACTGGAAATGCATGCAAAGCATCAAGCTCAACAAGCTTATTAATTGCTAAATCCACAATGCTTTTGCTCATTTTCAACCATCTTTTTGCAAAAGGTAGCTTGCTAAATTCTTTTTCCGCAAGATCCAGTATTTTTCTTGCATGAGCATCGCGTACAGGCTTTCTTTGCTTGAATTCAAAAATCTCTACAGGTTTGCTATCCTTTACCCAGCCAGAGCCGTTAGTTAAGAAAACTTCTATAGCTATTAAATCACCTTCTTTAAGTTCATAGCTTATTTTATTTCTATAGTTTGGAATGCTTATACCTGCATGCAATTTATTAGCTTCTATTTTATGTCCGCTCAAATTTCTTACTAAGTTAAATTCACTAGCCTCTACCACACTAGCTATAGCTTCAGAAATTTCCCAAACTTTTTTACCAGGTTTGCAGTTTTTAACACCTTCCTTTACAGCTTTTTCAGCAACTTTAATCATTTCTTCATACTCTTTGCTAAAATCAAAAGTTATTGCACCATCATAAATAACATTGCCATACATAACCCCAAAATCTAGCTTAACAACATCCTTGCTTGCTATTTTATTTTTATCATCAATGCTAGCTGTATAATGAGCAGCGATTTCATTAACAGAAATATTTACAGGAAATGCAGGCTTAGCATTTTTTGCAACAATTTCCTTTTCTATAGTTTCGCAAATTTCTAGGTAGCTTGCTTCAGGCCTTACTATTTTTTCAGCTATGTTTTTAATTTCTAGCCAAATTTCCCTAGCTTTTTTGTAATTTTCCAAGCTCATAAAAAAGTTTTGAAATCGAAATTATAAAATAATGGAAGATGTTTATCTTAGGCTAAGGGAAATAAACTTAAACGCTTTGAAAGACAGAAAAGAAAGAATTGCCGTGTTTTTTGATTTTGATAACACACTTTACAAAGGTAACATGCTCAAAGATTGTTTGTTATTAACACTTTCAGAACAAGAAGCAAAAGATTTAGAAAATATAGTAAAGAAGTATCAGAGCATAAAAGAAATAGAAAATGTATTAAATCAAAAATTAAAAGATAGAATAAACTATTTAGAGCAAATTCTAAAATTTAAAGCCTGGAGGATTTGCGATGATTGGAAAAGAGGAATGAATTTTGTACCAAAAGCCAAGAAAGCTTTAGAAATTTTATTGGAACAAAGAATAGATTTATATTTACTTTCATACTCGCCAGTGAATTATTTAACATGCTTAAGAAGCTATTTCAAAGAGATATATGGTAGCGGAATTTCTAATAGGATAAGATTTATAAACAAAGGAAAAATTGTAAGAGATTACGCAAATCAATATGATTTTATCTTTATGATTACAGACGACTTTGATATGGATTATAATGTTGTTTTTAATAGCAAAAATTCAGTTTTGATTATAGCTGAAAATGCAGAAGACTCTGATTTATATACACAATCATTTTATTATGTTTTGAAATACAAGGATGCGCTAGATATGGTTAAAGCCGTTCAGACAATTTATTATGCAATTAAAATTTCTAATGAGGGTAAAGAAAAAATAAAAAAAGTTCACGAACTTTTGAGAAAATACAGAAGTCTTGATGCTAATGATTGTGATAGTAAAATCCAAATAATTGTTGATCTTTTAGAACATAGAAATATAGATTATACAGAATTACGTAAAAAAAGTATGGACGAAATTGTGTATAGCTATTTTCCAGAAATTTATCTTTATGAATAGCATATTCTTCATCACCCTCGAATAATTGCAAGTAGCTATTTATTGTCATTAATAATCCTTTATGAAGTACATCAATCCCTCCTATAGCTCTTGCGAATTTTTCATAGTTTTCTATTTCAACCTCATGATCTTCGTAAACATCCTTCTTTAGTATTTTATATGCATATTCTAAATCGTCTGGCAACATTTTGAGATTATTCCATGCCAACATCAATTCGGGCTGATCGTCAAATAGTCCATTTCTCTCGATAATTTCATAAATTGCCAAAATCCTTTCTTTCAGAACATGTTCTTCAAAAGCCAACCTTAATGCTTCCTTCTCTGCTCTTTCTGCATACTGCATAGTCATCAAAGGCAATGAAAAGAATTTAGGTAACTCAATAACATTAACTAGAAGATCGCTATCCACTTTTTCGACTTTATCTACAGCAATTTCTAGCGTTTTACTAGCTTTTTTAGTGGCGAAAATGTAATACATCTTCAACAATATAAAAAGAACATTTTCAATCTCTACAAAGTTTTCGAGGAGCTCTATTAGTTCTTCATTGCTTTCTTTATATTCATCCAACTCTTCTTTAAGTTGTTTTATTTTTTCTTCTAGCAAAACATTTTCGTATAAATAACGCTTGTTGTCTTCAAAATATTCTTTTAATGTCATTTGTTGATCCCCAACTTCTATCTTAATTCTTCCAACTGAATGATTCCAATTATAATAAAACTCTGCAAAACTTTCAATGAATTCTTCTGAAATGATCTTCCTTTCCTTATCACGGTTATATATACTTTTAGCTTTATTGAACAAAACAAGAATATCTAAAAGAACTTCAGAATCTAAAGCTCTTTCTTGAAGAATCTGCGATAAAACAGACTCATAGTTACTCAACATAGAATCCAACTTTGGGAAATCTTCCTTTATTGGTTTGAAAAAACCTTCTGGTAAGAATCTATACTCATCCAAATATTCTTCCCAATAATCAGCTTCTTTTATTTCTCTTAAAAAATCTCTGACTTTATAGACATTATTTTCATAATTTACATCATACAATTTTAACAAATCCCTAGCTTTCTCGACCTTAAGGGGATTCGTCATTAATTAAAAATTCTTCGTTTGTGTTTTAAATTTTTTTAACAAAAACCTTATTGCCTTGTTTCTTTTTCTTCACCAAACCTAAGTTGACAAGCCTATCAATGTATTTGTAGAAATTTCTCTTACCCATAACATCTTTAACCATACTATTTTTGTAAACTTCCAAAGCATTTTCATATTTATAGCTTAAGCTGTTAAGCACCATTCTTTCCTTTTCGTTCAGGTTTTTTTCTTTAACAATTTTTTTCTTTGGATTATCAACCTTGCCAATAACTTTTCTCAAGTCTTCAAGCTTAACTTTTACTCTGTTAGCATCCCAAGCTTTTAAGCCAGCACGCCTGAGCAAATCCAAACCAACTCTTACATCACTATTCTTCTTTATAGCTATGCTTGCAGCAAGCTTCACAACTTCATGCTCATAATCATAAAAAGCCAGCTCAGCCCTTTGCCTCAATATTTCTTCCATTTCGTGTAGCTTGTAAGGCTTGAATTCAATATCTTCTACCAGAAAACTGCTTCTTATTCTTGCATCAACCCTTGCCAAAAAATCTAATGTGTTTGTAATAAACACATAACCTACTGGTTTATCAACAAACTGATTTATGCGCAGCAAATCATAAAAAACCTCGCTATTAGCTTTGTCAACCTCATCCAAACAAATAGCTATGCCATCGCTTTTATTTATAGCTTCAACAAGCCTATGCATAATCTCATCCTTGCCCCAGCCCCTTCTAGCAACAAAAAACCCTAAGCTAAGAGTAATTTCAGCAAGTATGCTTACAGGAGTTCTGTGAACCCAACAGTTAATATAAGCGGTTTTAATTCCTTCTTCTTTCAAATTATTAAAAACAAATTTTACGCTAGCTGTCTTGCCAATTCCCGGCAAACCATAAATTAGCATATTTCTTGCTTTCTTTCCATACTTTAAGGGAAGCAAATTGTTAGCTATGACTCTTATCTGGTTTTCTCTAAAAGGCAATACCTCAGGCAAGTATTCTGGGTCTAGCACATATTCATTCTTAAACACACTTTCCATATTCTACACTTCTAACTTGAATCTTTTCAAACTTATTTCTAGGCCAAGAGCTTTTATCAAATAGTATAGCCTTGGTCCCTCTTCCTTACCTATCAAAACTTTGTAGCACGTTTTGAAAATTTCCTTATGGCTAATGTTAAACTCTTTTGCTAAAGCCTTAATTTCTTCAAATAATTTTTCTTCATTAAGCTCTTGAACACTAGCTATTCTTTCTGCCAAGTTGCTCAAGATTTCTTTTTCTTTCTGCGAAAGAAGTTGTTTAACTTCATCAAGCTTTGCCAATTTAATTACCTCTCCAAAATCTTCAACCCAGTTTCTGACTTTTTGAAGCCTTTCTTTAACGTAATCCTCATGCTTGTCAATTTTTTTCCTGAGTACTTTCTCTATGAGCTCTTTAGCAAGCTCAAAATTGCTTGCTGGATCTATAAAGCTAACTATTTGCTTTGCTATGTTAAAAGGCACCTGGTACCTTATTTCTTTCGGCACATTAACAACAGCTATTTCATATGCTTTAATCAAATTGTTTTTTTCTTTTTCACTTTTAGCCTGCTCTATACCAAAATAAACTCTCTCAGCCCTATCAAATTCATCCATGACGTGTGGGGTCATTTCTTTTAGCCTTATATCCTTAGCAGTGGTTAAAGAGCCTTGGAACATCCAATACCTTATTTGCTCAGCAGTCATGTACCTTAGCATGTCCGGTAAAGTAACCACATTACCTTTGCTTTTGCTCATTTTCTGGCCATTAACTAAGAAATGCTCGTAGAAGAAAGGATAAGGAGCCTTCCAGCCAAAAAGCTTAACAATTTCTTTACCAGTATCATAGCTACCGCCAGCTATGTAATGCTCTTTACCCATGCCCTCGCAAGTAACTTTTAGGAAGCTCCATCTTGCTGGCCATTCTACACGCCAGACAAGCTTGCATGTGCCATTGAATATGCTTACCTTACCTTCATAGCCACAACCTTTAACAAAATACTTTTTGTGCAACAAAACTTCTTGCTCACTACAAACATAACTAACCTCATTCTTTTCAGCATCATAACTAATGATTTTAGTAGTAGCTATTTTTCCACAATTTTGACAAATTACGCTTATTGGATACCAATCTTCTTGCAAAGGCTTTGTCCTAAACTTGTTTAAAATTTCCATTATTTCCTTTCTTTTTTCCATAGCAATCTTTATGGTTTCGTTATACATTCCCTTACGATACATATCATAGCCAAAGTAAGCTACTGGCTCTACAAGCACATCTTTTAGTTGCTCTAGGAAAATTTCCTCAAAATGCCTGGCAAAATTTTCATGACACTGCCAAAAATCAGGCACGCTAGAAACTGGCATGCCCAAATAATCATGCATTTCTTTTGGCATTCCTGCAGGCACGCTACGCAATGGATCCATATCATCGCTTACCCAGTTAAGCTCAGCTTCTATGCCAAGTTTTTTACAAGCTTGAAAAATGGCATCTGCCCTTATAACATCGTTAGCATTGCCTATATGCGGTTCACCACTCATTGAAGTGCCGCTAGAAATTACTTGTTTTTCAACATCAGGAAATTTTTTAACTAATTCTTTAGCTATTTTATAGGGCCAAAATTCTGTGCTTCGCATTAATCATAGTTAAGATTTTTTGATTTAAAGAATTAAAGTTTAACTCTTGAAATAAGCGTGGCAGAAATTAAAACAATTAAAGCAGCTGATGCAAAGTTAAACCAAAATCCTATACTGCTAACTAAGTAACCGCTTGCTAAACTGCCTAGCATGTAGCCAAGGACTCTGTAAAAATTATTGACGCCAAGCATTTTCTTAGATTTTTTCATTATCCAAGAGTTGGCTGGTATGGCTATGAAGGCCCAACTTATTCCATCTACAACCTGGAAGAAAACCATCAAAAACAGAAATGGAATGCCATAAAAGAATAAGGAAGCTATAAGCAATATGTATAGGATAGAGCGAGAAGCTATGGCATGCCATAACGTATTTTTAACTTTCTTTATGGTGCCTGCATGCTTATAGTAAATTGCTGACAAAAGCGATGAAATTGTTGTTAAAGCAAAAACTAAGGAATCGTCCAATTTCTTTTCTTTAAGCAAAGTTATGTACTGTGGATAAACAAGCCCAAACGCCAAGAAAAGTACGAAAAAAGCAAAATGCAATTTAATATTTTTTCTTGATATTCGTGGTGTAATGAACTTAAAGTTCGGCCACTGATACCTTACAGCCTGAGAAAACCAAACAATTTTTTTGAAAGCTCTTTCCTCTTGAGCTTGTAATAATTGTGTGCTTTCTTCTATTATTGGTAGCAAACCTTCCTTACCAAGCTTTCTAACCAACTTTTTGATAACGCTTTTTCTTATTACGTAGATGCTATAGACCATTCCAAACAAAGTCATAGCTATCATAAGTCCAAAAAAAGTTCTAATGTCTATTACGCTTCTTAACACAAAACCAATTATTAGTCCAACAATCCAAGCCCAGCCTCCAACACTTTCAAATTTTCCAATAAGTTTAGGTATTCTTTTTCTTTGCCTTTTAGTTATCAAAGAAAGCAAAGAAAAGTAAATTGCATTGCTGAATAAGCCAAAAAGCAATGCAGAAATATAAACATAATAAATTACGCTTGCGAGATAGCTAAAGTATAAGGAAGCTATTAAGCCCAAATAGCCTATAAGAACTAGCTTAATTTTGTTTCTTATCAGAAAAGCTTTTCTACCCCAATAAATAGAAGAAATCATGTTGCCCAAAGAGTAAAATAAAGCAGTTAAGCCAATTTCCACACTACCTTTACTAATCTCAAAAGCGAGCAAGAAGATAAGTACGGAGAAGATAGCATTTATTACTTTGAAAGGTATTATGGTTGTCGCAAGTTTCATTAAATTTTGTTTGATAGGGAGTGTTTTAAATTTTTATGGTAAAATTCTAAAAAGTTGTGGGCCGGGTGGGATTCGAACCCACGACCTACGGTTTTTACGCTTCCATGTACGAGCGGAAGCCTTATAAGACCGCCGCTCTGCCAGGCTGAGCTACCGGCCCAATCTATAAAGATTTTTTAAACTTCTACTTTTTAATTTTTGTCATGAGAGAAAATTTGCTAAAGAGAAAAGTTTTA
>WAMV01000012.1 GCA_015522145.1 Candidatus Aenigmatarchaeota archaeon | reverse complement strand
CTCTCTAGCACTCTAGGTAAATCTTCTTCTTGAACTCTCAATATTTCTGCAGTTTTTTTAACAATGATATACTTCTTTTTCAATTCTTCAAACCTCTCCATTATTTTTTCTTTTTCAATTTTTTCCATTCGTTAAACACCTCCATAACTTTTTCAGGAACTTCCTCTTCCCTAACGTTTAGCGTTTCTGCAACTTTTTCCAAAATTCTTTTCTTCTCTTCTAGAAACTCTATTGCCGCTTTATTAGCTTTTATTTCTATTCTTACTAAACCATCTGCTATTCTTTTTGTTCTTGTTATTAGTATGCAACCAACATCTTTAGTATTTTTTCCATGGGTGCCCCCACAAGCTTCAACATCAAAGTTTCCAATTTTGACTATTCTTATGTTCTTTTCAGGAACATAACCACCCTGATAAATCCAGAATCCATACTTTCTTTCAGCCTCCTGTCTTGGTAATATTTCTTTTTCTATCGATATTGCATTTTTTACTACTTCGTTTGCTAGCTTTTCTATTTTTTCTACTTCTTCTTTTTCTAAACGTTTGAAATGAGTTATGTCTATTCTAGCCTTGTTATGCTCTACTTGAGAACCGTACTGATTGCACCACTTACCAATTACTTTTTTAACAGCCCCATTAATTATGTGAATTGCATCATGATGTAGCATGGTCAAATACCTTCTTTCCCTATCCACTCTTCCAATAACTTTTTCTCCTTTTTTTAGAGGTTTATCAACCTTATGTAGAATAACCTTCCCAACTTTAATAACCTCTATAACGTTTGATTCGTTTAGCTTGCCTGTATCGTGCATCTGCCCGCCGGAAGTGGGGAAAAAAGCCGTTTTATCTAAAACAACCCAATCGTCAAAACTTTCTATAACTTCAGCTTCAAACTCAAAAATTTCTGGCTCGTTGTAGTATAGTATTTGTGTTGCGGGCAAATGGCTTACATCAAAATTTATTTTTTCTTCATGTATTCTCCTACCAGATCTTTTTTCTGTTAGTTTTTTGTAGAACTCTCTTGGAACTTTTATTCCAAGCTCTTCTGGTGTTATGCCTTGACTTTCATAAACTTTAAGCAGCTCTTCCAAACTTAAAGATTTATTTTTAAGTTTTTCTATAATCTTTGCTTTTTGCTTTTTACCTTCTTTCCATTTTTTGATTTCATGTTCTAAGATTGTTTGAATGGCGTCAGTATTTTCCCTAATTTCTGGAAACATTTTTCCGAAATAATCCACATGCATAAAACAAACATCTATAGGATTAATGTTGAGGTTTAACTTTTCTACGAAACTAAGAGCTCTTCTTAATAACACTCTTAAATTATAACCACCACCAACATTGCTAGGCAAGGCGCCATCACTTATACCAAAAGTTAAGCTTCTTGTGTGGTCGACTATAGCATAAATAGCATGCATAGGCTCAACGTTTTTTTCTAATTCCTCTTTACTTATTCCAATTTTTCTAGCCACTTCTTCTTTTGCTTTTTCGACATCATCGACATCCTCAAAATTTAAAGTAGCTGCAAGCTTTGAATATTTCTCAAAAATTTCTTTATCGTAACTAATTCCAGTTTGTCTTAATAGCTTATCTATAATCGGCTTAAACACAGCATCATAAAGCGTATATGTGCCTTGGCTAAACCACACTAATCTTTCATGCCCCCAACCAACATCCACAACTCTAGTTGGTAATTGTTTTATCTGACCATTATCCATATAAAATTCCATGAAAACATTATTAACTATTTCCAAACCTCTCACATGAGCTTCTATACAAGGTCCAAAAGCTGATAAATCTGGCATTGTCCATACATCTTCTAAGTAGACAATTTCTTCTTTATTTATACTCAATTCTTTGGTTAAAAATTCAAAATTATACTGCATGCATTCATCCTTCCAATAACCTCCTTTTCCATCATTGAAAGCATGTTGCCCACTCATCTGAAAGCAGGTTAAATGCTTGCCAGTAACGCCCACATTCTCAATATCGTTAAACCTCAAACATATTTGTGGCACAACCAAAGGATTGGCAGGATACTCAAAGCTTATAACCTTACCCTCTAGTCTTTGAAAATCTTGAATACTAGCTATAACAAAAAACAAGTCTGGACGCCAAGTGGAAACAACAGGATACCTGTTTATTATTTCATGGCCGTTCTTTTCAAAAAATTTAGCAAATTTCTCCCAAGTTTGGAAATAATCCAATTTATTCTTTACAGGTGTATTATTAATAAACTGATAAATATCATGTTCAGGACAAGTTTCCCTTTCTTTTATGCTCCAGAATCCTTTACCACAAATCTTGCAAATATATCTTTTATAACCTTCTTGTTCAAAAATATCCACTTTCCAATATTTTTGAGGGTTTTTCTGGAATTCTTTAAGCACCAGCTCTTTGCCATCTCCCATAAATAAAAAATAATAAAGTGTTTTAAATCTCTAACACCTTAAGCAAAATTTGATCTAAGCCTGTAAAGAAGGTTATGCTGGGAAATATTAAGCAAAACATATTGGTAGACCTTCTTACTCCAAGTTTTAATGTTAGCAGGCCTATAAGAAAGCTACTAACTAACACTAAAATACCGAAAGCGCCACTAAAAACAAAAACCATTAAAACTATGAAGCAAATAACAGTTAAAGATAACTTAGCATAATTTAACTTCTCGACAAATCTTATGTATTTGCTAGCAAGCTTTAGAGATAATAAAAAGCTAATTACTGAAGTTAAAAATAAAGACATCATAGCAAAATATACCATAGCTAGATTCATTTTTGTATATTTCGCTATGGCTACGCTAGCCCCACTTCTAGGATTTCCTACTAGATAAACAGAAACTAAAGAAAAGAACTCGTTAGCCATAATTATACTTCCTGTTAATGCTAGGAAATTTACTAAACTGTTTCCTATGATGCTCTGTGTTAAAATGGTCAACTGAGCTGTACCTATTGCTGGCAAGAAGCCTGCAGCTATTCCAGCTAACGTGCCAATAAAATTTGTAGCTATAAACTCTTTGCTTATTTTAAGTTGGATTTTTGTGTTCTGTTTTGGTATTTTTATTTTTTGTTTATAGCTGATAGCTAGGTTAGGTAAAGCAAACAAGCCGGTAAGCATGGGAAACAACAAACCTTCTGGATTTTGCCAGGGAAAATTAACAACAACAAATCCAAGCAAAGAACTTAAAACAATTGCTATTATCGTTTTGATTTTATGTTTTTGTGTAAAAATTTCGAAGACTAAAAAATAGAGTAACAAAATCCAGACTTTTGGTCTTATGTATTCATACAGTTCTCTGTAAAAATTCATAGTAAAAAAGACAAGCAGAAAACTGAAAAAAGCTGAGATTAAAGCAGAAGTTAGTGTTATTCTTAATGCCAACATTCCTTTTCCTTTCATTAAAAGTTTGTGAGAAGGTAAAACACCTATGAAATTTTCTTCATTCACAGCTCCTATAAAATAAGAATTTATGAAAGAGGAAAACAGAAAGCTTGCGCTCATAGAACTGATGAATATTACAAAGTCTATGCCGCTCATTTTGAATTCATATGCTAATAACAAGAGCAAAGGTAAGAAATTGTTTATGTGCATGCTAGGAATTAAGCCGAGCAAGAATCCAAATAAAAAACCTAAAATCCAAAAAACTAGCTCAACCATCTTATATCCTCTGGCTTTCTTACTATAATTTCAGGTTTACCTTTATAGCTAGATAATCTTCCTTTAACCCAAATTATATCACCAACTTCTATCATGGAAATTTCTTTAGCTATTTTGGTTGCAACTCTTGAGAAAATTGCTACTTTCATTTCTTTACTTTCATTTCTTAGCGTTAAGAACACATGACCGTTTTTATGAAAATAAATTCTTTCAACAACTCCTTGAAAATATACTATTTTTCCATAGTTGCTTTCTGCTTCTACAGGTCTGTAAAATAAAAATAAAATATAAAGTATGGCTAATGAAGCAACACTACCCACAAAAAGTAGTTTTATTTTCATGTTTTGAGAATTCAATTTTTGACAAGAAAAGTTGATTTACTACTTATTGTGGTTAAACTTTTTCAAACGAAAATTCAGCTTTGAATTCATCAACCTCTACAAAGTTTTTTATTTTACCCAAATTTTGACCTGTAACAATTTCACTTGCTCCTACCCTTTGAGTTATAACCTCTTTATATTTTTCTATTATTTCAGGCTTGTTTGACTCTATCCACAGTTTTATTTTTTCAGAAGTTACGAAGCCATGATCTTTTCTTGTTTGTTGTATTTTTCTTATGAGCTCATTTATGTAAGCTTCTTCTAATTCTTCTTTGCTTAATTCTTTAGGAACACCCACCTCTATACCCTCTTCTTTAAATACTTCATAATTCTTTGGTAAGGAAGTTATTATTTCTTTTGTGTTACACAATTTCTTTACTATGCTCCATTCAACATCTCCACCAAAGTTTACGTAAATTTGCTTAATCGGCCACCTTAACTTTATACCAACTTTTTGTCGAGCGTTTAAGCAAACACTGCTTATTTTTATTGCGTTTTCAACCCTTTCCTCAAGTTGCTTATCAATAACATCTTCGTCTACTTTTGGAAATTCCTCTAGGAATACACTTTCCTTTTCTTTAAACAACTCCAAATAATATTTTTCGGCAACAAATGGAGTTATTGGGGCTAATAAAATAAGTATTTCCTTTAAAACTTTTCTTAGTGTTGCTATGCTAGCTTCATCGCCTTGAGAAATTCTTGGTCTTATGAGCTTTATGTAGGTATGGGAAATTTCCTCTATTATAAAATCAATTAAAGTTCTGACATAACTTTCAGAATCAAATTTGTCCAAGCTTGCATTCAACTTTTTCTTAATTGTGTTTAATCTTGATAATATCCACAAATCTTCTTTCTCCAATTTTTTGCTGTCAACTTTTTTATTTGCATAAATTTTGGCAAACTCAAAAACATTTTTTACGACATTCAGCTTTCTGTGGACTAGCCCAATTGCTTCCCAGCTTACATAATAATCTTTCCAAGGAGCTTGGGAAAGCATGTAAAGCCTTAATGTATCCCTGCTGTATTTAGCTATAACGTCTTCTGGTGCTATTATATTGCCTAGGCTTTTGCTCATTTTTTTACCATGAGCATCTAAAACAAACCCATGGAATATGACATTTTCAAAACTTCTTCTATCAAAAGTTATTACGCTAGTTATTAGCAAGGAGTTCCACCAACCTCTTATTTGGTCGACGCCTTCTATAACAAGCTTTACGGGCCAAAGATCTTTGAAAGGTTTTTCTTTTTTAGGATAGCCTAGGCTTGCCCAAGGAGCTACGCCAGAATCAAACCAAACATCTAGCACATCAGGTATTCTTTTCATTTTACCATTACATTTTTCACAGTCTAGTAGAACTTTATCAATATGTGGTTTGTGCAAATCTTCTGGTACTTCTGGCAGTTCTTCAACACTTCCTATAACTTTGACATGGCCACAATTTTCGCATACCCAAATAGGTAAAGGTATACCCCAATATCTCTGCCTTGAAATTGGCCAATTGCCTAAACTTTCTAACCAATTTCTAAATCTAGCTTTAACCCAGCTTGGAACCCAATTTATCTTTTCATTTTCTTCAAACAACTTATCTTTTATTTTTTCAATGTTGAAGAACCACTGTTCTATTGCTTGAATTAACAATGGGCTTTTGCAACGCCAACACACAGGATAGTCATGTACGATAGTTTCGTAGTATAGCAAAGCATTCTTGTTTTTCAATTCTTCTATAATTTTCTTATCAGCATCTTTTGCAAACAAACCTTTTAGCCAGTTTATTTTGAAAGTGCCATCGAAGTTTAAGCTGTTTATTACAGGCAAATTATACTCTAGACCAACAGAATAATCTTCCTTACCATGAGCTGGAGCTGAATGTACTAAACCCGTTCCTTCTTCTAGCGTAACGTAACGTTCGCTCAAAACAACTTTGTAATTTACTTTGTGTTCTAGCTTATCAGCTAAAGGATGCTCATATTCTAAACCCTCAAGCTCTTTGCCACTAAACTTTTCTAGAACTTCATAATTTGTTTTTAGCTTTTTAGCTAAACTTTCAACTAACTCTTCTGCCAATATAAGAACTTCATTATTCATCTTAACCTTAACATAAGTTGCTGAAGGCTTTGCCATTATAGCAACGTTATCTGGCAAAGTCCAAGGCGTGGTTGTCCATATTACCAAATATTCATCTTTTCCTTTAATCTTAAACTTCACATAAATGCTTGGGTCCTTTAGCTTTTCATGCTCAATTTCATTATAAGCTACTACAGTTTGGCAATGCGGGCACACATGTACTGGGTAAGTCCCTCTAAATAACAATCCTTTTTCGTAACCTTTTTTGAAAGTGTACCATGCAGATTCTATGTATTCGTTTGTTATTGTCATGTAGGGCCTTTCCCACTCCATCCAAACACCAAGGTTTTTGAATTGCTCGCTCATAGCCTGTAAAAATTGAGTAGCGTGTTTTTTACATTCTTCCACAAACTTTGCCACGCCAACCTTAGTTTCTATTTCTTGTTTATTCTTTATGCCCAATTTTTGCTCAACTTTAATTTCTGTTGGCAAGCCATGCATATCATAACCGGGCTGATCCCATACGTTATAGCCTTTAAATCTTAAAACTCTAAGCCAAAAGTCTTTTAGTATTTTGTTTAAAGCTGTTCCTATGTGTATTTTGCCTGTAGGGTAAGGAGGACCATCTAAGAAATAGTATTTTGGCTTATCTTTAAGCTTCTCTTTTACTTTTTTGTAAATTTGGTTTTTGTCCCAATATTCCAGAATCTTTTCTTCGTAATTTTCCATAAAATTATTTGTTTTCTTTATTTTATTTGTGGATCGCAGACATCTATTAATAATTAGTTGCAAACAATAAAAAGCTAAGTTTTTATTTTGGCTTGCTTATTTTATATCCATGAAGCTAGTACCTGACACGAGCGTAATAATAGATGGCAAGCTCCCAGAGTGGATAGAAGAGCAAGGAAATGTGAAAGAGATAATCATACCTATAGCTGTGCTAGATGAGTTGCAGGCTCAGGCTAGCAAAGGCAGAGAGCCTGGATTTGTAGGGTTAGAGCAGTTAAAAAGGCTTAGAGTATACTGCGAGGAAAAAGGAATTAAATTCAGATTCACAGGTCAAAGGCCTACACTAGAAGAAATAAAACTAGCTAAAGCAGGAAGGATAGATGCCATAATTAGGGATGTTGCTAAAAATGAAGATGCTTATTTGATTACTGCTGATTATGTTCAGCATTTAGTTGCTGAAGCAGAAGGAGTTAAAAGCATTTATTTAGAGCCAGAGATAAAGACAGAAGGTCTTGAATTTGAAAGGTTTTTTGATGAAAGCACTTTATCTGTGCATTTGAAAGAAGGAGTTGAGCCAATAGCTAAAAAAGGCAAGCCTGGAGAATTTAAGCTTGTTAAGCTTAGTGATGAAAAACTGACTAAAGAAGATATAGAGAAAATCATAATGGAAATTATAGAAGCTTCTAGGGTTAGTGAAGAAGCAAGCATAGAAATAGAGAGAAGGGGAGCCACTGTTATACAGTTCAAAAATTACAGGATATCGATAGCTAGACCACCTTTTAGCGATGGATTGGAAGTAACTATAGTTAGGCCATTAGTCAAGCTTAGTTTAGAGGATTATAAACCTTCTAAAAAATTAATAGAAAGGCTTAAGGAAAGGGCAGAAGGCATAATTATAGCTGGACCGCCAGGCTCTGGAAAAAGTACGCTAGCAGCAAGCATAGCAGAATTCTATCTTAAAATGGGAAAGATTGTTAAAACTATGGAAAGTCCTAGAGATTTGCAGGTTAGCGAAGAAATAACACAATATGCTCCATTAGAGGGAGATTTTGAGAAAACAGCTGATATTTTACTTTTGGTAAGACCAGATTACACAATTTTTGACGAAGTTAGGAAGACTAGAGAATTTCAAATATTTGCTGACCTAAGGCTTGCTGGTGTAGGCATGATAGGAGTTGTGCATTCAAGTGATGCTATAAGCGCAATACAAAGATTTATAGGCAGGATTGAGCTTGGAATGATACCTCATATTGTTGACACAGTAATTTTTGTTAAGAACGGTGAGATCAAGAAAATATACACTTTACAACTTGTTGTTAAAATACCTACTGGCATGAAGTCTGAAGATTTAGCAAGACCTGTTGTAGAAATAAGGGATTTTGAAACCGGAAAGCTAGAGTATGAAATTTATTCTTATGGTGAAGAGAATATTGTTGTTCCTGTGGCTAAAGAAGAGACCAATGCTATTATTGAGTTAGCTAAACAAAAGATATATGAAGTAATTTCTAAGTTCGACAAAAAAGCTGAGATAGAGTTTAAAGGTAATAGAGCAATAGTTAGGGTAAGTGAGAAGGCAATACCTAAATTAATAGGGAGGGGTGGTAAAACCATAAGCAACATAGAGAAAAAGCTGGGTATCGGTATTGATGTAGAGCCAAAATATGCTACTTTAGGCAAGGAAGTTAAGTATGAGGTAAGGGAAGTAGGAAATAGCTTAGAGTTTTCTTTTGATCCAAAACTTGCTAATAAAACAGTTAATTTTTATGTTGAAGGAAAGTTTGTGTTTAGTGGTACTGTAAGCAGGAAAGGTGTTGTTAGAATTAGTAAGGCTAGTGAAATAGGTAAAACATTAGTCAAGGCTTTGATGACGGGTAAGGAAATTAAAGTTATAATGTAAGAATAATATTTTTATGAGCTTCAGAAAATTGGAAAAAGAATTTTTTGATTATGTAGTTAAACAAAATCCAATACTAGCAACTTTTTTAGGAGTTCATAAGTACGATTCTGAGCTGCCTGATTTGAGTAAGAAAACGATAGAGAAAGAAATCAAGAAGCTGAAAGAATTTTTGAGAAAATTCGAAAGTGTTGAAACAAAGAATTTTGATGAAGAAATTAGCAGGTTAGCAGCTGTTTATGAGTTAAGGCTTGAGCTTTTTTGGTTAGAGAAAATAAGAATGTGGGAAAGAGACCCAGATGTGAGCTTTTTAGGTGATGCCTTATTTCCACTTATTTTTAGAGATTTTGCCCCATTCAATAAGCGCATGCGAAGCGCTTTGAAAAGAATAGAAAAATTTTCCAAAGTTTTGGAACAAATGAAAAAAACTGTTGATAAACCAGTTAAGATCTGGGTTGATATAGCTTTGGAAAACATCCCTATGCTAGAGAACTTTTTAGATACGATTTTGGAAATTTGTAAAGCGAATAAGTTTAGAAATTTGAGAAAGGCTGAAGAAATTGTTAGCAAAGCTAAAAAAAGTTTAGCAAGCTATAAAGAACATTTGAAGAAAATAAAAACAAAAGCGAGCGAGAAATATTGGCTAAGTGATGAAGAGTTTGATGAACTAATTCAGTTAATGTTGATAAATTTAAGCAAGGATGAAATGTTAAGCTTAGCAAATTACTATCTTAGGCGATATCAAAAAGAAATGAAAAAGGTTCTAAAGGAAATGAATGTCAAGACTGTTAAGGAAGCTGAAAAAATTTTAGAAAATAACAAACCAAAAACTTTCAGAGAAGCTTTGAAATATCATAAACAAGTTGTAAAAGAGTTAAAAGAATTTTTGAGAAGAAACAAACTTTTTACCTTACCAAAAGGAGAAAAGCTTGTTATAATGGAAACACCTTCATATTTAACAAAGTTAATTCCTTATGCAGCTTATTTTCCACCTGCACCTTTTGAAAAAAACAAAGTTGGTATATATATTGTAACGCCTAGACAAAAGCTTGGCAAACATTTAACATACGCTTCCATAAAAAACACTGTGGTACATGAAGCATATCCAGGCCATCATTTGCAGCATGCATGTGCTTCATTGCAAAAAAGTTATGTAAGACATTTGCTAAGTCCACCAGAGTTTGTAGAGGGTTGGGCTCATTATTGCGAAGAATACATGCTCGAAAAAGGATTTTTGAATAAGCCAGAGGAGAAATTTGTTTTTCTAAAAGATGCTATATGGCGTGCCTGCAGGGTAATTGTTGATATAAAACTAAGTACAGGTAGGATGAGTTTTAAGCAAGCAGTTAACTTTTTAATTAGGAATGCTTACCTAGATAGGGAAGGTGCTTTAGCGGAGGTAAAAAGATACACTAAAAGCCCGGGATATCAGCTTTGCTATTTAATTGGCAAGCATATGATAAAAGAACTAAGGAGGGAATTTGAAACAGTAAATAATTTTAATGAAAGAAAGTTTAATGATTTGCTTATGTATGAAGGAAATTTACCACTTTACTTATTCTGGTTTGTTATGGACAGGAAATTTAAATAAATGCTAACGTTTTTAATTTTTGATTAGGCCCCCGTAGCTCAGCCTGGATAGAGCGGCGGCCTAAGAGAGGAGGGCTATGAAAAAAGAACTGTTAATAAACATAACTGGCTATTACATAGGAGATGGGTATGAGTTAGGCAAATCTATAGCTATTTCAACAACCAACAGAACACTGGCTACAAAATACAAAAAATTAATAAACACACTCACATCTAAAACCCGAATTTATAAAAGAAAAAAGAGAAAGCATAACTGGAAACCAGAAATTATCATATGTATAAGGGACGAGAAATTAGTAAAAAAAATCAAAAAAATAAGAAAAGAACTAGCTAGGTTAATAAGAGAGGAAAAATATGCACGTGTGTTTTTACGAGGCATCTTTGATGCAGAAGGTTCTATAGATTTTAGAAGTACTAGAAGAGGTAGAAGAATAAAGATTACTAACTCATCTAAATCCATAATAGATTTAGTCTCACAAGCCATGAAGACAATGAATATTCATCATAAACTAGTTTGCGTAAACGAAAAAAGAAAAAATAGAAGGGATTACTATGAAGTCATAGTGTATGGTCAAGAATCATTAAAATTCATATATAAAATTAAACCGTTTAAGCTTTTGGATAAAAATTATTTTAATAAATCAGTAAACACTAAATATAGACCTTTAATTAGAGCCCTCCTCTCTGTCGAACCTAAGCCGTAGGTCGTGGGTTCGAATCCCACCGGGGGCATTATTTCAAATTTAGATAAAAACACAGATTATTTTATGCTGAAAAAGAAGAAGAGAGAGCTTTTTTTGATTCAGAATTTTGTAAAGTTGTTTAGCTACCTTCTTATAATAGTTCTTACAATTCATTTTATTTTTGAAGAAACATTAAAATTAGCAACCATAATTTCTAGAACTCTAATATTAACGATTATTTTACTGATTATAGAGGAAATTTACTGGAAGACAAAAGACATACTTCCTTACAAACATCTTATTGTAGCTTTTCTATTTTCTTTAGCAATTCTTACTTTTTCAGACTATTCCCAAAACTTTCTTAGCTACGCTGGCACAATTTTAGGAATAGAAAACTTAGATGTAAAAGCTAGATATTTGCTAGAATCTCAACTTGGTTTTATTTCTTTCAAAGAATTGAAACCAAGACTTTATCCACCAGAAATTTTGGCTAGATATAAAACAACTAACGAAATTTTACAAGAAAAAGTTCTAGAATTCAGGAATCAACAATATGTTCTAGAATTAAAAATACACGAACTTGTTAACAAAGTTAGAAAAGAATACGGATTGCAAACATTAGAATGGGACGAAAAGCTTGCTGAAATAGCAAGATATCATAGTAAAGATATGGCTTTAAAAAACTACTTTGCCCATGAAAGCCCAGAAGGTGAAACTTTGCAAGACAGGTATAAGAAGTTTAACTATTCTTGTAGGATTGTTGTTGGGAATTTGATTTATACAGGAGGTGAGAATCTCCTACAGACTTATATTTATACTTCTTATTATTACAATCCTAAAACAGGCGAGATAACCTCTTACGTATTTCAAACCGTAGGTGATGTTGCTAATGCTACAGTTCAAGGCTGGTTGGGAAGTGAAGGGCATAGAAAAAATTTGTTGGCAGAATATTATAGAAAGGAAGGTATTGGTGTTTACATAACCAATAATGGTACAGTATATGTAACGCAAAATTTCTGCTGAAAAATTAAAAAAAGAAAGAAAAAGCTATTTTTTGCAAGTACTCATGCCTAGGGCTTTATAAAGCGGGCAAAATGATATAGCTGCTGTCACTAATAGTATTAAGCCTATTATTGCATCTACGTAAAGCAGTACTCCAGTTAGAATTGGCTGCATAGCGTAAGAATACACTGCTAAGCCCAGAAGCATAAGTCCTATTGCTGCTCTTACAATTCTGTCAGTCTTGCCAACATTACACTCCATAGCAAAAATTTGAAAAAACCAAATATTTTAAGTTTTTACTTTTCTAGTTCTGTGCTTTTCATAATACATTCTTTATGCTTAGCTAACACATCTTCTATAACATGCTTTAAATGTTCTTTTGGCTGATAGCCAACAATGCTTGCTATAGGTCTGCCTTCGCAAAAGAATATTATTGTTGGCGTACCCATTATACCATACTTATGAGACAGGTGGAAATTCTCTTCACTAGCCAACACGTTAAGTCTGGCAAATTTTGCTTTGTCTTTCATTTCTTCTGCCAACTCAAAATACACAGGCTCTAGAACTTTACACCAATGACATTGTTCGTGCCAAAATTCTACTATAACTAAGCCTTTTTCATTAAGAACTTCTTTATCCCAATTGCTTGCATCAACATCTACTACTGTCATGTGAATAAGTTGACGGAACTTTTATTTATAATTTTGGCTATTTTTATATCGGCCCCACAGGCCACTTCTGCTGAAGTAATGAGGCAGAAGCCCAAGTGGGGCCACAGCAATAATATTTTAATGCTAAAACCAATTTTTTATTGTGACAAGAGCAATTTTGATAACTGGTGGAAAGGGAGGAATAGGAAAGACAACCTTAACTGCTAATTTAAGTTATTCTCTAGCAGAGCTTGGTTATGATGTTATTGCTTTAGATGCTAACTTGACAACTCCTAACTTGGGTTTGCACTTAGGAGTTCCTTTAGCAAGATATAACTTTCATGATTTTGCAAAGGGAAGAGTTGATGCCAGTGAAGTAATTTATTCCCATCCCCTAGGCTTTAAAATAGTTCCTGCAAGCATAGCTACTGAAGATCTGCAAGGAGTTGCTCCAACAAAGCTATTTGATTTAAAACTTAGCTTAATAGGCAAAGCAGACTTCCTAATAATGGATAGTTCAGCGGGTTTGGGGAGAGAAGCATTGACAGCTCTGGAGGCAAGCGATGAAGTCATTCTAGTTGTTAATCCAGAGCTAAGCAGTGTTGTTGATGCTTTAAAAACCTCTAAGCTTGCTGAGAGTTTAGGCAAAAAGGTAATAGGTGTGGTTGTTAATCGCTATACCAAACATGGAATGAGGCTGGATGAAATAAAGAAAATAATGGAAAAGCCCATACTAGCTGTAATACCTGAAGATAGAAGAGTTTACAAAAGCGTTCAAACAAGACAACCATTTGTTTATCTTTATCCAAATTCTTTACCTGCTTTAGAAGTGAAAAAGCTAGCACATTTGCTTGTTGGCAAGCAATTTGACGAAAAGCCAGCTTTCCTTGAAAAGATAATTTCAAAGCTCTTTTAACTTCTCAATGTTTAGCTCACAGGCAACAACAGGCATCTCCAAGCCAAAGTTTTCCAAAACTTCTGGATTTATCTCGCCAATAAAACCAATTTCTTTGCCAGAAACAAAAATACTTGCTAACCTTCCTTTAATAAAAGTCCTAGCGTAAGATTTGTCAAATACAGCTTGCTTGCCTAAATTCTTAAGTAAACCTAATAAGCATGCTTTAGCTTCATGAAAAGTGCCTTTTTTACCAGAAATAACAAAACAGAGCTTTCTAACATTTTTTGCAAGAACTTCTTCTTTATCATCTCTTACCACAACATTGCCAATCTCAAATATTTTTTGTGGGTAAGCATGTCTTTTGTTCTTAGCTAAAAAGCTAAGTAGATTTGGTAAGAGCCAAGTTCGCATGCATGTATATTCTTGGCTTACAGGATTTGCTATTTCCACACATTCTTCTTCTTTAGCTAACATCATTTTGTATTGTTTTTCTTTATTTGTCAAAACAGGTGTCATAATTTCTTGGAAACCCATACCAATCATCAACTTTCTTACTTTTTCGCTAAATATCTCTAGCTCGTGGGCTTTGCCTAAAGTTATGGTTTTTGGTAACTCAAGCTCGAAATTATCATAGTCATAAGCTATGGCCACATCTTCAACTATATCTACAGGATGCAACACATCAATTCTATAATAAGGCACAACTACTACGAGTTTATCATCATCACTAAAAGCCTTTAACCCAACTTTCCTCAACAAAGATATTATTTCATCCCTAGATAATTTTGTGCCCAACATTTTGTTTATGTAATCTACGCTTACTTCTATTACCTGATCTTTTGCTTCAGGAGTTGCGTAAGATTTTTTTTCGAATTTCATTTTTACTTGCTCTACTTTCCACCCTCTTTGCAAGAAGAAAAATGCAAGCAAATTAATGGCTTCCATAACAGCTTTTCTGTCAATTCCTGTCACGTCTACAAAGATGTTTTTTGTGTTTTCAGTTACTTTTGTTCTATCACTATTTAATATGGGTGGAAAGCTAAAGATGCCTTCTTCATCTACAAAAACAGGATATTGTTTTGTATTTTTCAAAATATGGGCAAACTCTTTTCCTTTTTCAGTTTTTTCTAGAACTTTTTTTAGCGTCATTTCTTGAATGTGTCCAAGTGGAATCATTTTTTCATCGGGATTTGCTGCCCTGTAAACTATTTTACCTTTTATTTTATCCAAATCATGCAATCCTATAGCAACTTTTTTTCTTTTCCTACCAATAGTGTTTGTAAGAATTTCCTGCAAATTCATCAAATACTTAACAAGATAATCATCAAGCTTTACATTTTTTACTATTGCACATGCAACATATGGCCTAGCTTTAACTTTTTCTACTTTAACCTCTGTGCTTGGCTTTATTAATTTATTTTCTTTGCTTTTCAATCCAGCAAAATCTCTAATAGCTTTAGCAAGCCCTTCCACACCATAAAAATCTGGCCTATCAGGAGTAACTTCTACAATAATTTCTTCTTCGCTTATTTCCTCTACTTCTGGCTTAAGCTTTTCTATTATTTTTGCGAGAGTCTCATCACTAAATTCTTGTCCTACAAGCTTTAGCAAATCTTTTTTGTTGTAAGCTATTACTGGCATTATATCAACTCCTTATTCCTTAGCCAACCTAAATCATCTGAGTAGAGCATTCTTATATCATCTATACCAAGCTTAATCATTGCAAGTCTTCCTATTCCTATACCCCATGCTAATACGGGCTTATCTATACCTAAAGGCAAAGTTACCTCAGGCCTAAATATACCACCAGGCAACACTTCAATCCAGCCTAGCTCTTCATGCCATACCATACCCTCTACACTTGGCTCAGTGAATGGGAAATAAGATGGTTTGAATCTGACTTTTTCTATATCCAAACTTCTTGTTATTTCTTTTAGGTATGCTAACAAATTTCTGAAATTTAAATCTTCATCGACTACAATACCTTCACATTGTTCAAACTCTATAAAATGTTTAGCGTCTATAACATCAGGCCTAAAAACTTTATCTATTGTGAACATTTTGTAAGGTGTTTTGGGAAGGTTGTAAAGAGTTCTTGCAGACAAAGCTGTTGTTTGGCTTCTTAGTATTAATCTTTTAGCCAATCTTGCATCCCAGGCACCCCAACCTTTACTCCCAGTTTTCCACCCATTTTTATGAGTTTGACCTACTCTTCTCCACAACTCTTTGTCTATAATTTTACCATATTTTGGTTTTTTGACGTAGAATATGTCATGTATACCTCTTGCTGGATGATCGCTAGGCATGAACAAAGCATCACAATTCCAGAAATTCAATTCAACATAAGGTCCAAAATGCTCAACGAAACCAAGTTCTATTAGTTTTTGTCTTAAGTAATTTATTACCTGCCTGTATGGATGTTCCTTGCCAGGCACTTTTGCCTCTACTTTTTCCTTAACATCATACTCTATTAGCTTAACTTTTCTCCATAACCCAGTTTTTATTAAATCTGGATGAAGCACAGCTACTTCTTTGCCAACTAATTCATCAGCTATACCTTTTACAACTTTTTTTATCAAACCCCTTTTTTCTAACATGGTTAGCTCTTTATCGCTTAACGGTTTATTTTGGCTAAAATCTTTTAGCAATTTCTCGAACGGATTATCTGTTTTTTTTAAGAAGAAAACTTTACCTTTTTCAATTCTTATCCAACCAAAGTCCTTTGCCCATTTTAACGCTATGTTCAAAGCATCTATTTCTTTTTTCAATTTAGAAATTTCCACTTCTTGCTCTTTTTCAACAATTTCTATAAGCTTGTTTTCAGGAAATCCTTCCTTCAGAAATTTCTTGCCTTCTTCCGTTAGCTCGTATTTTATTGTCATTAAGTTAAAATTTCTCTTTACAAACTTTAAATTTTATTCGTAAACAGTATTCCACATTTTTCTAGCTAGCTTACCATGGTAAAGGTAATCATCAACATAATTCTTAGCTTTTTCCCTATTTTCCTGAAACTTTTGCAAAAATTTGCTAACTTTTTCTATCAAAATTTCTTTAAGCTCTCCTGTTAGTAGCTTACCTGTTTTGTAATCTTCCTCAATCTTTTTTAGCTTTTTATCATCAGGTTCAAAAAAAAACTTTAGCCATTGAAAACTGACATCTATTTCAGGATTGCCCCCAAGCTTTCTATGCAGCTCAACAGTTGCTTGGCCACCAGAAAAAGCATATTTGTATATTTTCTTCCTTATGCTCTTCTCATCCTCATCCAGGAATATTGCTGTATGTGGTTTGCTAGAACTCATTTTTTCATCTAAACCAGTTAGCGCTGGAAGCATTTTGCTATGAATGCATGCAGCCTTCTCATAACTAAATTTCTCAGCTATGTCTCTTTGGACACGCCAATAAGGATCTTGGTCTATGGCTGCAGGGATCAAGGCTCTCTTTTTTTCAAACATAGTAGGTACTATTTGCAAAGCAGGAAAGAAAATCATGCCAATGTTTGTTTGATTCTTAAAACCAAACACTGCTTTTACTGTTGAGAAATTTATTTTCTTTGCAATTTTAACAACCAAAGGGTATATGTTTTTGATGTACTCACTATCTTTGAAAATAAAAGTTCGTTTTCTATCAAAACCAACAGCTGCTATATCCAATATGTTTTCTTCAGCAAACTTCTTTATTTCTTCCCATTTAACATTTTCCTTAACCAAAAATTTTTCATCGTCAGTTATTTCTATGTAAACGTTAACTTTGAATTTTTGCTGAAGCCATTTGGTAAAAACAAAAGGCAAAAGATGGCCAATATGCATTTTGCCTGAAGGGCCACGCCCTGTGTACAAGAAAAATCCTTTGCCCTTTTCATAATCATCTAAAACTTTATCCAAATCTCTATGCGAATAATAAACATCCCTCCTTAGCATTACATGCAATTCTTTTGTGTGTTTTTGAATCCTGTTTTTCAATTTCTTATCAATTTTTTGAGTGCCGAATTTCTTAATAAGCTTGTCATAATCTATTTTTCCTTTAACTTCCCAAGGAGTCACAACAAATTTTTCCATAAAAAATGTTTGGTAAAGATTTATAATTTAAGGTTGAAATAATAACTTTATGGCAGCACCAACAACCTTCATATTTGTCATAAACGATCCAGAGACTAGAAAAAGCTATCAAGTTGAAATAGAAAAAACTAAGGCAGCTAGTATTATAGGCAAAAAAATTGGAGATGAGTTTGATGCAAGCTTTTTGGGTTTGGAAGGTTATGTTCTTAAAATAACTGGCGGCACAGACCAAGATGGCTTCTCTATGCACCCCTCGCTAGAAGGAACAGTAAGGAAAAAACTGTTGCTTTCGAAACCACCAGGTTTTCATCCTAGAAAAAAAGGTGAAAGAAGGAGAAAAACAGTGAGGGGCAACACAATAGCAGAAGATATAAGACAAATAAACTGTAAAATTGTTAAAAAAGGTACTAAACCAATAGAAGAAATTTTGAGTAAGAAAGAAGAAAAGCAAGAAGGCTAAGTTTTTAAGTTTAGCTAAATCATAATCATGATTATGCCAAGCGTTAATCCAAAAGAATTACCAGAAGTTAACATAGGTGTTGTTGGTCATGTAGCTCATGGCAAATCTACTTTAGTTCATGCTATAACAGGCAAGCTAACCCTTAAACATAGTGAAGAACTAAAAAGAGGAATTACAATAAGGCTGGGCTATGCTGATGCAACCATTTACAAATGCCCAAAGTGTGGTAAGTATAGCACTAGCAAGAAATGTCCATTCTGTTTTAGCGATACAGAAATTCAAAGAACCATAAGCTTTGTTGATGCGCCTGGCCACGAAGCTTTAATGGCTACCGTGCTTACAGGAGCAAGACTTATGGACGGAGCCATACTTGTTATAGCCGCTGATAAAAAATGTCCTCAACCTCAGGCAAGGGAACATGTTGTAGCTTTACAAACAATAGGAATAAAAAATTTGGTTGTTGTTCAAAACAAAATAGATAAGGTAAGTAAAGAAAGAGTATTGCAAAGTTATGAGGAGATTAAAGAATTTTTAGCTAATACACCTTATGCTGATGCCCCAATAATACCTATTTCTGCTGCCCATAGAGTAAACATAGAGTATGTTTTGGAAGCAATAGAAAAATACATACCTACCCCTAAAAGAGATCCAAATTTGGATCCGCTGATGTTGATTGCTAGAAGTTTTGATGTTAATAAACCAGGAACTAGGCCGGGAGAGCTTAAAGGTGGTGTTCTAGGTGGCTCTTTGTTGCAGGGAAAATTTAAGATAGGAGATGAAATTGAGATAAGACCTGGCATAATAGAAAATGGAAAAGCAAAACCATTAACAACAGAAATTGTTGGTTTACAAAAGAAAGGTATTGACTTAGAAGAAGCTGGGCCGGGAGGTCTTTTAGGTGTTATGACAAAGCTGGACCCAAGCCTGACAAGAGCAGATGCTCTTGTTGGTAATGTTGTAGGCAGACCAGGCAAGCTTCCAGAAATAAGGTATGAGCTTAGTTTTGAAATTCATTTGTTGGAAAGGGTTGTTGGGTTGGAAGATTTCAGAAATGTTGAACCCATAAAACAAGGAGAAAAACTTTTGATAAACGCCGGTACTGCAAGAACAGTTGCAATTGTGACCAAGCTTGGTGATATTGTAGAGGCTAAATTAGCCTTACCTATAGCGATTAAAGAAAAAGAAAGAATAGCCATTTCCCGTAACATTAATGGTAGGTGGCGCTTAATAGGCTATGGGGTAGTTTATTGACAAATTACAGTACCTCTAGCAACAGAGTTTGGTGATGTTACTATTACAGTATGGGCTCCAGAAGCGTAACCATTTATTTCTGCTGTTACAACCTGTCCGGATGGAACAGTTATATAGTTGGTTAAGCTACCCACTCCAGCCACAGTCACATTAACGTTTGTAGCATCAGTTGTGCCATCGTTTCTCACAACAACGTATATTTTATTTAAGTTTGGATCGCAAAAAGCGTCTTCTATGCTTAGAGCAACTGCTGTTCTTGCTGTAAAAACACCGCTTATGTAAGTATAAGCAACACCCGCAAGCGCAATTGTTATTATTAACATTAAAAGCGTAGCTATGACTGTGCTAACAGCTTTCATGAATATAATTTTTGTTTTTGCCTTATTAATAAATATGAAGAACGCTAGGGTGATATTTGATACAAGCTTTTTATTGGATATGCTTAGGTACAAAGTAGATATATCTTTGCTTTACGAGCGCTTGGGCAAGTTTGAAAAGCTAGTTTTGGATAGTACTTTAAACGAATTGAACACAATTGCTAGAAAATCCTCTAAAAAAGGTATGTTGGCAAGAGTAGCGTTACAGCTGATTCGTAATGAGGACTTTCGAACAATTAAAACTGGAGAAAAAGATTTTGATAAAGCTATTTTAAAAATTAAAAACAATTATTATGTGGCAACTAACGATTTGGCTTTGAGAAAAAAATTAAAAGAAAAAGGTATAAAAACAATTTATCTTCGCGCCAAAAAGAAGATAGAGGTGGAGTGAATGTACCATATAATGACAGTAGAAGGCGTTGTTAAAGTACCACCTAGCAAATTTACTAAAGATTTAAAGAAAACTGTTTATGCTAGCTTAGTTGATGAATTAGAAGGAAAGATAGATCCAAACTTTGGTGTAATTCTTGCTGTGACTGAGGTGGAGGAAATAGGAGAAGGAAAGATAATGCCGGGTGAAGGTAATATTTATTATAATGCGAGGTTTAAGATTCTGACTTTTAAGCCTGAGTTGCATGAAGTTATTGAAGGTGAAGTAGTAGATGCTATGGAATTTGGAGCTTTTGTAAGGATAGGGCCTTTGGACGGTTTGGTTCACATTTCCCAAATGATGAACGATTTTGTTAGTTTTGATAGTAAAAACAATGTTTTTTCCGGAAAGCAAAGCAAGAAGATATTAAAGGTTGGTGATAAAGTTAGAGCCAGGGTAATTTCAATTTCATGGAAAGAACAAAATAAAATAGGCTTAACAATGAGACAACCTGGTTTAGGAAGTTTAAGCTGGTTAGAAGAAGAGAAAAAGAGGAAGAAAGCATGACTAAGAGGCTAATGGTTTGTAGAAATTGTAAGAGATTCACTTATGAGAAGAAATGCCCACACTGTGGTTCGGGTGATTTATCAACAACCTGGAAGGGCTTAGTTATTATATTAAACCCCGAAAGTGAGATAGCTAAAGCTTTAAAAATTGAAGAAAAAGGAAAATATGCATTATATGTGGGGTGAAAATATGGACATGAAATTGTTAGAAGAGAAGAACGACGTGTTTTTCAATCGTAAGATATTGTTGTTAGAAATAAAGCATGATGGTCAACCAACTCCGTCAAGAAAGCAAGTGGAAGAGTTAATAGCCCAACAATTTAACGTTGATATAACACATATAGACATTGATTACATAAGAACAAAAGCTGCGCGCAATGAATCAAAAATCAAAGCTTACATATATGAAAAACCAATTAAAGAAAAAGAAACAAAAGGTGAAGAAAGTGAAGCACAAACCCAACAGAATCAGTAGCATTATAGAAATTAAGGAAGGGAAAGTGGTTTACAAGACAAAAGTATGTCCCAGATGTAGCAACGCAACCTTCATGGCTAAACACAAAGACAGATATTACTGTGGAAAATGCAAATATACAGAATTCATAATAGTTGAGAAGGCCTAGAGAATGTACATTTTGGTTTTTGATTTGCCTAGGGAAAAAAGATATCTAAGGGTTAAGGTAAACAGAATACTTAAGAAAAATAAAGCAAAGCTTATTCAACATTCTGTTTGGGCTAGCAATAAGCTAAAAGTTTTAAGTGAGGTAGCTTTACTAATAAGACAGAATAATGGCAAAGCAGAAATTTACAAAGCCAAGAAGATATTTTAGACCTGAAGAATTTCTGAGATTCTTGCTAATTCTGGCCCTGTAGTTTTTTCTCCTACTAAAGCACCGTAATCATTGCATATTATACCGGATTTAACATAAGGGCTACCAAAATTAACGCTTGCTACGTCTGCTTCTACTTGCAAAACCTTCTCTGCTTTTTTAGCTTCCTTTTCTTTAACATCTCTGTGCAACACAACACCTTTGTTATTAGCTACTGCACACGAACCAACTATAGGCAAGGAGGCTATAGTAGAAGTGTAAGATTTGACATCTAAAATTTTTGATATTTTGTTTATTTGGCTTCTTTTTAGTAATTTGCTAACTAGAGCGCCTTTATCGTTACAAACTATCAAATTTCCTAAGGCTGTATGTTTAGTTTTAATTATCCCTAAATTCATACCATGTTTATTGGCTATTTTATCCAATTTGCTAAGCTCCTCTTCTTCAACAATTTCAGGAACTATAATACCGTTAGCATTTATAACACAAAATAAGCCTATTAAGTTTGTTTGAGCTATAGTTAGCTTGTAAATTTTTTCGATTTTCAAAACTTTTTTTATTTTGTTAATGTTTTTGGCTTCTAAATCTTCTCCCACTATTCCAAGTTCATTATTAACTACACTATAATAACCTATGTTAACATCACCCAAAAAACTAGCATAATCTATCATTGAAGATCCACTTCCACTCTATTCTCTTCTTTTTTAATTTTGACTCTTACTTTTTTCATTGGATTCTTGAATATCTGGTTAGCCAATCTTTGGCTTATTTTAACGTTTGGAGCAAAATGCTTAGCTAAATAGTTCTTCAAATATCTTATTGCATAGTTGGCTCTCTTGAATCTTGATTTTTTAACCACAATTTTGCGTAAGTTGAATGTTACTATTTTTTCTTCTGCCATAAATTAAGAAAATGTCCAAAAGTTTATATTTTTATACCCAAAAACCTTAAAAACTTTTATGAAAGGTATAAGCCCCATGATTTCTGCCGTATTGTTAATAGCATTCACAGTAGCAGTTGCAGGAATTGTATCAACATGGCTCCCAGGCTTCTTCGGTGGAGTAACAGGTTCAGTAGAGGCAGGAACAGAAAATCAAACAAAATGTGCAGGTGTTTACATTGATATATTCAGAGTAACAAGTCTTAGTAACAGCAGCGTTGTTTTATTTCTAAGAAATCCATCCAGCCAAGATATTACATCCATAAACGTTTTGACTGATACTGGCGTATCCTTGGCTTCTGTAGGAACGCTAGCTCAAGGTCAATTAATAAGTGTAGTAAGCGATAAAAACACAACACAAATTTCTGGAACACAAGAAATACTAGCTAGTGGTCTTTGTTTGAACAGCGTATCTGTAACAGGAAGTTGTGCCCAAGACGATCCTTGCTGGCAGTTGTAAGATTTCAGCTTTCTCCTTTTCTTTC
Source organism: Candidatus Aenigmatarchaeota archaeon (assembly GCA_015522145.1). Lineage (GTDB taxonomy): Archaea > Aenigmatarchaeota > Aenigmatarchaeia > CG10238-14 > WAMV01 > WAMV01. The sequence goes on along the minus strand of WAMV01000012.1, from coordinate 10,618 downwards.
TTTTTTAACCACTTTTCTTAAAAGATAAATAAATCATATCAGGAGTTCAATTAATTATTAATTATATGAAAGCTCTTATTTCCATGATTTCTGCCGTATTGTTAATAGCATTCACAGTAGCAGTTGCAGGAATTGTATCAACATGGCTCCCAGGCTTCTTCGGTGGAGTAACAGGTAATGTTGGAGCAAAAGCTACAGACGTAAGATGTTTATCTGCTTATATAGAAATCTTAAAAGTTTCTATAAGCGTTTCAAATAACACCTACAATACAACTTTAATCGTTTATAATCCCTCGCTAGTCGAAATAAAGAATGTTAATTTGCTTACTGATAATGGCGAAGAATATTTTCTTAATGAAACATTGCTTCCGGGAGAAATGAAAGCTATATTGACACCAATTCCGATTCAAGACATATTATTCGGGAAGATAAAAAATATAATCCTTTATGGATTGTGTTCAGATGGAATTTCTGTTTGGGATGAATGTTCTCTGGGTGAAGAATGTTGGAGAATCCCAGTATTTTCCTCGAGCGGTCCATCATTTGGTGAGCCCCAGCCTATAAAAGTCGTTGGTTAAGAAAAGTATTTATTTTTATACCCAAAAACCTTAAAAACTTTTATGAAAGGTATAAGCCCCATGATTTCTGCCGTATTGTTAATAGCATTCACAGTAGCAGTTGCAGGAATTGTATCAACATGGCTCCCAGGCTTCTTCGGTGGAGTAACAGGTAATGTTGAGAATACAACAACCTCTCAAACAGAGTGTGCTGGTGTATATTTAGATGTTTTTAGAGTAACAGACACAACCATCTTAGTTAGAAACCCATCGAGCAAACAAATCACAAATTTGGTTATTTTAGATAACACTGGGACCAGCTACACCCCAGACAAAACAACTCTCACCGCAGGTGATATAGCTAGGGTTACAAGCGGCTGGAGCGCAGCAGGCAAAACAGAAGTTATAGCTAACGGGTTATGTCAGGGTGAGGTAGCAGTAACAGGTAGTTGCAGCCAAGGAGATGCTTGTTGGAAAGCATAGAAGCAAAACTTACTTGTTTTTTTTCTTTTCACACCCTAACTCTTTGTCTTCTCCATCTTTTTATTCCCTTGACAAAAAATCTTCTGGTTCTAGATCTTTTTATTCCAAATTTCTTTAAATCAACCCATCTGGGAGCAGCCTTTACTTTATGAACTGCTGCTAGCTTTATTTTTTTGGTTATGTGTTTTATTGGCATTCATATCACCTTCTTAAGCTCTTGACTTTTTCTTAATGCCAATTCCAATATAGTTTCTATATCACGTAAGGATATATAACCTTGACCCTGCTTTTGTATAGCGCAAACTTTACCATCAAAAACACCTATGCTTACTTTGGTATCAATAATTTCCTCTTCTTCCTTTTTCAAATCAACTAAGAATCTTCTTCCGTACTTAGCTACGGTAACTATAACAGGTTTAGCCCTTAAAGGTAATTTACCCTGATACTCTCCTCTAATTATTTTGTCTTCTTCATATTTTGGTATTTTAGTAACTTCCAATGCTGCGGTCGCAGCCAAGCATGCAGCATCCATCAAATTTCCATCATCGTTAATAACGGTTATATCTATAAACACACCCCAAACTTTTTCGCTAGGTTCAATACAAAGCTCTTCTAGCTTTATAGCTTTGCTTTCTCTTATTGCTCTATCTACAACTCTAGCAAGTTCTATTTCATCTTCTCCAGGGGGTCCAGGCTCATACTCTTCATGAGCTATTGGCAAAAATTCTGCATTTACTATGAGCACACCTTCTTCTGGCGTATCAGGAAATGGTTTCAAAACATTAAGCTTAACACCAGCTATAACTTCTGTATTACCAAGCTTTACTCTCGCGGAACCTTCTGCTTTCTCAATGATATCCTTTTCCACAATGATTTTTCTGTATTCATCAAATCTTCTTCCGTCTATTCTTCTTCCTTTATTCAATACTTCCCTAACATATTCTTCTATCATCATTTGAAAGCACCTCTTATTGCTTTTTTCTGCATATCATAAAGCTTTTTGCATGCATCGCTTGCTATTTTGATCATTTTTTTAATTTCTTCCTTAGTGAGCTGACCATCCATTTGCCATAAAGTTACTCTATTCTTGGAAGGCATCATAGCAAAAGCCATGTCTGCTTGTGAATTATTATCCTCTATACCGTTCAAATCCAAAACTATAGTATCATTTATTTTACCGACAGAGCATGCTGTAACCAAATCTTTCATTGGCACGCCAGCCATAGCTAAAGCTAAACTTGCTGCATTGGTACCTGTGACTCTAGTAGAGCCATCTGCTTGAATTATTTCAACGTAAACTTTAAGCACAGCCCTAGGGTACTCATCAAGCATAATTGCTGGAGCTAAAGCATTTTTAATAACTTTACTCAATTCAATACTTCTCCTATCATGACCTGGAGACTTTCTTTCATCCACAGAAAAGGGTAGCATGCTATACCTTACTTTAACCAAAAGCTTGTCTTCTTGTAAATGCTTAGGTAATAAAATCGTTGGGCCATAAACCGCAGCTATAGCTATAGTTTTTCCAAATCTGACGTAAGCGGAACCATCAGCATTCCTAACTACGTTTACTTTCATCTCTACTTCTCTCATTTCCAAAGGCTTTCTTCCATCCAATCTTTTTCCGTCAATTATTAACTCAACATTACCCTTCATTTTTCCAACAACCTCGTAACTTTTTCTGTCAGCCCATAAATATAGGATTCCTTTTCTATAAGCTCTATAGCCTTTATAGCTTTTTCCACATCTTTACCTTTAACCCAAACCAAACCATTTTGACCAGGTATTATTGTTGTTTTTGTTTTCTCGCTAATAATCTTAATCATGCTACCACCTTTACCTATTAACCTCGGTATTTTATAAGGTGTTATTTTAACAATTACTCCACCTTCCAACTTTCTAGCGTTTTCAGCTTTCATGCTCAGCTGGACTATTTTATTTCTGGGTACTTTGAAAATCTGACAATAAATCCAATCACCAATATCATAAAATTGGCTTAGATCAACTTTCTTGATGTCAACAAATTCCTTAACACCTTCGCTTAAAGGTAAGTATGCCATGTAAGGCGCATTAATATCAACAACCCATCCTGTTATTTCTACATCCTTTATAACACCTATAACCATGTTGTTAACTTTCGGTATATATTTTCCTGCTAGCGGTATTACAGAAATTTCTGTGTCGCTAATTTTTGGTGTGCCTAGGACAGCTGAGAATACTTTAGTTCCTTCTTTATACACACCCGTACCTAATTTTCTTCCTCTCTGCTCTTCTAGGTATTCTCCAGGCAACACAATTTTCCTTATCATACATCAATCCTCTCCAGTATTTTGGACTCAAAATTGCCGTGAGTAGCATTAGCTATAACTTTTTCTATTTCTTGCTGGCTTCCAGCAAAAAATTCTAATTTTAGTTTCAGACTGCCATCACTTTCCCAGGATTCTTCTTTAATGGTAGCATACTTTTTCAAGGGAGAGGCGAATATCTTACCAACGTAAGCTGGTGGTATCTTTACTTCCATAACCACTTTTTGGAATTTAAGAGGCAACAACTTTTTCAGCTCTGGTAAAATCCTTTCCACTTGCAACTCAGCCTCTATGAACGGATCTATGTTAATACCCAACTGTTCCATTGCGTTAATAATCCTACTGGGAGGATGTGGTGTATTTGTTTGGGGATTTATAGCTTGTTTAGCTATTATTGAAGCTATTTGATTTTTTTTCTGTTCTATCATTTCCCTTCTTTGCTCTACAGTTAGCTGTAGTTCACCTTCTTTAATAATTTTTTTAGCTACTTCCCTATAATCAGTTGTGCCAAAATTACTCTGTAATTCCTCTTCACTAGCAACCTCTGCAGCCCTAACATCTCTGTAAATTGCTGGATAAGCCAGAATTTCGTCAATGTCAATATCCTTTCCCTGCTTAAATTCCCAAGCTAGTTTTGGGTCTACCAAAATTTCGAATTTATTTCCTTTAATGTGTAATCTTGCTATGACCGCTTTTTCAATACTTATTGCCAAGGCTCTCACTTTTGATTGTTTAGAATTCTAAAACCTTTTTTGTCTATAACAGCCATGCTAAGCTTGTTACCTTTTTCTTTTTCTGTTTTTTGTAAAATTTCCTCAGCTAGTTTTTTGGCTTGCTCAAAACTCATTCCAGGCTTCCATTTTTCTTTAAGTATTTTATTTGCTACACTGGCACCCCTGCCTATAGCATAGGCCTGCCATTCATATATCATACCAGATGGGTCTACTTCTATAAGATGTGGCTTAGAGTCCATACCACCAATTAATAAAGTGGTTCCATAAGGTCTTAAACCAGCATAAAGCGTTGAAAGCTGCATCTTATCAGCAACAAATTTTGCTAGGCTTACTACATCTATGGGTTCTTCATAAGTTATTCTGTGAACCTGGGATTTTATTCTAGCTTGGTCTATAAGAACTCGAGCATCAGCTAACAAACCAGCTGCTACTGCACCCAAGTGATCATCAATCTGGAATATTTTTTCTGTAGTCTCCGTGACGAGGAGAGGTTTGATTATTTTAACAGTTGCTAGCAAAACGCCTTCCTTATACGTTATACCTAAAGATGTTAGCCCTCTTTTTACAGCCTCTTTTGCATACTCTACTTGGAATAGCCTTCCATCTGGGCTAAAAACAGCTATGGTTCTGTCATAACCCATATATTCTGGCAACAGTTCAGGCATTTTTTATCTTCCTCCTTAAATTTTTAATAGTGCCAGATACACTTATAACTTTTGGTATAACCCTAACATCTCCTATTCTGTCAAGCATAGCAATACCTAAAACCACTCTGTTGACAGAAAGATGGTTGCATTTCAAAATTATTATGTTTTTTCCTTGGTAGAGTAAATTTTTTGCTATTTTTAGAGAAAAAGTTGAATAAACAAAATCTCCATAAAAATTTTGCAAAGTTTTTTTGATAGCATCTTCAACATCACTAGGTATTAATTTTTCTTCAGAAATTAGTTTAACAGCTATGTATCTCTTTCTTTCCCTCAGCGTTGGTATCAAAACTTTTATTCTTTTCTGGAAGGCCATTTGACCACCTCCACACCTGGAGCTATCCATTCTTTTTTCTTTCTTTTTCTATTCTCCTTTAACATTTTTTCAATGTTTTTTGAGAGCATTTGCTTACTTGTTTTTAAGTCAAAACCTAATTCATGTAGCAAAGCCACAAAGCTGATGGGATCTCTAAGTTCCCATTTTGAATAGGCCCCAGAAGTTACAACTATATTAAACTTATACTTCATAGCCAGCTTAACATTATCGAAAAATTTTTTCAAAACTTTGAACCTTTCTGTACTTGCTACAAGCTCGTGGAAATTTAATTCTATAAATGTGTTGTTTTTTGCCGCTAATCTTGCAAATATATGGTTTAGACCAGAATCTTTTCTACCCCTTTCTGGGTGAATTAACAAATCAACTTCTTTTTTGTCTACAGCCAGTCTGTTCATCCGGCTATCACCACCTTTTACAGCAAGGACATCTATAAACTTTCTATATTTCACAGCTTCTTTAAATTCCCTGACACTTTTAACGTAAAAACCCAAAAAGGGTTTGGTCTTAAACATAGAGCTAAGCCTTTCAATTTCCGCTGTTAAAAAATCTAGAGTGTTCTTTTTCCAGGGAAAAATAAACACAATCCCTGCATATCCCAATTCTTGAGCTATTTCTAAAAACTCTTCTAATACATTTTCTCCTTGAGAGAAATTAGGTTCTACATGCAAATCATAATACTTCATAATATTATTTTAAACCTCTAGCTTTTTTACCTGCACTGGTCAAGCCCCTGAACACCCTTTTTCTGTGTTGTTTTTCAGCAATCCACTTAATGTTTTTATCACTTTTAATGGTTGGTTGATTTGGATCGACCATTATAACCTCATACCACTTATACTGACCATCTTCAGCTACATAATAAGAATTAAGCACCTCTAAGTTTGGAAACTTTCTTTGAGCCTTTTCTTCAGCTATCCATTGTAAAGATTTTCTAGGCGTGAATTTTCTTACTCCTGCTTTAGAAGGTTTTCTTCCTCTCCTTCCATACAATCTTCTGCTTCTTCCCCCCTTTCTAACTCTTACTCTTACTATTATAAAGCCTTTTTTTGCTTTGTAACCCAAAGCTCTTGCCCTATCTAACCTAGTCGGTCTTTCTACTCTTACTACCGCAGGCTCCTTTCTCCATTTGATAAGCCTTTCTCTATACAATTCTCTTAGCTCCCCACCTTTCCAGAGCTTTTTTAGCATGGAATAAAGTGAAACCATAATATCACATTTAAATACTTTCTAACTTATAAATATAAACATGGCAAGCATAAAGAATGCCATTATTGGTTTAGTACTAGTTTTTGCTCCAATCTGGTGGATCTTAAAAGGCTCATTTCAATATTTGGGCAGATCTGGATTAGAAGATCTTCTAATTGTTATAAACGGCGGACTTCCTGTATTGTTAGTCTTGTTTGGATTGCTAATTCTTTGGATTGAGTTGGAAGACTATAAAATAGAAAGAGAGCTAAAAAGAAAATCAAAAAAACGCAAAAAATAAAAACTAAATCATGGGAGTAAATTTATCAGGTCTTTTTGAGAAAAAAGAGATTGAGTTAACCCAACTTTCTGGAAAAAAAGTTGCTATAGACGCTTTTAACACTCTTTATCAGTTTCTTGCAATTATCAGAGACAGGTTTACTGGGGAGCCGCTAAAAGATTCTAAAGGAAGAGTAACTTCTCATCTCTCTGGTTTGTTCTACAGAACAATAAACTTGCTAGAACACGGAATCAAACCGGTCTATTGCTTTGATGGCGAACCACCAGAGTTTAAGAAAGAAGAAATAGAGAGAAGAGAAGAAGCTAAGAGAAAAGCTGAAGAAAAATTAAGAGAAGCCTTGGAAAGAGGTGAGGAAGCCATAACATATGCTCAAGCCACAGCAAGGCTTAGTGAGGAAATGGTTGAAGAATCAAAAAAATTATTGGAGTATATGGGCATACCTTGGGTACAGGCTAAAAGCGAAGGAGAGGCACAGTGTGCTTGGTTAGCTAAAGAAGGTTATGTTGACTATAGTGCAAGCCAAGACTACGATTCCTTACTTTTTGGTTCGCCAAAACTTGTCAGGAATTTGTCTATAACAGGTAAGAGGAAACTACCCAGAAAAGAAATTTATGTAGAAATAAAACCAGAAATCATAGACCTGAACGAAAATTTGTCCAGACTGGGTATAAACAGGGAACAGTTAATAATTATAGGAATTTTAGTTGGGACAGATTACAATCCTAATGGGGTTAAAGGAATTGGTGTGAAAAAAGCTTTAGAGCTTGTTAAAAAACATAAGACGCTAGACAGAGTTTTAAAATTTGTGTCTTGGGATTTTGATGTTGATGCCCATCAGATATATGATTTCTTCTTAAACCCACCCATCGAAACTAACGTAAAAATAGAGTGGGGAGAAATCAATGAGGACAAAATAATAAAGTTTTTAGTCGAAGAAAGAGATTTTTCAGAAGAAAGAATAAGAAAGGCTTTAGAAAAAGTGAAAGAAGCTCAGAAAAAAGGCACTCAGAAAAGCTTGCAAAGCTGGTTTCAATAAAGATATTTAGCTTATGCTGTGAATTAATTTTTATGATAGAAGAGCTTAGACAGCTGTGTTTGAGAAGAGCCATATTTTTTCCAGAAAGCGAAATTTATGGTGGATTTGCTGGCTTTTACAACTATGGGCCAATAGGCCTAAAAATCAAGGAAAATTTTATACGGGCTTGGCGAAAAGTGTTTGTAGAGCCTGACAATATTTATGAGGTTGAGACTTCTTTAATACAACCAAAAAAAGTCTTCGAAGCTTCAGGTCATTTAGAAAGTTTCTCAGACCCTATAGTTCAATGTAAAAAATGTCATTCCATCCACAGAGCAGACCATTTAATAGAAGAGACTTTACACATACATGTTGAAGGGAAGAGTTTGGATGAATTGCAAGATATCATATACAACAACAATATAAAGTGCCCAAAGTGTAGAGGAGAGCTTGGGCAAGTAAGACATTTTAACCTAATGTTCCAAACATATGTGGGGCCTGAAGGCAAGGAAGAGGCTTATCTCAGACCTGAAACAGCTCAAGGCATATTTGTGGCTTTTAGAAGGTTGGTATCTTCCCTAAACCCCAAACTACCTTTTGGTATAGCCCAGATAGGAAGATCTTTCAGAAATGAAATTTCTCCCAGGCATTTTTTGGTAAGGCTCAGACAATTTACTCAACTAGAAATAGAGTATTTTGTTCATCCCAAAAGAAAAAAGATACCCAATTTTAACAAATGGAAAAATCAAGAGTTAAGGATACTAACCAGGGAAGCCCAGCTGAAAAATGAAGATGTGATAGTTATTAAGGCCAAAGATGCTGTAAAAGAAGGTTTAATACCTCATCAGGCATTGGCTTACTTTATGGCTAAAGAAATGTGGTTCTACAAAAAATTGGGTATACCTGAAGAAGCTTTAAGATTTAGGCACATGCTTCCAGAAGAAACTCCTCACTATTCTAAAGGAAATTTTGATTTGGAAATTAAATTTGATTTTGGTTGGAAGGAAGTTGTTGGGAACGCTTATAGAGCAAGTTATGATTTGGAGAAACATACCAAACATTCAGGTGTGGAACTTTTTGTGGAAGAAAATGGTAAAAAAATAATACCCCATGTTATAGAACCTTCTTTTGGAGTTGAGAGAAGCTTATACGCAGTATTGTTATACGCTTTACAGGATGATGGACGGGGTTGGAAATGGCTTAAGCTTCCAGGTTTCTTAGCTCCTTACCAAGTTGCAATATTTCCCTTAGTAAAAGATAGAAAGCAAATTCAAACAGCAAAAAAAATAGAAAAGAAACTAAAGAAATTTAACATTTCATGTTATTATGAAGATAGGCAAAGTATAGGTAAAAGATATGCTAAGGCCGATGAAATTGGTGTCAGATACTGTATAACTGTTGATGAACAGACCCTAAAAGACAAAACAATAACTGTTAGAGATAGAGACACTAAAGAGCAAGAAAGAATTGAAATTAGTAAGTTAAAATCTTACTTGTCTAAAAAATTAGAAACTATCTAAAAATTCTAACATTTTTTGGTGTGATGATTATAAAGTCTTCATCTACACCTATTATATCTCCTTCTATTGCTTCGCAAGTTCTCTTAATCTTTTCCACAGCTCTTTTCAAATCACTCAAGCTCCTTTCTCTCAACTCTTTTATTCTTAAGAAAACAACAAATCCTTGTCTGAGCAGATTAAGTACTCTGTCGACATCCTTAACACTTTCCAGTTTCTCTACTTTTAAATTAACCACACTTTCCTTTTTTGCTAATCTAGGGTCAAGAACTAAATATTCATCCTCCATATTAACAATTATTGTTGTTTAAAAATAAATATCATTTCTCCACTTGAGCCCTTATTTTCTCCAAGATAGAAACTATGTTCCAGATTCTAGTTCTGCCGTATAGGGGCATGTTCGGATCATTAACAACTTCATCAAGCAAGTGGATAGCTGCGCTTACTCTTAGCTCTGTTGGTTTGTTCTCATTAAGCAACTCTTGCTTAGCTTGCTCAGCTACCCTTCTTATATTCCTGGGTATTGTTCTATCATTGATTATCTCATCTAATAGTTTTATTGCAACATCCATAGTATCAACCCTGAAGTTCTGATATGTTTTTAATTAACTTTTTTTCTAATTTTTCAAGATTTTCTAATTTTAATTTAACAAATTCATATTTATCTTGCAATTCTTTTTTAATATCTTCTATATTTTTTGTGACTATAATATTACCTACTATTTTCATGGCTTCATTTTTATTTGATTTTTCCAATTGTCTCATAACTTCTTCAATCTCAGCTTTTTGTATCATAAGTTCTTGTTTCTGTATCATAACGTTTTGTAGCTGCATCTGATATTGTTGAAGTTCTTGCAATTTTTTTGCGTCTTCCATGGTCTATACCTCCTTTAACATATTTACTAAGGTCAAATAAGAATTTATTATTGCTTTTAGATGACTTAATTTTTCTTGCTCAATTTCTATAACAATCTTATTGTTTTTGTGTTTTACTTTAACGCCAACATCCTTTTCCACAGCTAGGCTTCTAGCTATTTTTTCAGCTTCATCCAAAGTTAGTACGAGCTTTGCTTTATGCATATTATATTTTTACTTTCGTTACTATTTTAGGTCTTGGTTTTTTGAAAATTCTGTTGCCGCAATAAGGGCACCTAACTCTTTCATCAAACCCTTCTACTTCTTTTTTACAGTTTGTACAAATATAGACCATTTTAAGCACCTTCAGGATAATAGGCACCAGAAGCAAACTTGGTGCCGCATTTTTTACATAAATATATACCTGTAGATACTCTTTTAACTTTTTTCATTTTGCATTTTGGACAGACATGCCTTTGCCTTTGTTTTTTTTCAATTTTAAGAACCATTTCTCTAATTCTCTTTCCATATCTACTTCCATACCTTCCTGCAGGACCTACCTTTTTTGCCATTTCAAACACCTGATAGAGTTTTTAACAAGGTTTTTATTTCCTCTTCTGTAAT
>WAMV01000011.1 GCA_015522145.1 Candidatus Aenigmatarchaeota archaeon | reverse complement strand
TGGCAGGACTTTTTAGCTCAAAAAGGCGTTGAGTCATGCTCTAATTACGTCCCTTCCTGTATAGAGACCCAAACTCAAGAAGAACAAAATCCTGGATTACCACCATTACCTCCAGATGTGTTTCCAGTATAAGCGGTTTTCTATATCAACAAAAAACGACAAAATTAAATTATGTTTGAAATTTACGAGAAGCTTTGCAATTCTTTTTTCTTTAATTTACCAATTCCTGCAAAGCTGAAAAGAAGCTACGAAGACGCTTTAGAATTTGCTCATATAAAAACTAAGGCTGAAAGGGCTTTTACTTTAGCTATAATTTTGCCATCAATTTTAACAATTTTAGGATTGTTCGTTTTGACTATTTTCAATTGGTTAAATTTAGCAACATTCGTAGTGACTTTAATTTTGGGTTTAGTTGTTTTTTACTTTCTTTATACCTATCCCTTTTATGCTAGGGATGTTTTTAGGATTAAAGCTAGCGAAGAAATGGTTTTCTGCATACTTTACATGGCCACAGCATTGCGTATAAGCCCAAATTTAGAAAGAGCAATAAAGTATGCTCAGCAAAACTTAAGCGGTGCACTAGCTCAAGATTTAAAAGAAATTTTATGGAAAACCTATACGCGCAAATACTCTAGCTTTGAGGAAGCTTTTGATAGCTTTATAGAGAAGTGGAGAAGCGATTATGAAGAGTTTGCTGAAGCACTCTACTTACTTAAAAACTCTATAAGCCAGTATGGCGAGCAGAGGGAAAAAACTATTAGGGAAGCAGTTGATTTCATTCTAAACGGAACAAAACAAAGAATGAAAGAGTTTGCTGCTCAGCTGAAAGTTCCTATAACTGTTATAAACGCTTTAGGTATATTGTTGCCTATAGTAGGCTTAGTGTTCTTGCCTTTTGTTGCAATATTTATGCCAGAAACTTTTCAGCCAGTATTTCTGGTTATAGGCTATAACGTTTTATTGCCATTAAGCGTCTATTATTTAGCAATCTATTATCTAAGGAAGAGACCATACAGCTTTCACTCAGTAAAGATTAAAGAGAAATTTGACTATTTTTCTTTGATCTTGTTTATGATTTTTGCTTTGCTATTCTCTTACCTTTTCTGGCAGGCAAGCTTGCAAGGAGGAGTTTTTAGCGAAGCTCAGCTTTTCTATTCCGTCTCTTCCATAGTTGCTTTAGGCATGGGAATAGCTCTGTATTTTTATTTTTCTAGCAGAAAAGCTTCAGCCCAAAAAAGAAAAATAGAGAAAATAGAAGATGAGTTTGTAGAAGCGGTTTATCAGCTAAGCAATATAGTAGGTAGGGGGATGCCTTTAGAAAAATCTCTAGAGAGCTTAACAGCCAAAATTAAAACTCTGGAAATTTCCAAACTTTTTAACAGCATAGTTCATAACATTAAAACCTTTGGCGTAAGTTTTGAGAAAGCTGTTTTTGATCCAAAAATAGGAGCAATAAAACATTATAACTCAAGTCTGATAAACGCTATACTTAAGGCTATAGCTGAGATAAGCAAGAAAAGCTTCACAATCCTTTCCAAAACATTGAAAGACATAAGCACTTATCTTAAAAACATAAAGGAAGTTGATGCGTTGCTTAAAGAGTTGCTTGAAGAAACTACTTCATCAATGAAAATACAGGCTTTGCTGCTTGCTCCATTGTCTGCAGGTGTTGTGAGCTCTTTAACAGCTTTGATGATAGTGCTAATATTGCAGTTTGGTAATGTTGCCCAATCCTTATTCCAAGATACTTCAGGTGTAGCTGGCTTAAGCTCTCAAACATTCGTAACAAGCTTTGTTAACATAAGCCAGATAATGCCTTTCTACCTCTTCCAAACAGTAATTGGGATTTATTTGATAGAGATTGTAATCATGATTTCAAATTTCCTGGCAAGTATAAGCAAAGGTGATGACGTTGTTGAGAAAAAGATAGAGATTGCTAAAAATCTTATAGTGGCATCTTTGATTTATTTTGTCGTTACGATATTAGTTTATTTGATGTTTTCATCAATCGTACAGGCAGTGGTAGTATGAAAGGAATAACTAAAGCAATATTTTGGCTGTTAATAGCTTTGATAGTTGTAATTTTGCTATTAGCTTTGTATTTTAATTTTGGCAAGCAATTAATAGCTCAGTTAGCATGGGAAAAACTATTATCGTAATTTCTACAATAATTTATTGTGGTTAGCGGAGCAATACTGGCTTTAATAGCTACGCTTATACTAGCTTTAATAGCTTTAGCCATACTCTACTTTTTTGGAGGCAAGATTTTGGAATTTTCTTCCAATTTAATAAAAGATTTCTTTGAGAAGTTTAAAGCTTGGATAGAAAAACAAGTGTGGGGTGTTATAAGTCTTTGTCCTTGGAGACCTTGTTAGATTTAATTATCATTACCAACAAAATTTAATTTAATGAAGACAATTGCTACACAAACTTTTGTTATTATAGGAGGAATTATACTTTTGTTGTTGTTAATAGGCACGGGAAGCTTTTTAATATCTAAAGGAAAAGAAGCTGGAGGCAACATTTTAGATGCCATAGCTAACATTGCTTCAAATTTAGGAATTTTTGAGCCGGCAGAACCAACAACTGTTGAAAAAGCTGTGCTTTGTGCTTACGCAATTTGTAATTATGATTGGGATAATATACCTGTGAAATATCAAGATTTACAGTTCGAGGGATCTATACCATTTAGTGGGAGAGGAGGAAGGACATATTACAAAGATTTTAAAACGTGTGGCCAAGCTATAACTTTGTATCGAGAGAATGGAAAGACAAAAGAGGAGTTGTGTGGAGACCCTTTTACACAAGGTAAATTTTCTAATAGACCAATAATAATCGACTTAAGTGGTTTAACTCAAAAAGAAAGACAAATAGATAAAAAATTCATTGAACAGTTTACAAGAGAAATTTGGTGTATGAACCAAGAGGGCCAACTTAAAGCATCTACTTATGTAGATTATAATTTTATAAAACCATCCACTCAAATAAGCTCTGTAAGTGAAAAAGATAGAGAAGATTGTGATCTGGGGGGATTACTAGATAACAAACTACCATCCTATAACAAAGCAATTATTAAACCACAAAGAGTTAAAGTGTGGTTCGATCTAGATGAGGCTTCTGGTTTTAATTTTATAGAATATATAAGAGTCATTAATATACAACCAGCATAAATTTTTATTTATGAAAGCCGCCGTACCAGTACCTTACATAATTGCTGTAGTTTTCGCAGTAATAATAATAGCAACCGTAGCTTATTGGTATGTTACCAATTTTCAAAAAGGAACAAGTAGTATAGATGAAGCTTACTGCTTAGCAGAGTTCCAAAGACTTTGTGCTATAGGAGCAATAAATTCTCCAAGCGAGATTAGTAACTATGTCCCAGAATGTGCATCTTATGCTGATAAATTACCATCTAAGTGCTGAACATGAAAGCAGTAACAGCGCATACATTGTTCATAATAGGCGTAGTATTAATTTCACTACTCATAATTGTTTTTATCTTTTTTGATTTTTCCACAATTTTTTCGCAGGAAGCCAATGAGCAAGCATGTCAATCCAAATTAATCAAATATTGCTTTGAGTGGCGATTAAAGGGCTTAGACCCTAGCAATCCTCCAACCCCTTCTTGGAATGAAAGAGAACCTAAAGGCTGCGAGCAATTCGGCATAACAGAACCAAGCCCAGATGATTGCAAAATAAATGTTCAATCTTAAATTAAATTATGGCAAGCGTCGTGCCAGATGTTATCATTATAATCGTTTCAATCATAGCAATTATTCTTTTTGCGTTTTATGTTTTTGGAGAGCAATTGCAGTATGTCATATTCCACATTTTTTCCCAGACAGCTTGGGATGTGGCAAGTGACATTTCTCTAGCAACTTTTCTTTTAAAATCCTCTAACTTGCAAGATGTTCAAACAACTATTAGCTATAAAGCAACATACAGGCTTAAAGCCTCTAACTCACAACTAGAGGTAATAAGAAGCGAATGCCCAGGAAATTTCGCTGATAAAGAGAATATTTGCAAAGTTGTTTTTCCATACTTATCAGGCACGAATTTTAATTTGCAAGGAAAAGAATTTGTGATAAAGAAGCAAGGGGATAAGATTTCCATAGTGGTGCTTTCATGAAAAGCTTAGCTGCCATACCCAAAATGCTGATGAGCTTAATAGTTCTAGGGTTAATTATAGTAGGAGCATTTTTGTTCATGATAAAAGGCTTAGAACTTTTAGCAAACCTAGATGCATTAAAATATCAACAAACAGCTTTAGCAATAGCTAGAATGATTTCAAAAGACCCAAGAATAACCAACGAGCCCTTTGTCATAAACTCAACTAAATGTAAAGAACTCTCTTCTCAAATAGGTCAAGAAATTAATAATATGTTTTCAGGTTCAAATTTGAGGGTATACTTTATCGTGGCTAAAGAAATTCAAAAAACTCTTCCAGAAAGAGATGTTGTTTGTGAAGGAGGCAATAAAGGCTGGCCCAAAATAATTGTAGTTAAAGCACCAACATTCATTGAAAATGATATGGGGTATTTAAAGGTGATATTATGGAGATCATGAAGTCTTTGATTGGTATAGAGGATGTAATAACTTTGGCAGCTATCTTGATTATCATAGTGATCATTTTCTTTTCATTTAATCAAATAATCATGAAGGTTATGCTAAATTATCAAGACCAACTTACTGTTTTATACTTCAATCAATTCAACTACGCTTTGCTTTACGGATTAGAAGATGGAATAATCAACTATACTTTGCTAAATGATATTGAATATAGACAAACTATTAACAAATCAATTGATTCAGCATATTACAGAAGTTTCGTATATGAATCTTGCTTAAACTTCTTGATAGATGGGCAAGAAGTTTACAAAACAGAATGCTCACCAAAATATTATATTCCGGGCTTTGTGGTTTTGCCTTATAACTCTAAGAAATTGGTAGCAAGTACGCTTATGGAGGTGGGTTGGTGAAAGGTTTTGCCATTGTATCAGTGCTGTTAATAGGCGTATTAGCTTTTGCAGGACTTATTTATTTTGATTACTTATCCAGTTTAAGTTTTCAAAAAAGAATTGAAATGTTAGCAAACATAGACAATTCTTTGCTTTTGTTGGAATGGAGTAATCATAGTTTGTTCAAAGCCTTAAATTATTCTTTTGTTCATACACAACATGAATTGTTTAAAGAAAATCTTAAACCAATTTTAGACGAAAATCATAGAGTAGACTCTAACAACATCCCTTACGTAAGGTATGATAATGAAATTTATTTGCCCAACTCTCTAGAAGTAGCTATAGCAAGAATGATAAATGTTTTGAAAAATGCTACAGTAGAGAAATATAATGAATATGCAAACCAAATACCTTTCAGCAATTATGGAATAAGCTTAATCTTTAACGAGGTGAGAACAAATTTTGAAGGAGGTAGAAGTCTTTACAGGCAAACAATAAGAACAATACCTTTTTTACAGACAATACAAATGAAAATAGAAAACGATTATATAACTTCAGAAGTTAATGAGGAGCATAAGGTTAGATTTCCATCTCCACTATCTTCTTTCATATACACAATACACCAAACCTTTGTGGCAAGCTCTCCAATAAAACAAATAATCCAAAAATCAATCCAAGAGCTACCAGATTCCTGCAAATCCATAGTTTATGAAGAAGAAAATGTTGATTCTTGCAACATAAACACTCAAGAAATTTTTGAAGCCACTTCTTCAGGATGCTTAGTAACGCTAAAGAACAAAATAAAAAACAAAATTGATAAACTAAATTACTTTGTTTTTCCAGAAAATTCTTACGAATTGGAAGCAAGCATACTTGATAGAAAAATTAATGTTGAGTTATCTTCCTCTAGTTCTTGTTATATTGTTGATGACTGGACAGACATAAACCAGAGTTGTGTAGTAAGTTGTGATTTCAAATACAAAGCCAATGCAGATATTTTGTATAATTTAAGCGTTAAAGACTTTAAGCTTTTTGTTTATGACGAAAACAAATTAAGCTTTGTGAACTACAAGCCAGGTGTTCAATTTAGAGTAAGAAATAGCTATGCTTCCTGACAAATGTCCTGAATAGTTGTTCTCATAGAATATGTTTTTTCCACTTTGTAAGGAATTTCTATGTTAAGTTCTGTTATCAAAAAGCTATCTAAATTACTTAGTTCAGAATCAGTAAGCTTTAATGGTATCCTGCATGCCAAAGCCAACTCATCTCTAAAACTAATTTGTTGACCAAAAGTATTTTTTAACTCCTCTAAGCATGTTTGCTCATCAATAATGTCATTAACAATTTCGCTTATACTCATCTCACCCAAGTATACTGTCGCCATTTTGAATCCTGAATTCTTTAGCGTAATTACTAAGTAAAATTCTGGATAGCCGTTTTCTACATTATAATTCTTTTTGTCAACATTCATGTAGCCTGGAAACATCTTAATACTCATTTCCAAATCTCTCGGAGCAATCTCAACCCTTTCCACATTATTTCTAAATTCTGGAGCATCAACATAAGCATTTCTTGCTACACCCAAGCTTATAGAACTCTTTAAGCTATTCTCATAGCTGTAATCAAAACCTATTAAGAAAACATTACCGCTATAATTACAAAATTGCTCATTTTTTTCTACAGTGAAAACAACAACTTTTTCAGAAAGAGGAGGAATGTTACAGCCAATGTTCTCACATGCAGAGAAAGAATAACTGATATCATACTTAAAATACTTTCTCGGCTGTGCTAAAGCAACAAATTCTCTTAAATCGACCATTAAGTTCTTTATTTCAACGTCTTTGTTTGAATTCTTGAAAGTTAGAGTAAATACACTATTAGAGTTAGCAAGCAAAGCACCGTCTACACTAAGCTTTAATGGATAATACTTTTCTACTTTTTCTTCCTTTAGTTCAACGCTTCCAGACTGTGTTAGCAATTTCGAGCATTCTATTATGGAATTTGGATCTAACAAGTTGTAGTAGTTAGATGCTAAGCAAGCAAAAAAAGCATTTCTTAAAGGTTCTGGAACAACACTAGCTTGAACATAACCAATTACTGGTGGTATTACGTAATTTTGCAAAAGAAATACAAACACAGTTATTACTATTAATTGTACAGTGTTTTTGCTTGATGCAAATTTGTAGATAAGGTATGCGAATAACGTAAGAGCTATGAAAAAGGCTAAAGAAACACCAATTTCACCCAAAAACAACACCAAAGTTTGTGTAAATATTAGGTAAGCTAAAAAAGATAGTGCTATTATAGCGCTTAAGTTTAGCAAAAAAGCCATGAACCCAACAGACAAAATTGCTTCCTTAAGCTTTCCATAAAAAGTTAATTTTCTTTTCTTTTCTTCAATTTCGTACTCTAACTTTTTTCTTTCTAATTCCTCTTTATCAGGTTTTTCTTTCTTTTTATCTTCATCAGAAGCCATATGATAAAAATTATGCTTTTTAGAAATTAAAAACAGAAATTAATTTTATGAAATCTTTGGCTTTTGGAACTATTGCAGTTATTATATTTATAGCAGGCCTTTTTTACTATTTTTTTATTTATAAACCAACACTTCCTTCCAAACCAACAATTCCAACAATAAAGTATTATGATGATGTTTTGCAAGTAGAGTTTAAATATCCATCAAAAATATTTGAAAGTACAAGCAATATACCTCTTCAAATAATTGTTAAAAACGAAGGTCCAAAACCAATTAAAAATATACGCATCTATTCAAACTACTTTCCTTTTTCTATAAGCAAAGCAACCGTTATAAATGGTGTATGTAATACAGAAGGAAGTGAAAACACCCAAAGCCCTTGGAAATTCTCATGTACTATAGATTATTTGGATAGCAAAGATTTAGCTGATATAATTTTACTAATTTCTACACCAGAGATTGAAGAGCAAACAACATATAAAACCTATGATGTCATATTAACTGTTGGTTATGATTATTCTATTACAAAATCCTTTACAATACCGTTGCTGAATGAAGAACTTTCTAAATATACAACAACGAAACCAAGTTTTAGCAGGGATGAAATAGCCCCTATTAAAATAGTGCCTGAATTTGATTTAACTAATGAATACCAGACACCAACTCAAATTATTAGAGGAGAATGGTTATATGCTAGTCAACCTTTTATATTCAACATAGATTTTGCCCAAAAAGGCAAAATAAAAGCGGAAAAAGTCAAAATAATAAACAACGATAATAATTATTTCTACATTAAAATATCTCCAGCAGATTTAGTTAAGGAAGGAAGTTCTTGCAGTATAGGCGATATTCAAGCCAACATACAAATTAAAGATAATAGCTTTGAATTTGATTTCTCCCAGGAAAACCTTAATCTGATTGATGATGGAAGGGATTTTGACATTGAGCTAGAAAAGTACATTATTATGGGAGATATATCTGTCACTAAAGAAAAAGTAGAGTCTGTTAAATGTACAATAAACTTTAACACACCAAGCTTGCCAGAAGTGCATCCTAGCATAGAGATTTACTTACCTTTTACCTACAAGTTTTCAGCTTCTACCAAAATAAGAGTGTACAACTACAGCTAAAAGTACAAAAGCTTTTATATTCTTAATCCTTCTTAATATTCTATACAGTTTAAACCCCCCAATAAATCTAGCAAAAACGGAGGTGAAAATGAATGGCAGAGCAAGACAATGTAATTTACGTTGGTAGAAAACCAACAATGAATTACGTACTAGCTGTAATTGCTCAATTTACAGATGGTAAAAAAGAAGTTCACTTGAGAGCAAGAGGAAGGGCAATTTCAAGAGCAGTAGACGTTGCAGAAGTTGTCCGCAGGAGATTCATGCAAGACATCAAGCTAAAGAACGTTGAAATCGGTACAGAAGAAAGAGAATTGCAGGACGGCAGAAAAGTCAACGTTTCAACAATTCACATAGTGCTAGCAAAATAAGCTAGCCCTTCCTCTTCTTTTGTTTTTTCTTTAACGCTCTAAATGAAAAGTTCTTCTGATAACATCTCCATTTACTTTGTCAAGAAGCATTTTATATCTTTTACCCACGCCTATAGCTTTTTCATTCTCTATAATGCTTATAGCCTTTTCTAACCTTGCTTCACTCTTAGCATAAATCCTTACAAGCTTTTCTCCAGCTTTTACAGGCTCACCAACTTTTTTGTAAATGTAAATTCCACAGTCCTTAAACTTAGGCGAACCAGCATATCTAGCTGCTTGGATGAGTGCAGCGTTGTTTAGCCAAAGTACCTGCCCTTCCTGCTTAGAAATTATATCAGCATAAATTTCTGAAGTTGTTAGATCTTCTGGCTTTATCTTTTCATTTCCTCCCTGCTCAGCTATTATTTGCCTTAGCTTAGCTTCTGCTTTACCAGATTTTATTGCATGCATCGCAACCTTATAGCCATCCAGCTTTGGGTTTACTAACTCTAACAAAGTTCCAGCTATGGTGCATGCTTTTTCCACCATGTCAGGCACATACTTTCTGTTCATCAAAACTTCCAAAACTTCTCTAGCTTCAAGATTTGGTCCTATGGTATGACCTATTGGCTCTTCCCCACGAGTTATCACAGCTTTAAGCTTTATGTTAAGCATATTTGCTAACTCAATAAACTTTTTACCCAATACTTTAGCTTCGCCTATGGTTTTTATCTTAGCTCCTCTGCCTGTAGGTATATCTAAAACCATATGACTTGCATTTACAGCCTTCTTTTTAGCCATTATAGATGGCAACAAAAAAGGATCTATAGAAAGAGGTCTTTCTATTCGTATGAAGATGTCATCAGCTGGAGCTAGATCTAAAGCACCACCCCAAACTATGCAACCATTGGTTTTTTCAACAACTCTTTTCATTTCTTCCAGACTTAAGTTGACAGGCATTAAAGCCTCAGCTCTGTCAGCGCTACCACTAGCACTAGTTATTGCTCTTGAGCTTGTTTTTGGGATTGTGTAGCCCAGGCTTGCGATTATTGGTACTACTAGCAAAGAGGTTTTGTCTCCAGCCACACCACCTATGCTATGCTTATCCAGTATAGGCTTTTTGTTAAGCTCCAAAGTTTTCCCGGTTTTTACCATTGCAAGAGTCATGTATTTTGCTTCTTCCAAGCTTAGAGGCATGTATTCCAAAGCAACTATGAAAGCAGCAATCTCCACATCACTCAAGTTTCCTTCAACAACATCCTTTACAATTTCTTCAACTTCTTTTTGCGACAAAATTTTTCCTCTAATTCTTTGTTTTATATATTCCAAAGAGTTTGGTATTTTTGCCGGTTCAACTTCAACCAAATCATCTTCTTTTAAATCCAGAGCAAGCTTTACCTCCTCAAAAACAAAAATCTCACCTTGCTTCACTGTCTTTTTAGATACATCAACTAAAGCTGTTAATTTTTTGTTTCCTTTTTTTATGATAACTCTGTCCAAACTTTTCACACCTAAAATTTCAGCATCATCTTTATTTAATACAATAATCTTTTTACCACCTGCTTCAAAATCTAAAAATCTGGCCTTTAGCTTCATCTTACCACACACCCATTAAACGGTACAGCTTTGCATTCTTGCTCTGGTTTTGGTGATAATACTTGTGGACATAGTATTAGATTTTCTTGGCAATCTGGAGCCTTGTAATATCTTAAATCCACACACTCCCAGTTAGCTCCAGCACGCTCTGGGCAACAATTTGTTATTACCCAGGAGCATTGAGGCATAGAATAGTAAAGAAAAACATATAGCAACGTAAAAATTAGTAAAGTCAGCACAAGTCTTATCATAAAAATTTATTTTATCATTTTGGCCTAATAAATCCGAACTTATCTAAGGCTTGCTTTAGCTCTTTGTGTTTTTTGGCATATTCTCTGATGTCAATTCCCTGCAAGTAAGCATCTATAGCCTGCCTTACAGCCTTTGTTCCAGCATAAGTTCCTTTTGGATGACCATGTATGCCGCCACCAACCTGAATAACAATATCTGTTCCCATTATTGAGAAAAGTCTTGGGAGCAAGCCAGGATGTAAACCACCACTAGCCACAGGAAACACAGGCTTGATTTTATCCCAATCTTGACCCAAAGTTCGTGGAAACTCTTCCCTAATAAACTTCTTAGTTATTGTTTTTTGATAAAGTAAAACATCTTGCTTCTTTCCTTCGAGCTTTCCTAACCCAACAGTACCTATATGCAATTGGTCGCCACCGATAAGCCTGACCAGTTTAGCTAAAAATAGCATTGTCATACCATGTTTAGGATTTCTGTCCATGGCTGCATGCATTGCTCTATGTACATGTATAGCAAGCTTATAATCATGAGCAAGTTCCCTTACGTACTGGAATGCTGAAAACCCAATGGTTAAAAAATCTACCATTACGTATTCATTACCATAATCAGCTACTAACTTCAATCTTTTTTCCATTTCTTTAACTGGTGCTGTTATGTTAACTAAATAACTTTTCTTTTCTCCAGTTTCTTTCTCTATTTTATCCCTTGTTTTCATAGCTTTAACAAATCTGTTTTTGAATCTGTTGAAAACTTGATTAGTTAGGTTTTCATCATCTTTAAGCAAATCGCCCCCACCAAGCCAGAAATCTCTAGCAATTTTTATGAATTGATTAGTTGGTATGCCTAGCTTTGGTTTAGGTACGCAGGCAACTAAAGGCCTTTTCTTTACTTTCATAAATTTCCTAACACCTCTTATGCTAAACTCAGGGCCCTTAAAGCTACGCAAATACCTTTTTGGGAATCTAACGTCAACAAGCCTAATGTTTCTCAAAGCCTTCATACCAAATATATTGCCTGCTATGCCAGAAAGTAATTGTGGCACGCTTCCTTCTTCCCACAGATCATAAGGATAAGCAATTTTACAGTAATTTCCTTTAATTTCATAAGCCCTAGCCATAAGCCTTTTCAACCCTTTTGGTATAGTTGTTAAAGTCGTCCAAGTACCTACAGAACTCTCACTAGCTATTCTACCAGCAGCTTCTTTTATGCTAATTCCTTTTGCTGGCTCAAAATAGAACAAGGCAAGTAAATCATCTTTTCTTGGCTTATAGCTAAGGTCTACAAAGTCAAGATACCAATCAATCTTTGCCATATTTTTTCACCAATTCTTCAGGATTAATTATTTCTTTTTCATTAATTATTTTTGTTACGAATTTCCAGGGCGTTATGTCGAATGCTGGATTGTATGCTTTTATTCCTTTAATGTTTATCAAACCCTCCTTTGGTCTTTCTTCGATAATTATTTTTTTTCTTTTATCAATTTTAAAGCTGTTTGCAGTAACGTAAAAAGGTTTTTTGTAGTAATTTGCAGCTAGTGCAATGTTAAAAGTACCTATTTTATTCACCAAACCTTTTGGCTCTCTAACTCTTAAAGCGTCAGCCCCAACCATAACCAAATCAACATGTCTCATAAAAAATCCAGTTGCAGAATCTGCAATCAAATGAACATCTATACCAGCTCTTTTTAACTCTCTTGCTGTTTTCACACCTTGCATTAATGGCTCTGTTAGTGTGGCAATAACTTTAACATCTTTTTTCTTTGTAGCCTCTTTAATAGTTGCTACTGCTTCTCCACTATGACAATGGGTCATTATTGTCGCGCCATCAGGTATTAGCTTAGCACCCTTTTTAGCAAGTCTTTTAGTTGCAGTTTCAAGTTGCTTAATCAACTTATCAAAAGTACTCATTTTTTGCTCTCTTTTCACTATTTCCAAACAGTTATGCAAAACTACAGCTGTTGGTCTTGTTTGTTCAAGCACATAACTAGCAACTTCAAACCTTAAGCCAAACCCATGCTTCATAGCGTACTTCTTCAAAAATTTCAGAGCAAAGATTGCAATTTCTTTAGCTCCCTGTACCTTAACGCTTTTTATCTTTTCTACAGCTTTCTCAAGCTCTTTATCTTTATGAATTTGCATTATTCTATTTTTTCATTTCTTAAGAATAAATCTTTAAATCATGAAGCTAGAGGAAATGGTTAGGCGTTTGGAAAATTTTGGATACATAAAATCTAGGCAAGTTAAGAAAGCAATGCTAAAAGTTGATAGGAAGGATTTTGTACCAGAGGAGTATAAAGATTTAGCTTATGCTGATCAGCCTTTGCCTATACCTGGCAATGTTACTATTTCAGCACCTCACATGCATGCAATATTGCTTGAAGAGTTAGAGCTAAAGAAAGGAATGAAAGTTTTAGAAATAGGATTTGGTTCAGGTATATTGCTAGCTTATATTGCGGAAATAGTTGGTAAGAAAGGCATGGTTTTTGGTGTTGAAATAAATAAGCAAGCTTTTGAATTTGGTAAGAAAAACTTGGAAAAATATGGTTATGAGAATGTAAAAATTTTTCTAAAGGATGGTAAAAAAGGATTGCCTGAGTTTGCTCCTTATGATAGAATAGTTTGTAGTGCAGCTGCAAAAAGAATTTATGATGAATGGATTCAACAATTAAAAACAAATGGAATATTAATTACCCCATTAGGCACACATTATCAAACATTGGTAAAATTAAAAAAGGCTAAGAAGGGAATAGAAAGGAAGTTTATAACCGAAGTAGCTTTTGTTCCTTTGGAATAAGTTCAAAACCCTATCAGCAACTTTGTTTGCAACTCTTTTAGCTTCTATTTCATTCTCATCATTTTCGTAATTTTTTATGTATTCATCAAATCTTTTCGCTTTAAGCTTTCCAAGATAATCTTGGGCAGCATGTGCAAATTCTTCTGCAAGAGTTTTAATGTATGTTTTCAGAGCATTGTAGCTAAAAAGACTTTTGAACCAAAGAGAATAATCTATTAAAATTTCTTTCTTTTCTCTCGCATACGCTCCCAATATTTTACCAACCAAATAGCTAAACCCCTTCTTAATTATCAACCAAGGAAGCAAAGCATATCTTACAGGAATGTTTAAAGCTTTCTTAGGAATCTTATACTCTTTAGCAACTTCTTCTTTGACAGCGTCAACAAGTCTTTTATGATTGTACAAACTTTTTAACAAGCTTAGCACAATACAAAATTTTTTTACCAAAAGTTTAAATTGTTAGTGGGGCCGCGGGGATTTGAACCCCGACCACCTGGTTTCCTCAAAGCTCCAGCTTGCTGGAGCCAGGCTTTAGGTTCTCATCGGAATGTCCTACCTGGTTAGACTACGGCCCCTCAGTATAAAAAATAAAGTTTGGGTTTTTAATTTTTAGCTAACCATAGCACCGTTAAAGTCAAACTGCTTAGCAATTTTTTCCTCAAAAACCTTAGCAGCTTTAGGGTTGTATTCTTTTATGAAATCTCTTATTAAGTAAAAGAAATCATACCTGCAAAGATAAGCATCTTTGTTCATTAATGCTCTTATTTTTTCAATTATTTTTTCCCTATTCTTTATCTTCTTGGCTTCTAGCCATTTTATTATTCCTGAGCAAAACTCATTAACCTTATCTTTCTTAATAACTCTGTTTATCGGCCAATCGCATATTAAGCAATGTATAGAATCATCATACTCTTCATTTTTCAAATCAAAATAATCTTTACAACTTTCACAAACAACCTCATTATTTATTATTTCGAAGAAGCTAGCTTCTTTACCACATACATCACAAACTTCGGCCCACGTTGCATGGTCCCCTTCTGGGCCAGAAGGATCATCCCCTATTGCCCCAAATAAACAAAATTAATCTTCAAAGACTTTGCTGTTCTGGCATAGGGGACCATTCTAAAAATTATTTTGAAAATTAAGGTTTAAAACCTTAACCCAATATTTAAGCGTTGTTATTGTAAAGTAATTATTCTTTATCCAATATTACAACTTTACAATACTTGCTTGCTAATTCCTCAAACCTTTTGGCATCTTCCAAACTACCAACTATAGTTCCATAATGCATGGGCACAGCGATTCCAGGCTTTATTGCTTTTACAGCTTCTGCTGCCTCTTCAGCAGTCATAACGTAAGTTCCACTAACAGGAAGCAAAGCAACCTTTGGCTTTAAATCATTCATTTCCTCTATAAAATCAGTGTCGCCAGCATGATAGATGCTAACATCTTTTACCGTTATTACGTAACCGACTTTTCCATCTTCTTTTTTATGGAAAGGTTTGTTTGTGTTGTAAGCAGGCACAGCTTTAACTTTCACACCCTTAACTTCAATTTCCTCAAAAGGCTCAACAAAAATCTTTTCGCAATTAAAACTTGCTAGCTTGCTTTCACATTCTTTAGCTGCAACTATTGTGGTTTCTTTTTTAACAATTTTTTCCAAATCCTCTGGGCTTAAGTGATCGTAATGTTCATGCGTTATGAAAATCAAATCAGCTTTTTCCTTAGGAGAAATTTGATATGGGTCTATGTAAATTTTCAAATCATTCTCTAAGTAAAAGCTTGCATGTCCTAGCCAGTGAATTTTAATCCCATTTATCTCTAGCATAATTTAAAACTTACTTGTTGTTTATATTAAATTTCTTGTAAGCATAGGAAGATGCAATAGTTGTAAAAACAATGGTGAAAAATATAGAAGAAACTATTACGTTAACAAAAGTTGAAGCGTTAGCTAAATTGTACTGCAAAGGTATTTGCGATAGAACAGCTGCTGCCAAGCCCCTAGGAATAACTGTTGATGCAAACATCATTTCCCTCTTGCTATAACCAGCTTTGTATAAAGATAGCTTTATGCTAATGAACCTGCTTAACCAAATTACAAATGCAATCAAAAAGCCTATAGCTACAGCGAAATAATTTTCCAAACTTATTAGCATGCCTAAATAAACGAAGAAGAACGTTTTTACAAGGAAATAAATTTCTTGATGAAACTTTTCTATGTTTTTACTAATTTTAAAATGTCTTTTTAGTTTTAGCATACTTGCAATATCTTTCCCGTTTGCCAAAACAACACCAAAGATTAAAGCAGCCATTGCACCACTCCCACCGGCCATTTCAACAACGGAGTATAAAATTAAAAGCATCGCTAGGGTAAGCATGTAAGAAAACTCTAGCTTTTTTTCTCTTTCGAGAAAAGCAAGCCAAGCAATTCCAAAAACAAAACCGAGTACTGCTCCTATAGAAAAACCACCAAGCAAGCTATTGCTTATTTGTCTTATAGAATAAGAGCCAAAAGCTATTATTTGCACTATGGTTAATGCAACTATTATTGTTAAAGCATCAGTAAGCGTAGATTCCAAATTCAAAAGAGTTTTTAGTTTCTTGCTTAATTTGTATCTTGAGGTTAAGGCAACTACTATTGGCGAGCTAGTACCACCGAGTATTGCCCCTAGCAATAAACCTTCCATTAAATTCCAACCAAAAAAACTCATGACTACAGCAACTAATAACATGCATAGCAAAAGATTCACAATAGCTAAAGTCATAGATCTTGGAGATTCTTTTATCAAAACGTAAATATTAGTTACTAAACCACCTTGAAACAGAATTATCATTATCGCTATAGCCGTAAAATAAGGCAAAGCTGCTTCAAACAAACTAACGTCTATGAATTTGAATACAGGCCCTATTAGTAAACCCAAAAGTAAAAGCCAAATAATGTCTGGAATATTTGTAATTTTGAAAATATAATCTCCAACAACTCCCAAAATTATCACTAAAGCTATGGCTAAAAATTCAACAAATACCATTAACTAATTTTTACTTGTTAAAAAATTAAAAAAGAGGGGGCTAGAAAGGCAAGTAGCCCAAGAAGTATGCAGCTGCTACAGCAACAATTACTACTGCTGCAACAGCTGCCAACATTTTTTTGTCTTTTGTTATTTTGTCTATCATACTCAAAAACTCATTTTTGTTAGTTTATTAACTTTTCCCTAAGCTTGAACAACCGTCGTAAAATTTAAATAGAGGTTAATGTGTTTAAAAAAGAAATTTTAAGCCCCGGGTGGGATTTGAACCCACAACCTCCCGGTCACTTGTCTTCATCTTAACTTCAGGTGACCGTCGTGCTTTCATAAATCACAGATTACAAGCCGGGCGCTCTACCCGTTGAGCTACCGGGGCTTAATATAAAATTCAATAACACATAAAATAAAAAAATTAATCCAAAAAGTCCTCATTCTTAATCTTTTCCGGTATGTAAACATCGCTTATGAAAGTAATTCCTCTTGATGCTAAAGCCTCAAGCTCAGCTTTAGCCCCAAGCTTCTTCATCTTTTTAAATTGTTCTTGCCATTTCTTATTGTTCTTAAACCATTCGTAATTCTTTATTTGCTCAAGTCTTCTGAAGTCCACATCTTTAAACTTAATCAAATGCTTCTTTAGTCCATATTTTTCTATGTCATCAACAGTTAAGCCAAGGAACTTTGCTTTTGGTATAGCAAGTCTGTCGCTAATATGAGCTAAAGCTATGGAACCAAATTTGATTACTGAATAAATATAGAATCCCCATGGATCTGCATCAGTCAAAACATAAATTGGCAAACCATGCTCGTAATGCAATCTTTGCAACAACCTTCTTATTCCTCTTGTAGCTTGGCCTTGGCTTGCAACAATTACGCAATTAAGCTTTTTCCAAATTTTATCTTCATGCAACCTTTCCCAGACAGCCGCTTTCTCCACGTATATTACGAATTCAGCATTAACTTTAACAAACTCTATGTCTTCAACATTACTTGGAACAGACCAACCACCAGAGCCAAGCTTTGACCAATCAATTAAATCACCTCTATCCCTAATAACAACATTTCCAGCAACTGCACCAAGCTTATTAGCGTTTATGTGCAACTGTTCTCTTAAAGCGTTTATTATAAGTTCCAAATCTTCAACAGCCTTGTTAGATTCTGTTTGTTCATCAACGACGTTTATGCGAGTGCCAGGTATGGTTTTCTTTAACGTATAGTAAACTTCCCTCAAGCTCAAGTGTTTGTTTATTTCTATAAGTTCTTTAGCTAGAGCTGCCACACCAAGAGTTTGCGTAAATTTCCTTGTTTGAGCTAAATGGAAAAAGTAACGTCTGGAAATTATTTCACCAAGATAAAGTTTTCTTGTCTTGGGGTCAAATTTTATGTTCTTAAGAGTTCTTACAGGAACTTCTATGTAAGGATTCTTACCCTTTTCTAATTCTTGCAAAATTTGAGTACCTAATTGCTCTATGTTTTTCAAAACATCTTTTTTGCTTTTTGGTTTGATGTACACGTTTACACCTCTACAACTTCTTGCTTTTCCTTTTTAACTTCTTTACTTTCTTCTACTTCTCCCTTATTTAAAATTTCTTCAACTTTCTTCTTAATGTAATCTTCACTTTTCTTTGTTATCTTAGCCAAATATTCTGCAAAAACAGTGGAATAAGCTTGAAATATATTTTTCCTAACTTTCAGCTGGTGTAATCTTTTCATTTTGCTTACAAATCTACCAAGCTTTCTTCCAGCTTCTTGTAAAGCTAGAGTTATTTCTTTTTCAATTTCTGGATAGCTTGCTATTGCTTGCTTACCCTCGCTAGTATATGGTATCCAAACTGAGATAACATCAACTAAAATTACTAATGGTGCGTTAGGCAAAGAGTTTGAGCTTTGAGACAGTCCATAATTGCGCCAGTTTATTTTTGTTGCTGCTTTTGTTATTGCGCACTCACCAGCATTATAAAGCAAAGGTGTATGATTCGCAAACCTTAATAGCATAGCTTGCTCATTCTTTAAAGGTTCTCCATAAGCTAAAGCAACCTCTACTTGGAAAGGATAACCTCTGTAAACAGTTGGTTTTCTTACAGCAACAGAATAAAACTGCGCAGGAAATTCTTTCTTAATTCCATTAAGCAAAGATTCTTCATCTATTGGCGACAAACAATTTGTTGGTGGTGCCTTTAGCTTTACTTTATTCATTGCTTGATGCAATTTCTCTATTTCTTTGTGTGTTAAATTTTTTGGGTTTGTTTTTGGATCTATTCTTGCCAGCTTACAAATTTTTATTGCACTTCCTTTACCAACGCTTGAGAATTCTTTTGTTAGGAAGCTTACCATGTCTTTATGCTTAGTCAGCATAATCATTCTTTTCAATTTTCCAATTTCCACGCCATATGGATGTGGTTTTATTTCCCTTGGCAAAGGAGGAAGCTTTTTTGTTGCTCTTTTGAAAACATGTTTGCCTCTGGGCGAATTAAAAATTATTTCTGCATAAGGATTAGCTATAGAAATGAGCTTAAGGTAATTTAAGATTGATTGCTGACCTTCAACATATCTTCCCTCAACTTCTGTCTCTATCGTTAAGCCTGTTTTTCCACTTTCATTTTTTTCTTTTTTATGAGAAACAATTATTGGCTCGTTTTTAATTACATCTATCATAAGTTCAAACTCATGAACTTCCTTTTTGGTTTTTGTTATTATTTTTGTTGGTTTTCCTGTTGTTAATTGTGCATAAAGAACAACACCCTTTATTCCTATTCCCTGCGTACCTATAAGTTGCTTAAGATAAGCAAACTTACTACCAACTAAAAATTTACCAAACGCTACAGGCACTTTGCTAGGCTTTAAACCAGGACCATTATCTTCAACTTTAACTTTATACCTGTTTTGACCAGCTTCTTTTACCCAGACTTTTACTGTTGGTAATATTCTTGCTTCTAATGCAGCATCTAAGCTGTTGTCTACAGCTTCTTTAACAACTGTAAGCAAACTTTTTGTTGGGTTTTCATAGCCAAGCAAATGTCTGTTTTTTTCGAAAAACTCAGCTATACTAATTTCTTTTATTTTTTCAGCAAGTTCTTCAGCAGTTATTGCATGATCCATGTAAAAATAAAATGCACGTTTTTCTATTTCAATTTTTGCATACTTTTTTGAGTTTCCAAGAATCTATAAACTGTTGAGTGCATCCTACCTTCCAGCAACATTTCTATAGCCCTTTTAGCAATTTCCAAATCTTCCCATTTGCCTATTATGCTTATTGTTTTTCCGTAAACAGAAATTTTTACGTTGCATATACCTTCTATATACCTTTTAGTCTTTCCTTTCTCTCCTATAACTCTTCCTTTAAGCACTATCTGCCTGTTTCTACTTTTAGCATAATCCCTAACATCAATAATAACAAAACCATATTCGTCATCTAATAAAAGCAAGGCATCATCCATACTAAAGCATCTACCAAAGGCTTTCATAATCATTCTTGCTTTATAAGCTTCTAAACCCCGGCCAATTATTTTTACACCATCTTCAATTTCTATTTTAACGTTTAAAGCATCTTCAACCCTTTTTATCAACTCAGGATTTTTCCTTAGAATTTTTAGTTTCTCTTCTGTTATTTTTAGTGTGTATATCATATTTCCAATA
>WAMV01000010.1 GCA_015522145.1 Candidatus Aenigmatarchaeota archaeon | reverse complement strand
TTCATTTAAAAACTTTATATTTTTTTCTACATAATGCGCAATTTTTTCATAGGTAAAATTTAAGTAATGTTGAAAATTAATTAAATGTATGGCAATATGGCATGGTGAAAGAAAAAGAAAGAAAAGTGGTGGTAAAACAAGGCCACATAGAAGAAAGAAAAGAAAATACGAACTTGGTAGATTACCAACTTTAACAAAAATAGGACAAACCATTTTAAAGAAAATTAGAACAAAAGGAGGAGGCTTAAAGTTAAAGCTTTATTCAGCAGAATATGCAAATGTTTTTGATCCTAAAACTAAGAAAGCTAAAAAAGTAAAGATAATAGATGTTATTGAAAATCCTGCAAATCCACACTTCTCAAGAAGAAAGATTATAACTAAAGGTAGTATAATACAAACTGAGTTGGGAAAAGCTAAAGTAATATCCAGACCTGGTCAACATGGTGTAGTTAACGCTGTTTTAATAGAAGGTAGTTAGCCATGTTGGCAGAAGCAATTGTATATTCTAAAAATAAGAAAAGGAAAGGTAAAGGTTTTAGTTTAGGCGAGCTAAGGTTAGCTGGCCTTACGATTAAAGAAGCAAAAAAGCTTGGGATAAGAGTTGATAAAAGAAGAAAAAGTGTTTGGTCAGAAAATGTAGAAATGTTAAAAAGTTTGAAAAAATGATAGATGCACATTGTCATTTGGAGCAAGAAGATTATAAAAACGATTTAAAACAAGTTATAGAAAATTCTAAAAAAGAAGGAGTAAAAGCAGTTGTGAATTGTGTAACCCATCCTTCTCAGTTCGAGAGAGCTTTTCAGTTGATAGAAGAATTCAAAGATTATGTTTTCTATGAAGCTGCTTTGCATCCTGAATACATAGAGGAATTTAATGATGAGCAAATATTGGAAATTTTGAACACAATAAAGAACAAATCCAAAAAACTGGTCGGTATTGGCGAAACAGGTCTGGATTTTTACTGGGTTAAAGATGAAGTTCAAAGAAAAAGACAAATAGAAATGTTCTCACAACATATTGAGTTGGCTAAAGAATTAAATTTGCCCTTGACTATTCATTGTAGGAACGCAAACAAACAATGTTTGAAAATTTTAGAAAAAAGTGATATAGATAAAATCCATTGGCACATGTTTGGAGCAGAAGAATATATAAAGCAAGTAATAGATAACAATTGGTTAATTTCAGTAGGGCCAATAATTCTAGTTAGCAAGAAACATAGGAGAATTGTGGAAAAGGTACCTTTAGAGCTAATAATGCTAGAGACAGATGCTCCTTGGATGTCGCCAAACTGGTTATTAAGAAAGGAAAAAGAAAGAAATGAACCCAAAACAATTAAAATTGTTGCAGAGAAAATAGCTGAAATAAAAGAAATTGAGTTTGAAGATGTTTGGAAAACTTGTGGCAAGAATGCAAAAAAATTCTTTAGCTTGCCTGTAAGTCTTTGATTCTATACCTTAGTAAACCACCAATTCCTCCAAGATTCTTAAATTGTCTTCCTTCATTTGTAGAGTCTGATATGAACTCGATTTTAGTTCCAAACTGTTTAGCTAGCTTTTCTATTTCTTCCAATAAATCTGTTTCCTCTATTAGTTCGCCTTCATAGCTTTCGTTCTCTCTTTGATAAACCACTTCTTCCTTACCATTTTTCTTTATTTTTCTCTTAACATAATCAAAATCTTCAGAAATCATTATTGTGTCTAGAGCACCAATTTCTAAAGCTTTCAAAGTATCTTCCAAACCATAAACGATTTTCTCGCCTTTCTTATGAATGTTTGCAAAGAATTGCTGAAGTAGTTTTCTTTCTTTCATTATTTCAGCTTCTTGGATTAAATCTTCACTTCTCTTAACTAATTCCTCTAACCCATATTCATTAACGTAACCAACGCTTTTAACACCTAAAACTTTTTCTCTTATTCTATGATCAAGATAATCTCCTTCATAAAATCTTTCTTTAATCGGACCTGGCCCACCTATTATTACACCTTTCAAATTAGGCAAATCCAAAAATAGTTTAGAAGCAATTTCCCCAACTTTTCTATAGTACTCTATCAGAGCCTGTTCTCTAATTCTATCATAACGTCTTTGTGAATTATGAACTAGTATACCTTGTGCAATAAAACTGTTTGTGGAGGGGATGTACAAATCGTAAAACCTTTTACTGGTTTTTATTTTCAGCTTCTGGTATAAAGTAATTGAGATTAGTTTTGAATTAAGCATCCTCTTTAGCAAAGATAAGTATTTCTTGCTTCTTGCTTTTCTTTCAACTTCTTTTACTAGTTTCTTAAATATTGGATATGAAATGCTTCTCTTACCGGATAAAAACATGCTGTATTTTTTAATGTCCTCCTTCTTTAAGCCCATTTCTTCAATTATTTTTCTTACCAACAATCCGTTAACTGGAGCTTTAAATGAATAGCTCATTTTATGCTTTCTTAGCAATTCATGTAGTTTTTTCATTTTTTTCTTACTACTAAAACCAATGTTTTGGTAGAATCTCTTAATCATGATTGGGTTTGTTATTCTTAACTCAAGCCTACCAAGCTTATCTGGACCTCTTAAGCTACTTACTATTCCAAATCTTAGCAATAATAGATGAAGCTTTTTAGCTAAAATTTCACTAGATAATCTCATACCTATACTTTTCTTATCTATATAACCTTCTGCATCAAAGATGCCTCTCAAGTAAAACTTCAGTTTATAATTAGGAAGTTTCAAAATCTCCTCTGATATATCTCTTTCTCTACTAAGTTTAGCAACTTCCTTATATTTTTTTGAAATTTTGCTTGCTATTTCTTTGCTATAAATTCTGGCTTCATAAGCATTTCTCCTTTTCAAAATTTTTGGCTTTTTGCCTAAAGTTGTTTCAGCTATTTTAGCATAAAATTCCAGCAGCTCTTTATCTTTATCGTAAAAAATTATTCTGTTGTTATCAAAGGTTCCGTCTCCTGTAATGTAGCCCAGCAATTGATAGAACTTACCACTTTTATTTGTAGTTTTTCCTTTAACCTTTATATCAAAAACCATTAATAATTTATCACCAGGTCTTAGTTCTTCCACACTTTTTTCTTCTATTCCATTTTCTGTTACTACAAAAACTATGTGTTCTGGGGTCAAGGTTAGTTGTAAGCTGGGATACTTAAATATAAGCTTATACGCAACTCTAGCCCTTCTTTTGAAAATCTCAAAATGATCAACATATGTTGGTTTCATATCTTTCAGGGAATAGGACAAGATTTTTTGACCGTTTATTAAGTTTTTAATTGGTATTATGTTTCCGTCGGAAAGCTGAATAAGTGTGTCTTCGCATACACACATACCACCTTTAACTGATTTGCTAGGTGCCAAGCTTTCAATTCTTTTTAGTTTCTTTATAGATTTACCGCTTAGCACGCCTATGATAGCTTCACTTCCATCCATAACTATTAAACCATAATTGTCCTTTTCCTCTAACATTTCTTCTAGTGGCTCAGTAACAAAAACTTGGTCACACCAATAAAGTTTTGTTCTCAATGGCTCTGGTGGCTCAATAGACCAAACCCTAACATCTGGTTTGCCTTCTTCTTGTGAAACGTTGCCGGCAAAAACTACCAAGCCATTTGGTGGGGTTTCACGAAACAGCTTAAGATGCTGCAATATTTTCTCTAACGCTTCAACAACATTCTTGCGTGTAGTTTTGGATTTGATGTTTTGGGCTGTAGAAACTTCTGTCCTAAGCATGTTAACTGCGTCGACAAGATTATAGCCAGAAGGAATATATACACTAACTAATTCCGTATGTCTTCCTTTGTATGATTTAAGCTCTTTTATTAATTTCCTTAGCTTTAACTTTTCTTTTAGTTCCATGATATCACGTTAACTTTATTTTATCTTAATATTATTTCTATTTTAGCCCCACCTTGATAGCCTCCCTCTAGCTAAAGCTAAGGCTAGCAATGAAGAGGGATGCACGAGGTGGGGGCATACTTATACAAATTTCTCAAGCCCAGGCTTAAGCTCTTCTGTATCTATCAAAACAATTTCTTTGTTTAAAGGAAAAGAAACGTTAAACACAGGCACGGTATCTACCCAAGCAAATTTTTTGCCTCTTGTTGCTGTGGCATGAATAACTAAATCTGGTTTAGTCTCTATAATTATTTTTTCTGCTTTCAAAGAGCCAAGTTGTTTGTAAAAAGCTGGATTTTCACCTTCCAAAGTTTTAAAAGTTGGTGCAAAATGCGTAACCAAAATTCTGTATCTTGTTTTCAACCTTATTAAGTTTTTATGCATCTTTATAGCTCTTTGCTCCATAAGCATTTCTGGATTAGCATATTTTTTGCGCATGTAAGAAGTTGGCTCATCCACAATACCTATGCTAGCAAATATACCAACCTCTCTATAATTTATTGTTAATATTATGCTTTGATCATTTAGAAATCTTATCTCTTTAATTTCTTCTTTAAGTTTATCTTCTATCTCCTCTTCATTATTGCCTATAGTTGCTATTATTGGACAAAATATTTTGCCCATCAAAGCATTTTTTATTTTAACATATTCTTCAAAATTGTTTTGGTATACCATGTCACCAGCTATTATGAATAAATCTGGTTTTTGATTAAAGTCCTCCAAAGCTTTTAAAAATTCCATATAGTATCTTGGTGAAAAAACATCTGCTACAGCAGCTATTAGCATAATTTAATTTTAAATTATCAACAAAATATTGTTAGTGGGCGGGTAGCTTAGCCTGGTTGGAGCGCCCGGCTGATAACCGGGAGGTCGTGGGTTCAAATCCCACCCCGCCCACTTATGAGATTAGAATATGTTAAAGATAAAAAGAAAAGAGAAAGGTATTTGAAAGGTCAGAGGACAAAAGCATATAGAATTTTTCTTAGACTAGCTAAAAACTTAAATGCTAATACATTTCTAGATGTGGGAAGTGGTGATGAAAAATTCAGTAATGTAGTTAATGATTTGTTTAAAGAAAATACCTATCTTATTTGCACAGAACTAGATTGGCAAAATGCTAAAAAAATAGCTCAAGAATCTATGAAATACAGGAATGTAAGTTGTGATGTGGTGCTAACAGAAGCTTACAATTTACCAATAAGAGATGGTTCTATCGATGGTGTTTCATCTTTTAATGTTATAAATTGGAAACCGATGAATGCTTACAAACATCTGGATGAAGTAGAAAGAGTTAGTAAAATATGTTATTTAATATCTTTATACATTGGGCTTTATCCTGAATCATTAAAAATAAATAAAAAATATTTGCAAGAAGTACCTCCAGAAGTTCATTATAAATTGATAGATAATCACATGAGTAGGTTTGATTATAAAGATCAAAATGGTATTTTGAGGGGTTATTTCGTAAGGAAAAATTTAAATTTAGCAAAATAATTGAAATTAATTAAAGCCCCCATCGTCTAGCCCGGCCAAGGACGCCGGCCTTTCGCTTATCATAGCGAAAGGTTTGACATTCGGATGATAAGAAGAAAGCCGGAAACGCGGGTTCAAATCCCGCTGGGGGCATTTTATTTTCCAATTCTACTCTATTTCGACAAAAACAATATTTTTAAAATTTCTGATCAAAACTAAATTTTGAAATCATGGTAGGTAATGTTTTGAAACCAGATAAGATAGAGGCTATAATTTTTGATCTGGATGGAACATTACTTTATGTGGTGCCAGAAAAGGCAATAGAATTATACAGAAAGCTTACTTTTCCATACTTCTCTAGAGACCCTTTAGAGATTTACGAAGAGGTTTATCCTGAATGGAAGAAAAAATTGGGCCATATTTTAAATCCTTCTAAAAGAAGCACTTATCTATACCTCTGGTGTTATTGTATAAAAAGGGATGGTTCGATTGAGGACATAAAAGAATTTGCAGAAAAAATACAAACAACTATAGAAATCGAAGCATCTGAAATGTATGAGGATGTAGTAGATATTTTGACAAAATTAAAAGAAAATGGATATACTATTGGCATTCTATCAGAAAGGACATTAGTAAGTATTGTTAGAACTCTTAGAAGATTGAGTATTGATAAATTTGTAGATTTTTATCTATCATCTTCTGATATTGATAAGATAAATGGAAAAAGAAATCCTGAAATTTGGTCTAGAATAACAAAATTTGTAGATAAACCAAAAGAAAACATATGCTATATAGGCGATGATTTGAAACACGATATACTACCAGCTTTGCAAAATGGAATTAATGCTTTACTTATAGATAGAAATGATAGATTCTCAAACATAGATGATATTCAAATAAACGTAATAAATAGTCTGTGGGAGCTAAACAATTTGTTGTTTTAAAAATGTTAATAAAACTTCAATAACTTAATTTTATTATGGCTCAGTCACTATTCCAAGTATTACAAGAAACGACACAAGGATTGTTCTTAAGCTTTATAGATTTGATGCCTAACTTAGCTAACGCTTTCATAGTATTGGTTGTTGGTTACATTCTAGGAAAGGCTATAAGCAAACTTATTGAAATTGTATTAAAGAATTTTTTTAATTTGGATTTGTGGTTAAAGAGAAAAAAGCTACAAGACGCTTTCTTCGGTTTTAGCCTAGCCTCTATTTTAAGTGGTGTGGTTAAATGGTATGTTTATTTTGCTTTTATAATTCAAGCAATAACAATGCTCAACGTTCAGATGTTCTCTGGTCTTCTAGATATATTAGTGATTTACACACCAAAACTTTTTGCTTTTATTTTTATCATTATCTTTGGTGCGCTGATTAGTGAGTGGGTTAAGCAGCAAACACTAAGAGCTAAGATTCCATATAGGAGAGCTTTAGCTTCTTTCATTAAAGGGATTGGTTTATACATATTCTTTGTTGCAGCACTCCAAAACGTGGGAATAGACACAACAATATTCGTTAGAACGTTTGAGATATTTATGATTGGTTTGGTTTTGACATTTTCCCTAACTTTAGGTATATCTTTTGGTTTGGCCATGAAAGATGATGCAAAAAAATGGCTCAAAAAGATGAGAAAAGCTTAGAAATTTCCTCATAAACCTTTTCAAAATTTTCTCTAGTAAGCCAGTAAGCTTTACCCAATTTTTTATACAGATTAAAATAATCCCTATGCACAGTTGCTACTAAAGGTTTCCCTGAACTCAAAGCCTTTTCAAGAAAAAATTTGAAAGTATGAGATTGCATCTCCATCTTACCAATTTCATCTATAAGGATTAACTCACTATTAGTTAGATTTTTTAACTCATGTGATACTATAAAATCAAGATTTCTTAAATGAAGCCAATAAGATCCAAATCTAATGCTACTTTTTTTCTTTTTGTGAGCAAGTATTGATTTTTTATTAGAGGAAATCCCTAATACAACAAACCCCACCCTACGCCCTTGCTCTAGAATTTGTTCCGTTATTATACCAACGATTTTTTTATTTGGGAAGGAGGTTATCAATTTTTTTACTAATGTGGTTTTTCCGACAGAAGGCATGCCCGAAATAAAGACCTTCATAGTTAAAAATTATAAGAATGAAAAATTATTAAGTGCCCCGGTAGCTCAGCTGGCAGAGCGCTTGCTTGGTAAGCAAGAGGTCGCGGGTTCGAATCCCGCCCGGGGCTTTTTTACACACAAAAATCTTTTTTGGCAAGTTTCATTTTTAGAATTTAGAAAATATAATGCGCCGGCCGGGATTTGAACCCGGGCCCTCGGCTCTCTTCTTAGAGGGCTTTTTATTCCTCATTAATCAGTTAGCGGCTGTCAGCATTGGAAGGCCGATGTCCTACCAGGCTAGACCACCGGCGCATTCCCACTAAAAATAAAGTAAACATACACCAAATATAAAATTAAAAGTAATATTCCTTGCGCTCTACCCATAAATCCCAATTCTATCAAAAAATAAACTATCCCAGCTGAAAATATACAAAAAACTATAAGAGGTGCAATTTCTGCTCCTAAATCTAAAGGAGTAAATAAAAGTAATATAGACAAGACCAAAGTTAAATTAACTAGAGATGCTCCTGTAACCGTGCCTAAAGCCGTTTTAGGTCTTTTGATGGAATGTAGAGCTATACTTATCTCTGGCAAGCTTGTTGATAAAGCTATAGCTACCCCTCCCATAAAAACATCGCTAACATTGATAAAATTGATTATCTGTAAAGCGTATTCTACAACAAGCTTAGATGAGATTATTGTAAGGAAGGTTGATATACCTAAGATGAATAAACTTTTAGCAAACTTTCCTGTGATTTTTAGTCTATTTCTACCTTTTTGTTTTTTCATTTTGTAAACTTTTAACGCAGACTTGTTAAAATACAAAAATGTTAAGAAGAGTATAAGGCTTAGCAAGATGTTAGGCATGCTTAACAAAAAAAGCACGGGCAGCAAAGCTGTTGCGAAAAGCATTTTCGTAAGGGTTTTGACTTCTTTACCGAGCTTTTTGATGTTAGCAAAAATAAAAACAAGACCTGTAGCTAGCAAAATGTCTGTAACTACTGAACCAAGAACATCGCTAACCCCTATTTCACTGTGTTTTGTAAATATTGAATACATCCCTATGCTTAAATCTGGCAAATTCGAAACTAAAGCAAGCATTATAAACCCAAGGAAAAATTCTTCCATTCCGATTATTTTGTTTATGTTTCTAATTTCTTTTAGAACATACTGGCTGGACTTTAAAAGTGTGTACGCAAAGAAAATAAACAAAAAGGTTTCCATCCAGACCATTAATTTATTTTTGTAAAAGAACAAATTAAAGGCTTAACTTACTTAGTTCAACTTTCCTTATGCTTGGATTATGAACTAAGTTTGATAAGTAATTCTCTATGTTTTTAACTACTTCCTCATCTCTGATTATCGTGGCTGCTTCTAAGTTCTTATAAAAACCAGATTCTGTTAGGTTTGCCGAAGCTATAACAACTTTGTCATCTATAACATAAATTTTGGCATGAGTTAGGCTAGCTATGTTATCAAAAATCTCCACATCTATAATCTTCTCTACGTTTGTCTTCTTTAACCATTTTTTTGCTGGGGCGGCTAAGATGGAAAAGACTAAGAACGCTGGGGTTATCAGAAAGCTGAGCACAATTAAAATAGAAAGATAAGCAATTAAAACAAAAATAGTAATTTTATTCCACTCATACCTTACATTAAAAAGTTTTTTAACAGCTCGCTTATGACTCTCTATGCGAAAATTATCACTAGTAAAAACTTTAACCTCCAACCCTTTATTCTTCTTACTTATCAAAAAATCTGCATACTTTTCAGATATCCAGGGGCTCATTATCCAAATTCTTTTGCTGGCATGCATTAGCAAATCTTCTATTACGTGGCCTATTCCTTTTCCAAATACAACCTCTATATTATTGCTAGCTACTCTCATAACAATTTGGATGTTGTTAAAATTAGCTTAAAAAATTATCTAAGGTATTTTTCCTGTAGAAATTGTAGTGTTCGTAAGCTTTCAAAACATTGTCTCTATAAACTCCAATATCTATTTCATCTTCATTATAATATAAAATTGGTTTTCCATTTTTACCTAACCATATAATCAAAGGTTCGTTTTCCTTAAGTTTTAAACCATATTTTTTAGCCTCTTCCTCTATTTGTTTAGCCATTATAGCTTGATATGAATTTGGATTGGTGTAATTAATCGGGTTTTTATAACTTACTCTTATTGACAATTCATACTTATCTTTCCTTATCTGTGGTTTTTTATAAGTTGTTGTTCCTCTCGCTCTATCTATTCTTGCTTTATTAAGGTTTTTGGAATAATAATCTGGTAATAAAACTTTTTGAGGTAAAGAGGTTTTAGAAGCCAAAACTATTCCTTTATAGTTTGCTTCATAATAAACATTACCTGTTGGTGTTTTTCCACATACAAAATTGTCTAAAGGTAAAGAATATTTGTGAAAAACTATTTTTGGAAAAACTGCTATGTAGAAATCATCGTATATAGCATTTTCCCTAGCTTTGCTTGAAAAATTTGCATTGTAAAAATTGCGCCAGAAACCATACTTTAGATAAAGTGGTTTTGTTATTTGTGCAACTATAGAATTTAAAATAGATAGAATATGAAAATATTTTGGATTATAACGGGCTTTTCTTGCTGTTTCAGCAGCAAAGTTGTTCAGCTTTTTTACTAAATAATAAAATGCCCATTTTTTAAAACTATCAGCATAAATAATGTAATTTGCAAATTGTAAATGTTTAAACAAAATGTAAGATTCTTTATACGTTCCTTCTTTTCCTTTTTTTGTGTATTTTAAATCCTGC
Organism: Candidatus Aenigmatarchaeota archaeon; assembly: GCA_015522145.1. Taxonomy (GTDB): domain Archaea; phylum Aenigmatarchaeota; class Aenigmatarchaeia; order CG10238-14; family WAMV01; genus WAMV01. The sequence continues at coordinate 13,044 of WAMV01000010.1, read as the reverse complement.
TTATTAAAGCTATTTAGCAAGTTATGTTTCTTAAGAGCATCATAAACCACTTCGACTCTTTTTAGAGGATTATCTATATAGCTTGATAAAGAATACATTAGCATATTTTTAGCTATTTTATGTCTGCTTAAAGCGTAAGACACGTTTCCTAAAGAATTTCTAAGGATAAATTCTATCAAAGAGTTTGTTGCCTCGAGATACTTGTAAGTTCCATAGTTATCATTTCTGTTGTGTTCTATGATTAAATCCCAATTTTGATTGTAGAGCATTTCAAGAAATTTTCTTTGATCATATTTTTTTATTGGTATTTTTAGAGATTCTAGTACAATTTCCAAACTATGAGAAGGTAAGGAAGATAACAAAGATAAATTCATCAAATCTATAGATGCTTGTCCATAGATTTCTTCTCCATATTCCCTAGAGAAGAATTTGGGGATTCTAGATTTTATTATAGAATTTGATTTAACAATTTTTTTGATTGTTTTATCTATCATTGCAAAGTCATAAGATGAAATGTTATAGCCAACAGCAAAAATTTTTTCGTAAGGCCAAATATCCAAAATCATTTTAGCCAATTCTTCTTCATCAGGAGAATAAACTGTGTTATGACTTTCCCCATCATAAGTTCCTAACATAACAACTTGCCACAAACCAGGCTCTCTTTCTATAGATTCTATATCAAATACAATAGAATTATATAAAACATAATTAGGTTTTAACCTGCCTATATAAGGTCCAATTAAGTTTGCTACTATAGTTGCTTCTAAACCTGAGAAATATTTATGCCCAGTCTTAAGCTTATTTACTTCTTCTTTTTCAATTTCATTTTTAGAATTTCTGTATACTAAAGTAAGAGTTGTGGGGCGGTTCAGAATGTTTGTTAAGATTTTTGTCATAATTTGATTGATAGAAGTTAGAGTTAAATAATTAAGTGCTACTTCTTCAAATATGAATGCTTTAAGCTACTTTAGCCATCCAAGAAGAATTTACGTAAAGCAAGAACCTTTCTTTAACGAGATATCAAAAAATGGCCCAGAATCGTTCTTAAGATTAAGAAAAAGGTTATATGAATTGGATGTAACCAATGTTTTAGTCTTAGTCATACCTTACAAACAGTGGGGATGGCTTTCGTCTTCACCTTATAATAAAAGAACTAGATATGTTTCTGTTAATCTTAACGCGCCTAGAAATCCTTTAAGGGAAATTTTAAAGGATTACTCTAAAAAAACTAATAAACATATTCTTGTTGTTCAAGTTCCTTCTCCTCATAATGGTTTTGACGTCTGGTACATATATAACGGTCACTGTGAAAGTCTAAACTACTCAAAGAATTATAAAATGGTTGGTTCTGTTATATCCACTTCGCCAGCTAAAAAAGTTCTTGAAAAGCTTGAAAAGAAAGCTGAAAATTACGAAAAAATTTTGGGCATACCAAAAGAAGAATTTGAACAAAAATATGGGAGGGAGTTTAATGAAAGAGAAGAGAGAATGTGGTTAAGAGAAAATAAGCAAATGGTATTTAGTTATTTATCATGGTTCTTTGAAACTTTGAGCAAATTGTTCAAACAAGTTGACATCTACACAATGGATTCGAAAAGCGGATATTTAAGCAAAAATTATCTAGTAGAACTACAGAAAAATTTCCGAAATAAACCAAACCTAAAATTTTACATAGGCAAAAACTGGAATGAAATGCAAAGAATGCCTCCCCAAAAGTTGATTGCTTTCTTAAATTACGTTCATGGCAAGTCAATTTACAACATTGATAAAATTTCTAAATATTTTGCTAAAGGGATAGAATATGTGTATCCACCAAATTTCGTGGAAGAAGGAAATTACTATAGCATGCTACATGAAGAAGATGGTACGCCAATTATAGACTTTAATAAATTTGGTGGATTGCTATATCCTGAAATACAAGATGACAAGTTTATGTGGAGATATTATTATGACAAATATTTCCCTGAGAATTCAAACGAAGAATTTATTAAAATAAGAACCGCTTACATGCCTATAGAGGCTTTAATTCTAGAAGAATGGGAAAGGAGCGGAGAGTTAATACCATTTCCCGTTAAAAAATTTAATTTAGATTTTCAATGGAAAGATCCTATTCATGAAATTTTAGCAATACACCCATCTACGCTAGTAGCTCCCTGTCCTCTTCAAAGATTGTACTCTCAGCTAAGGATAGAAGATAGAGAATTCTTTACAGAAGATGAATGGTTAACAATTCAAAAAGGTTCTATGCTTCATAAACTAGTGTTAGAAAATGAAACAAACAGACTTCTTGCTCATGAATTACTAACTATACTTTTTGACGGGAAAACCATAATCCCTAGAAATAGCTATACAGAAGTTCCCATAAAGGGCTATTTTGATGACATACCAATTACAGGCAGGATAGATAGTCTTGCCAGAGAAAAAAATAAAGTGGTTATTATGGATTTGAAATCAACAATAGCTTTGCCAGAGGCTTATAAGAAAGTACATTTGATGCAAGAATATGTGTACGGCTCAATTGTAACTCAAAACTTAAGAAGAAAGAAAAGCTTTGAAAACTTGCAGATGTCTGATATGCATATTATTTTGTATCAAGCCATAACCTCCAACCCAGAAATACCAGTAGTAACAAGAAAAAGGTATGGAATAGTAACTGAAGAAGTCAAAGAGTCGACAAGAGAAATGATAAGAGAAGTTTATAACAATTTCAAAAGAGCACTAAAACATCCAATAGAAATTATTAATGCTCTATGGAGGGAAGAAGAAAGAAGAGGCTGTAATTATTGCCTAAATAATCCAAAAGCTGAAATCAAAAAACAGATTGCAATAAATGAGCTAAAGAGAACTTATAATTACATTAAACAGAACTTTCCTGCTTAGCTTCTAATTCTTTTACTTGCTTCTTAACTCTTTGTAAAGCATCTATGTTTACAGAGATGCTACCAATACCTTCTTTAACTAAAAATTCTATCATTTCTGGATAGTTGCTTGGAGCTTCCCCACAAATAGAACTTTCAACACCATATTTATTACAAACCTTAATAACATTGCTTATCAGCTTTAGCACGGCAGGGTGAAGCTCATAGTAAAGACTTGCTATTTTTTCATTATTCCTATCTATTCCCAAAGTTAGCATTGTTAAATCATTACTACCTATAGAAGCAAAGCTTATGCCTGCTTTGCAAAATTCCTCTATGTTTAAAGCTGCTGCTGGCGTCTCAACCATAATGCCAAGTTTACCATCATAACCAACTTCTCTAGCGATTTCTTTAGCTTTCTCAAATTCCTCAACATTTATTACAAATGGTAACATAACTTCTACATTATCATAACCTTTTTCATGCAATTTCTTAACAGCTAAGAATTCTGCCTTAAGCAATTCTGGCTCATCTAAGCTACGTCTTATACCATGCCATCCTAGCATTGGATTGGCTTCATGAGGCTCTTCCTGCCCTCCTTCCAAATTTCTAAACTCATCTGTTCTTGCATCTAGCGTTCTTACCCAAACGGGCTTAGGATGGAAGGCTTTAGCTATTGGTTCTATGCCTCTAACTAACAAATCAACATATTCTTGCGTTCTACCTTCTTTTATAAGCTTAGCTGGATGCACACCAAACTGAGTAATCATATGCTCTATTCTTAGCAAACCAACACCATCAGCAGCTTTAGCAATTTCCTCTATGTTTTTTGGTGCAAAAACTAAGTTAACTTTAACTTTTGTTTTTGTTTCAATTGCTTCAAACTTTTCTTGCTTAACTTCTATTTCTTGCTTGCCTTCATATATTATCCCGTTGTAAGCATCAACTGTAATTAGCATACCGTCCTTCAATATTTTAGTTGCTTCTTTTGTACCAACTACACAGGGAATTCCCATTTCCCTACTTACTATAGCTGCATGACTTGTTCTGCCCCCTTCATCAGTAACTATGGCTGCTGCTTTACTCATTGTAGGCACTAAGTCTGGAGAAGTCATTTTAGTTACTAGAATATCACCAGGTTCAACTTTTGTTATATCTTGCAAACCATGAACTATTTTTACTTTACCGGTTGCTATGCCTGGTGAAGCAGGAATTCCCTTAAGCAAAACCTTTCCCTCAATCTTAACTTCTTCTTTTTTACCAACTGCAGTTATTGCTCTTGTTTGCACAATATAAACCTTGCCCCTTTCTACAGCAAATTCAATATCCTGAGGTCTTTTATAATGCTTTTCCAAAATTACACCGTATTTAGCAAGCTCTTTTATTTGCTCCTCTTTGAGCACTTGCTTTTCTACAAGCTCATCAGGTACTTGCACAACAATAGTTGAATCACTTTTGTAATCTCTTATTCTCATTATTTCCTTTCTTCCAATTTTCTTCTCAACTATATCGTAAGAATTTTTATCAACTTTGTAAAAGTCTGGTTCTACTTCCCCTCCTACCAAAGTTTCGCCCAAACCCCAAGTAGCTTCTATAACTATGAAATCTTCTCCTGTAACAGGATCTACTGTAAACATCACACCACTAGCATCGCTGTTCACCATTTTTTGCACGATAACGCTTATGCTGGCTTTGCTAATATTATTCTTAGCTCTGTAATATATGGCCCTTGGCTCGAACAAACTTGCCCAACATTTTTTTATCGCTTCAATAAGTTGAGTTTCTCCTTTAACGTTCAGAAAAGTTGCCTGCTGGCCCGCAAAGCTTGCTGTAGGCAAATCTTCAGCTGTAGCACTGCTTCTTACAGCAACCAAAGTTGGGCCGCGCATCTTAACTAAGCTAGCTATTTTTTCTGGAATTTTGAGAAAAGTGTAGGAAAGTTTATTGTATGCATCTATTATGGAATTTTTTATCGGAGCTGGTATATCACTAGCTAAAATCATTTGCTTAATCTTATTACTGACCTGCAAGAGTTCCTGAGTATTCTCAACATCACACTCTTTGATCATCTTCCAAATTTTAACGTCCAGGCCATTGGATTCAAGAAACTTATCAAAAGCAAAAGTAGTTACAGCAAAGCCAAGCGGTACAGGCAAACCAAGTTTTATCATTTCACCAAGATTCGCTCCCTTCCCACCAACCAAAAGCAAATCATCCTTGCTTACCTGATCCAACCATACAACAAAGGGTTGCATATAAAATTATTTTGTTAAAGTAATTAATAAACTAACCAATTTCCTCCGTAACTATCCTACAAGGCACAGAAATTTTGCTTGCGGCCTTCTTTAAAGCTTGTTTGGCAATCTCCACATTTTGTTTGTTGGTTTTAACCACCATTATTCTATGGTTAACAAAAACTCTTGCTGCAGTGCCCACTGGCTTACCAAAGGCCAGTCGCATACCCTGGCTGTATCTATCTGCTCCAGCACCCATAGCTATGGGCTTTTCCCTAATAACTTGATGTGGATAAACTAAAATTTTTAGGAAATAATTGGAGCTGCCCAACTTTTTTTCCAAAAACTTGTTAGCTGTAACTCTTGCGGCTTCTAAAGCATTATGCCTTATCTGGCCTGATTCTTTAGCAATTAAATAAAGCGCTGTATCAAAGTTTCCTTCTTTGTTGCCCATCTCAAACATTCTTATTTTTGGTTGGGGGACTCCTTTTACATAACCCTTTCTGGGATTTCTGTAGCTTATTCTAGTATATGGTCTTTCTAGCTTGCGCATTGTTCTTCCTGGCCTCAAACCCATAAAATCACCGTTATTAAAACAATAAAATAAATTGTATAAAAAGCTTAAAAATATACGCATGATTCGCTACGCAAAGAAAAAATACACCAAAAAAGAAGTCTTGGTTTTACTGGATAAAATTATTGCAGAATGGTTTAGTAATAAGTTTGAAGATTTAACGCCTCCACAAGCCTATGCCATACCTCTTATTCATAAAAACAAAAATGTGCTAGTCTCTTCACCTACAGGAACAGGTAAAACGCTTACAGCCTTCATATCTATTATAGATAAACTTTTCAGACTGGCCAAAAAAGGAAAATTAGAAGATAAAGTTTACTGCATATATGTCTCACCTTTAAGAGCTCTTAACAACGATATACACAGAAATCTGGAAGAGCCTTTAAATGAGATTTATGAATTAGCCAAGTACAAAGGGCTAAAAATTGAAAAAATAAGACACCTTGTAAGAACTGGCGATACGCCAGCAAGCAAAAAACAAAACATGTTGAGAAAGCCACCCCACATTTTAATTACAACACCAGAAAGTTTAGCAATAATGCTGGACGCACCCAAATTCAGGGAGAAGCTTTTTAGTGTTAAGTGGATAATTGTAGATGAAATACATAGTTTGGCTGAAAGTAAAAGAGGTACTCATTTAAGTTTAAGTCTAGAAAGATTGCAGTATTGGGTTAATCACAAAATAGTTAGAATTGGGCTTTCTGCCACTATTTCGCCAATAGAGGAAGTAGCTAAATTTTTGGTTGGTTACGATAAAAGCTTAAAGCAAAGAAGATGCTGGATTGTTGATGTAAGTTTCATTAAAAATAAGGATATAAGAGTCATCACTCCTGTAAAAGATGTTGTACATACTTCTGCAGAAAAATTGAATAAAGAAATGTACAAAACCTTGTTAGATTTGATAAAGAAACACAGAACCACACTAATTTTTACAAACACGAGAAGCGGGACAGAGAGGGTTGTTTTTCATCTTAAACAGCTCATGCCCAAAGAAGAAATAGAAAGTGTAGCTGCTCATCACGGTAGCCTATCTAGGCATGTAAGGTTTGATGTTGAGGAAAAACTCAAAAAAGGTAAGCTAAAAGTAGTTGTCAGTTCAACAAGCTTGGAACTGGGTATAGATATTGGCTACATTGACTTAGTAGTGCAAATAGGCTCTCCAAAAAGTGTAACAAGATGCTTGCAGAGAATTGGAAGAAGTGGGCATGCTTTGCATGAGACAACTAAAGGCGTTATGATAGGGTTAGATTTGGATGATATGGTGGAGATTTCTGTTATGGTAAAGGAAGCTTATAGAAATCATCTAGACAAGACAAAAATACCGAAAAACTGCTTGGATGTACTAGCTCAGCATTTGCTGGGTATGGCCATAAACAAAAAATGGAAGGTAAAAGAAGCTTTCAGGCTAGTTAAACAAGCTTACCCTTACAGGAGTTTGAAGATGGAAGATTTTGTTGAAGTGTTAAGATTTTTGTCTGGTGGTTATAGCATGCTAGAAGATTATAAAATATATGGAAAAATTTGGTTTGATGAGAAAACCAAAGAATTTGGAAGAAGAGGCAAGTACGCTAGAGTAATTTATGCTTTAAACATAGGAACCATACCAGATGAGGTAATGGTTAAGGTTTATGATGAAAACGGCAAATATGTTGGAAATCTAGAAGAAGATTTTCTGGAAAGGTTGGTTAAAGGAGACAGGTTTGTGCTGGGAGGTAGGGTTTATGAATTTGTCTCAGCTAGAGGCTTAAGAGTTAGAGTGAAAAAAGCTTTTGATAAGAAACCTACTGTACCAAGTTGGTTTAGTGAACAGTTACCTTTAAGTTTTGACCTAGCTTTAGAAATTTCCAAGTTTAGGAAATTTGTTTTCCAAAACATACATAACAAGAAAAAAGTAACAGAATATATTAAAGAAAAATGTCACGCTGATGATAATACAGCCAACAGCATTTACGAATACTTTTTGCTACAATACAAGTTTCTCAAGAAAAACAATATTGAGCAAATGCCTGACGATAAGCACATTCTGGTTGAACATTTCTATGATGAAGAAGGAAGAAGAAATATAATATGGCACACACTTTTTGGGCGCAAGGTTAATGAAGCTTTAGCTAAAGCATTTGCTTATGTAATTGGGAAAAAGCTTAGGAGAAATATGGGTGTTATGGTAAGTGATAATGGATTTGGCTTGATATTGCCTGTAGATAAGTCTTTAAACCCATTGAATTATGTGAACTCTAAAAATTTGGAAGAAATTTTAAAAGAGGCTGTTAAAAACACCGAGCTCATGAAAAGAAGGTTTAGACACTGTGCCAATAGAGGGTTGATGATACTAAGAAACTACAAAGGTTATGAAATAAGCGCAAGTAAGCAGCAAACCAGTGCTGAAACTTTAATAAAAATTGTTTCTGAAATAGATAACTTTCCTATCATTAAAGAAACATACAGAGAGTTGTTGGAAGACTATATGGATGTAGAAAATGCCAGAAAGGTTTTAAGGTGGATAGAAGAAGGTAGGATTAAGGTTGTGGAGGCTTCCCTACCAATGCCTTCTCCGTTTGCACACAATATTGTGCTTATAGGTCTTACAGACGTTGTCCTTATGGAAGATAGAAAGGAAATATTGAAAAGGTTGTACGATAAGATAAAGAGGGAGGTTGAATGAAAGAAATATTGCCTGGATTCAAAATAATTGATGCTAAACCAGGTCTTTTTGTAGAAAAAATAAAAGCTCTGGTTATTTCCGACTTGCATATAGGATACGAAGCTGCCCTAGAAAAGCAGGGAATACAAATCCCAAAGTCCCAATATCCCAAAATAAAAAAACAAATTAAAGAGATGTTAGAAATGGTTGACGCTCAAAAAATTATAATAAATGGTGATTTGAAGCATGAATTTGGAGAAGCCACTTTGCAAGAATGGAAGGAAACAAAAGATCTTTTAGAATTTCTAAAAAGCAGGAAGCTAGAGATTATAGTGGTTAGAGGCAATCACGATAACTTCATAATACCTTTACTTAAAAAAATGGATATAGGTTTTTATGACCCCTATTATTTTGAGAAAGGTATTTTATTCATGCACGGTCACAAAGAAATTAGCTTGAAAGAATTTGGAAAAGAAGTTAAAGAAATTATCATAGCTAACGAGCATCCTTCTGTTGTAATAAGAGATGAACTTGGTGTTAAGCACAAGTTTAAGTGCTTCCTAAAAGGAAAGGCTTATGGAAAACCCATTATAGTTATTCCGGCCCTATCACCCTTAGCTGAGGGTTATGCTATAAATGTAGCTCAAGAGTTTTTATCACCTATTCTAAAATCTGTAGATATCAAAGAAATGGTTGCTTACATAATAGAACCCGAAGCAGAAGTTTTAGAGATTCCTTTAAAAAACCTTGTTTTTTAAATATTAAAACCGTATTAAAAATTAGGTGAAAAAATGGCATTAATAGTAAAATCCGCTGTTAGAGCTAAGTTAAAAGGTATGAGAGCAAGCGAAGATTTCTTCAAAGCATTAGATAAAGCAGTAGCCGACTTGATAGCAAATGCAGTAAAGAGAGCAAAAGCCAATGGAAGAAAGACAGTTAGAGGTCACGACCTCTAAAAACCAAAATCAAAAAATCTTTTTCTTTGCCTTTTTTCTTTTTCTTCTATTCTTTTCATAAGAATGGCGTTTCGTGTTATTAGCTTCTTCACTTTTTCCAAATCTTTTCTAGTTGATGGAATTCCTGAGCTATTACCAACGCCTATAACTAAAACGTTTCCTTTACTTTGTTTTATTTTCTTCTCAAGTAAGTTTAGCACATTAGGCGTTGCCTTCAAAACTTCTAATGGCATGGGCATAATAGCTTCTTCTGGAGACATTTTTATTATAATGGAATCAATTTCCAGTCCTTTTTTGGTGGCTATCTCTTCAATATAAGATTTGTCAACACCTATACCCCCTATTGCAACACCTACCCCTTCAGCAACGCTGCCTGTAGCTTCTCCTTCAAGCTTAGCTGCTGCATCTATTGTTATTATCTTTTTGATTTTATACTTCTTGATTGCTTTAAGCGCTGCCTTGCCAAGCTTTCCAAGTCTGCCACCAGGGCCTTTAGCCCTCATAAAAACAACCTGCTTACCAAACATTTTCCTGACCGTTATAAGAGTATCTTTTTCGATTTCTTTAGGCTTAGTTGAGAAATAATGTGTTACTATAAATGGGCCTATGGAGTCGCCTATGGGCCATCCATTAGCTAAAGCTTCTGTCGCCCTATACAAAGCTTTAGAAACTTTTTCGATTTGGGGGAGTTGCATTTGAATTAACAAACCCAGCTGGAAATTTTTGGTCTTCTTTATCAACTCTATGTAGTGGCGGAGATATTTGGCTAGGTAATGTAAAGCCATAGCCGCACTTAATCCCATCATAATGTTTTGCTTCTCTTCCTCATCAGACTTAGGCGCAATCTCTTCCACAAAATTCTTCATATATTCTTCAGCCCTCTCGGATATATGCTCTATTTTTTTGATGATGCCAAATGGGTCTAACGAGACTGGTCCTATAACAAAAAAATCTAAAAACTCCGATATTCTTTTCCTAGCGTGTTGAGAAGGGTTTCTTATTCTTCTGAGAATAACTTGCTTGCTTTTGTTTCTTAATCCTTCTATAAAGCGCAAAGAAGATTCTAGTCTGAACATTATTTGAGCTATTAGAATGCGTGGATAAAAGAATATGAAAACAAAAAACACTAAGAACCATAATATGTTGGAAACCCAATCGTTGCCAAATTGGAGAAATATGGTATTCATACAAATAATTTATTGTTATGTCTTTAAAAATTAATTAATGAAATGGAAGCCTGTTTTAGCATCTGTGCTGCTGGTTATGATATTTCTTATCGTTGCTTTTCCTTACTTGAATAACTTTGGTTTGAATCTGGAAGCACCGTTTTCAGTATCGGGCCTATTTTACTATTTATTTCCAGAAGAGACAGGTCCTAAGTTTGGAATAAGTTTGATTGTTGATTCTAAAGCATTAAAAAATCAAGAGTTTGAAATAGTGAACAGCAGTCTCTCAAGTCAGGCAAGCTGCTATCTATCTTTAGGGAGTGGTGATATAGCTGGTAAATGTAAAATTTTTGCCCCAAAAGTTAATGGCAAATTGTTGATCTCTAGCGACTATGAGCTTGTACTTGAACAAACCTCGCTAAACATAAACTCCCTGAACGTGTTATTTGATGGTGGTTCAATAATATTGAGTAATGTAGAGAGACTTTCTCTCACAAAAGTGGTGGCTGATGAAATTATTTTAACAAATGCCTTCGGCCAGATAAATCATACAGGTACACAAGCTATTCAGCCCTTGAATGGCAAGAACATAGTTATTAAGGGCTATGAGGGAATATTTTTAAAGACAAACGAAAGTATTAAGCTTATAGGTTTTGCTTCAAGTGTGGAAGGTGAGAACTTTGTGTGGAAAAGCTAACAAAACTTCTCCAGAAAAAAAGATAGGGGTTTTTGTAGACGGTCCAAATTTGCTTAGAAAGGAGTTTATGATAGATTTAAGGGAATTGAGAAAAAGAGCAGAAAAGTATGGCAGAATAACCATAGCCAAGGTTTTTCTTAATCAGTTCGCTCCCACAAAGCTTATAGAGGCTGTTATAAATGAAGGTTATGAAGTTGTCATGGTTTTGGGCGAGAATGAGGAAGAAAAAAACGATGTTGATGTTACACTGGCTGTTCACTCAATAGAAGCTGTTCTCACGAAAAACTTAGATTATTTAGGCTTGGCAACAAGAGACACAGATTTCTTACCTGTCATACAAAAAGCTAAAGAACATGGTGTTGAAGTTGTGTTGTTTACAGTAAAGAAGGCTTTATCAAGTAGCCTAAAAAATGCTGCTGACCATCTTGAATTTCTGGAAAACAGACAGAAGCTTAAAAAGAATATATATTTGGAATAAAAAATTGTTTTTATGTTTGATAAGCTGAAAAAATTGTTCTCCAAAGAAGAGGAAGTGGTCGAGCTTCAGCACAAACCAGAAGAAAGGCCCCAGGTTCTAGTTAAGGTTCACAGACTTGATAGTATAGCGGATGTTGATGCTATAGAGAGAGATGTTAAAACTGGGCACATAGCTTTTGTTAAGGCAAAAGATATACAGAGAAGAGATTTTGCTGAATTTCAAGCATCCATTCAAAAAATACAAAGATTGGCCAGAAACTATGGCTGGGATGTGGTGGGTGTGGAAGAAGGTTATCTCATAATAGCTCCTAGAAACGCTAGAATAGTAAGGGATTAAATCCATCTTTTAAAAATGTTCAGTAACATTACATCTAACTTACCTAGAATTTCTGAGTTGAGCGTTTCTGCTTCTTGGTTAGCTAGTCTTACTCTTTTATCAATTTCCAGCATAAAGATGGGTATGTTGTTAGAATTGTCTATTGTGAAGTGTAATATTAAATTAGAAATTTCGCCTGCCTCTTTTTCCTCGTCTTGCAATGCTAGAAAATCTACCCTTATAGGGAAATCGTGCTCTGCATTCTTAATATAGAAAGATTTAATGGGATATTCTGGAAAATGTTTTAAAATAGGGTGTTGGGTGGGGTTATTTGAGTAATCAAATATCAAAGTTCTTTCACCTTTCTGGAGCATAAAGTTGAGCAAGGATAGGTCGCGTTTAGATTCTAAATGTATCCCATGTTTTTCCATAATCACTTGACAGAATCTTTGGCCTCTGCTTGCTTTGACCAATCCAAAGAGAACTATGTTTTTGTTTTTACAAATACTGAACAGTTCCCTGTATCTCTCTATTAGTTTTTGGAATAAACCAGATACTAAAGGGGAGGAAAATGGAACGTAAGAATAGTGGGGTATTATTGAACCATCCATAGCAAGAAAGTTTATTGCTTCACTATTTGCTATGTCTATTGCTGTTTCAACCTCCTTAAGCTGTCTATATAGGTTCGTATAAACGCCTAGCTCTATATCATCTAGGCCTGTGGTAACTGCTATGATATCTGACCTTATCACCTCTGGATATTGCTTGATGTTTTCGACTTTACCTTCTTTAATATCATAAACAAGTCCTGCAGATTTAAGGAAAATGATGTCTAGCAGATAATAGCTATATTTTGCTACGCCTCCGTCAATACAGGCAAATCTTGTGTTAACATTTCTAGTTTGTACTTTTTTTGCCAAGCCAAACTGTCTTAAAAATTCAGAGGTTTCTTTTTCTTTTTTTAATAAGGCATTTATTTTTTGTGCTATTGTTTCTGCCAAGTTTTCTTCCACAAAAAAATATAATGAAAACTGAAAATAAAGTTTTTAATATGAAAAGAAAGTTCTACATAACCACACCAATATACTATGTAAATGATAAGCCCCACATAGGACATGCTTATAC
>WAMV01000009.1 GCA_015522145.1 Candidatus Aenigmatarchaeota archaeon | reverse complement strand
TATGTGTAACTTTACTAGAACTCAAAAAATTTTCATTTTAAGTCTGGGGGCTTCTAAGCTAGACTACCATAAATATTTCAAATTTCTAATAAAAATTTTTGTTTTATAATAATACTCTACTTACTAAAGGCTAGATTTCCAAAAATTCACTCTAAAATATATTTTAAAGTATAAAATCCGGCGCAGTTTAGCGCCAAAACACTTTGAGATAATGAAACTTATCTCAAAGTTATCCAGAATTTTAGTTTCCTGGATAGTAGTATGAGACGCGAGGTGCTACAAAAAGGCCCAGAAGGGTTTGTTCAAGCACGCTTACAGCTTCGTAATCGCCAAGATACTCATAGATAGGCCCCTCTATCTTCTCCCAAATTTCCCCATAAGCCCTGAGCCTTTTAGCAATATCAGAAGATTTTAAAATTTTTAGGGATATGTATATTACCATTGGTTTATCTTGCTCATAAGAATAAAAACCAAAATAATGGTATTCTGTGTCCAAATTATATTGATCCTTAATCTTAACAAAATCCTCTTTTCCTAGAACTTTTCTTAAATTTGAAGTATTATCAGTAAGCTCTAGCAAAAGATCGTTTTCCAAAAAATAAACAATTGCTTTTGGTTTTTCTGAACCCATACAATAAAATTAGCATAAAATTTTAAATCGGTTAAAAAATCTAAAAAGGGTGGGAGAGGTTATTGAATAACCTCTATGCTACCATTCTTAGGAACATTGAGCTGTAGTACATCTCTGAACTTTTTGGCAAAGGCTCCTTTAATCTTGACCTTATCGCCTTTCTCTAGCATTTTTGTTTGTCTTCCCCAGAGCACTATTTCAATGCTTCCTGTTTCATCTTCCAGTATGGCATGGCCTATTAGCTTCATGCCAAACTTTGTTTTTATTCTCCTTGGCGTGTCTTTTTCAGAAACAGTTGCTACAAGCTCAATGTTATTCATACCATCTCTAATATCGCTGATTTTCATTTCTCCTCAACTCGCAGTGATTGAAATAGGTTTTGCTAGTATTTATAGCTTTCTAATTTTTCTGGTGAAGTGGAGAAATCATTAAATCGTAAATTAATCTAAATTAAGTAGGGTCTCGTGGAAAATAAAAAACCCAAAGATGTTAGCTCAGTTTTAGCAAATAATGTGATAAAAACGCTTGTTTATGAAACCAAAGACTTCGTGCAAACAGGAGAATATGCAAAAAACAAATTAATGCGCCTGCTGGAAAGAAAGGAAGATGCTGACATAGAGCTAAGGAAATTTCTTGACAAACAGGATTACAAAGTTTATCAGCTATACTTGATCGACAAACAAAAAGAGTGTGAAGTAGCTACAAACTTTTACCTCATAGAAACCTACAAACCAGCTCCCTCTTTTTTAATTTTTTAAAGCCGATAAAGAAATTTCTATGTATGGCAAAGAAATCTGATGAAAATTTAATGGCGGCACTATCTTACTTGCTTGGCTTCATAACAGGAATAATCTTCCTGCTAATAGAGAAGAAAAGCAAGTTCGTAAGATTTCATGCCATGCAATCAACAATAACATTCCTAACGCTAACAGTAATACAATGGCTACTAGGCTTTAGCTTCTTCATGGCACCAGCTACAGCAATAATTGCATTGCCTTTTGCTTGGCTAATAGGCCTAGTTATTTCAATACTAGGCTTCATCTTCTGGATACTAGGAATGATTAAAGCTTACCAAGGCGAAAAATACAAATTCCCTGTGTTTGGCGATTTGGCAGAGAAATACGCATAGTGCCGCACGCCCTTCTTTTAATTTTTTAAAAAATTAAAAGGGGTTAGGCTGGTTGCTCAACATAGCTAACCTGTATTTGTGTGTAGCCTGCCTGGTTAATCACAACATTTAGGTAAGTTGTTCCTTTCAAAGCGTTGATTACGTATTCATTGCCCGCTCTTTGCTCTATTATCTGCCATCCCTCATTTGGAAGGTTTGAAACGTACCAATCAAAAACTTGCTCTGGGGCGTCTTGGGTACCGTAGTCTATTTGTATAGTTAAAGCACCTGTAATGTTTGTTTGAACATGGCTTAGCATTACGCTTCCTGGATATCTTTGCACTGGCTCTAAGCCAGAAACAATATCGCTAGGGGGCAATATTTGTTCTGGTTGTGTAACTTCTGGCTCTTGCGTCTCTTCAACAGGCTCGCTTACAGTTTCTTTTTGGAAGTCCTGCCATGGTGCTGAAGCTAGATAGTAAATTGTACCCTGCCCAGCATTTATTGCCCAAACAGCTAAGCCTTCATCACCTTTTTTCATAAGCACTCCTGCCATGGAAATTTGGCCTTCTGGTGTAGTAATGGTAGTTGCTGGGTACTCCTCAACTACTTCATAGTCAGCAAGCCCTTTATACCAGCTTAATATTTCATCAACGCTTGCATCACTAGAGTAAGCAGCTATCTCGTATTTTTGCAAATTTAGGGCTTGCACTATTATTGGATTTACTGTTTGTTGTTGTGAGCCTGGATAAACTGGCAGACCTGTTAAGCTAGCTTGTTGAACGCAACCAGCCAGAATTAAAGGAAGTAGCAAAGCAAGTGCTTTTTTCATTAAATCACCTTTTAATAAAAATAGGAAAAGGCTTTTTAAATGATAATGAGTAAAAAGAATAAGTATGCAAATTTCCCAGAAAGACATGGAAGAAATAAGAAGAAGGTTAAGAGCTGTGCAAAATCCTGTTAAGATTTTGTTCTTTGACGGCAATACGCCTGAATGCCAACTCTGCAAAGAAATTAAAGAATTGCTTAACGTTTTGTCGCAGTTAAATCCTAATGTTAGTTATGAGGTTCATGATTACAAATCTGAATTAGCAAAAAGGCTTGGCATAAAGTATGCTCCAACCATAACGTTTGAGGCTAAGCCAAACATAAGATTTTTGGGCATTCCATCGGGCTTTGAGTTTGCAGTTTTGCTAGACGATATAATTAGCATAAGTAATGGTAGCGTAGAGCTTGAGCTAAGCATTGCTAAAGAAATTGCCAAAGTTGACAAAAAAGCTGAAGTTTTAGTTTTTACAACTCCTACCTGCCCTTATTGTCCATTAGTAGTTAAAGCTTTCCATCAATTTGCTTTCGTAAATAATAATATAGTAGCAAACATGGTTGATGCTCTAGAGTATCAAAGTTTAGCTGAGAAGTGGAACGTTTTTGCTGTGCCAAAAACTGTAATAAATGAGAAGGTGCAAATAGAAGGAATGCAGCCACCTTTGTTGCTTGCTAAAAAACTTAGGGAAGCGATTTAAATTAGCAAAGAAATTTTTAATTAGATGGAAATTTCTAAGCTTAGGGAATTTCAATCTGTTAAGAATGCTTTAGCTGAGCTTAAGCTTTTAACAAGAAGTAAAAACACAGAGCTAACTTATTTGAAAGGGCTTAAAAGATTTTGCGAGGAAATGGGAATAGAAAATCTGGATGAACTTGTGGAAGAAATTAAGCTTGGTAAAAAGGATGCTAACCAAGTTTACAAAGAATTTGTGCTAAAGCTGGCTAGCAAAAATCTTGCCCCAAAAACAATTGCTGCTTGGGGTTCTTCAGTCAAAAAATTGTTTATAGCTAATGGTATTAACATTTCCAAAAACATACCTATAAAAGTTTATAACATACATGAAGACTTCATACCTAGCAAAGAAGAGCTTAGGCAAGCATTGCAAGACGCTCCTTTAAGAACTAAAGCAATAGTAACGTTTTTAGCTTCCTCAGGCTTAAGGGCAAGCGAATTGCTTGAACTAAAGCTTAAGGACATTGATTTTAGTAAAGAACCCAACAAGGTAAAGGTTTCTGGCATTACAGCTAAAGAAAGAAAATCAAGAATAACTTTCATATCTAGGGAAGCAAGTCAATTGCTAAAAAATTATTTGGAAAAACGTAAGCTCATGGGACATGAAATAAACGAAAACTCATACGTTTTTGTTGCTAAAGATGGTAGCAAAATGACTTATCAGAATTTGCAGTTCATGGTAATAAGAGTGTTGAAAAAAATAACCAAGAAAGAAGGCAAAAGGTACAGGATACATTTACATAGCTTGAGGAAATTTTTCAAAACTCAGCTAATAGCTGCAGGCGTGCCTGGGCCTATAGTAGATAGGCTTGTGGGTCATGCAAGGTATCTTGCTAGGGAATATGAGCTTTACACAGAAGATCAGCTTAGGGAATGGTACAAAGTTGGGGAGAACAATTTAACACTTGGTTTAATAAATTCCTAGCTTAGGAAATTTAACTCTAGTAGGGTAGGGAGTTAAAGATATAATAGTATCTTCAGTTATACCATACATATTTCTCCAATGGGAAGGTACTGCTATCTCTCCATCCTTGATACTATAAAAAACTTCAAAGATAATTTCATAAGGATCTTTAGAAAATTTGTGAAATATTTCTTCAAAAAACGGATGTGTCAAGTTTTCATCTATTATGTAATATACGATGTCTTCTAACCTCCTGCTGTTTACAAGTAAAACCAATTTCTGCTTAAGAACCTTTGGTTCTCTTATTTGAGCTAGAGTAGGATATTGAACTCTATTATCTATGAGAATCCTAACATATTCAGCTATTTTTATTTGGCTGTCATAAACAGACTCCAAAAGTACTATGTCATCAAAATACAAGTTCCGAACTTTTGCTTTTGCGTTCAAGCCATAAAGATCTGTGTAATAAATGTCTGCCGCATTAGGTAAATAGTCTACAGGCTTAGCAGTCCTAATCAACACTTCTGCCCTACTCATTGCTCTTAAACCTCATCAAGCCTAGATAAAAATTTTCCAAGCTCATGAGCAACTTTTTCGCCAAGGGGACTTAGCCTAACAATCTTTATTCTGCCTTTCTTTTCAAACTCAACCAAACCCATTCTTTTTAATTTTTCTAAAAGCTTAACTGTATGGGAATAAGTGGTGTCTATTTCTTTTGCTATTTTTGTAACGTATTTAGGGCCATTATGCAAACAAAGGATAAGATGCAATGGTTTAGAATAGAAAAGCAAACTCTCTAACCTGCGCCTCAATGCAGCCATTAGAATATCACCTAATAATTATTTCAACCCAAAAATTATAAAAATAAAAGAGGTGGTTTAATTATGCTCAAAGAGCTTAAAAAGCTTGCTAGAAAGCACGCTTTGCTTAATGCTTATGAGCATGGTGGCAAAGCAAACCTAAATGCTGTTATAGGCAAAATAGTTGCTGAAAAACCAGAATTTAAAGCTAAAATAGCTGAAGTTGTGGAAGAAGCTAAAAAAGCTGTGGAAGAAGTAAACAAGCTAAGCTTGGAAGAAATCGAAAAGATAATCAAAAAGGAAAAATTGAAAAGGAAAAAGCAAAAATATGTTGAAAGACTTCCTGCCTTGCCAAAAGCTAAGAAAGGAAAAGTTAAGTTAAGGCTCGCTCCATTTCCAAGTGGGCCTTTGCATATAGGAAATGCAAGAATGGTTTTGTTAAATGATGAATACGCTAAACGTTACAAAGGCAAACTTTACTTGGTTTTTGATGACACAATAGGAAGTGAGGAGAAGTATCCTGATAAGGAAGCTTACAAAATGATTTTGGAAGATTTGAAATGGTTGAAAGTTAAAATAAACAAAATAATTTACAAGTCTGACAGAATGGAAATTTTCTACAAATGGGCAGAAAAGCTAATTAAAGCTGGTTTAGCTTATGTTTGTAATTGTGATGAAGAAACTTTACGCTATAATCGTAAGTATGGAATTGCTTGCGAGCACAGAGAGCAAAGCGTGGAAGAGAATTTGGTTAAGTGGGAAAGAATGCTAAGAGGCTATTATAAAGAAAAAGAAGCTGTGTTAAGGTTGAAAACTGATATGAAGCATCCAAATCCTGCTTTTCGCGATAGAGTTCTAGCAAGAATAAGCCACAGGAAGCATCCTAGAGTTGGAAATAAGTATAAGGTTTGGCCAATGCTAGAGTTTAGCTGGGCTGTTGATGATTATTTGCTCGGAATAACACACATAATCAGGGGTAAGGATTTGGTAATAGAGGATATGATGGAAAAATACATCTGGGAAAAACTTGGCTTAAAGTATAATCCTGTTTTTGTGCACTTTGGCATACTTAGCATAAAAGAAGCTAAGCTTAGCAAAAGCCAGGCAAGAAAAGAAATTAAGCAAGGTAAGCTTATGGGCTGGCACGATCCTCGCACTTGGAGCTTGCTAAGCTTAAGGAAGCGCGGCATAATGCCAGAAGCCATAAGAAATTTTGTTAAGAAAATGGGCTTAAGTTTGGCAGATGTAGAATTGCCTGCAGAAATTCTTTACAAAGAAAACAGGAAGATTGTGGATAAAATCGCTAACAGATATTTTGCTGTGCTTGAGCCTGTGAAAATAAAAGTTAAAGGCTTAAGTGCAAAATACGCTGAAGCTTACTATCATCCTGATTTCAAAAGAAGGGGAAAGAGAAGAATTAAAGTTAATAGCAATGCGATTTATGTTGAGAAAGGCGATTTAGAAAATTTTGAAGGCAAGAAAGTAAGGCTAATGGAGCTTGCCAACGTAAAGCTTGGTAAGCAGGCTGAAGTTATAAGCAAAGAGTTAAAGCACGAGTTACCAAAAATCCATTGGGTTAGTGAGCCCAACGTAAAAATAAAAATAATAATGCCAAATGGCCAAGAAGTTAAGGCTTTAGCTGAGCCTGCTGTAAAAAAGCTAAAAGTTGGCAGCATAGTGCAATTCTTACGTGTGGGCTTTGCAAGATTAGATAATAAGAAGGAAATGTTGTTTTACTTTGCGCACAAATAAATTTAAATAGAATGTTTGTTAGTTAATTTTTATTGAATGATGAGGTGAAGATGATGAAGAGCTACGTAAAATTTAATGTGCCTAAAGAGCTTGCGGAAAAGGTTTTAAGAGCTGTGGAAATAGCAAACCAAACAGGCAAGGTTAAAAGAGGTACAAACGAAACTACAAAAGCTGTAGAAAGAGGCTTAGCAAAGCTAGTGGTTATTGCTGAGGATGTTGACCCAGAAGAAATAGTAATGCACTTGCCTCCGCTTTGCGAAGAAAAAAACGTACCTTACGTTTACGTACCAAGCAAGCTTGAGCTTGGAAGAGCTGCTGGCATAGAGGTTGCTGCAGCAAGCGTAGCAGTAATAGAGCCAGGAGAAGCAAAAAGCCTAATAGAGGAAATAGTTAACGAGGTCAGCAAACTAAAGTGAAAGCATGACAGACGCGTGGCCTGCTGAAGTTTTGGAAATTTTAGGCAGGACTGGAGTTAGAGGGGTTACTCAAGTAAGGTGCAAAGTTTTGGATGGGCCTGATAAGGGCAAAATATTGATAAGAAATGTTATTGGGCCTGTTAGAGTTAAGGATATTTTAATGCTAAAAGAAACTGAAATGGAAGTTGCCCAAAGGTTGGAGGCTAGATAATGCCTTCTTGTTCTTGGTGTGGTAATGAATTAAAGCCAGGTACAGGCAAGATGTTTGTAAAGAATAGTGGCGAAGTTCTTTACTTTTGCTCTAGGAAGTGCGAGGTTCATTTCAAGAGACGTGGTCCTAAGGGCAAAAGGCAAAAATGGGCCAGAAAAAAATAAAATTAAAATTTTGTTTAATTTTTCTATAGGGGCCGGTAGCTCAATGGTAGAGCGCCGCCTCGGCAAGGCGGAGGCTCCGGGTTCGAGTCCCGGCCGGTCCATTAGCACTTTTTAACTACTTCTATAATTTTTTCTATACCTCCCTCACTAATCAACCTATCGGCGTTAATTGCTGATGGAAATTGAGAAAAAATAACTTTTGTCCCATTTAAATTAAAAACTTCTCCATGCTTCAGTTTTTTGTGTTTAACTTCTTTAATTTTGAAAAACATTTCTTCTGCCACTCTACCCAACAATA
>WAMV01000008.1 GCA_015522145.1 Candidatus Aenigmatarchaeota archaeon | reverse complement strand
ACCATATATAGGTGTTACCGGTATCGAAAGATCTAATAATTTAGAAATATACAAATACTTTCCAGAAACTCTCTATTCTCATGATTTAATGTTGGGTTGCATAGTGTCTTACAAATCTATTGCTAACTTAAAGACAAACCCACTAACTCTGACGAAACAGGAAATGTTAGATGTATTTAGAAAAACTGTTGATATTAATTATGAAAAACTTTTTTTAACGTTTCATTATTTCACAAAATCCCTTGATAAAGTTAGGCCAGAAATAAGAGAAAAAGTAAGCCACATTGTAACTAAACCACTTTCTGAGCAAATTAAGGAGCTTCTTTTTGAAATTTATGAAGAGTATGACACTGTCAAACCAGCCTTTAGAATTGGTGTTCAAATAAACATATCTTGGCCAGATGACTATGAAATACGTAAAATTAAAAAGAAGTATCCTCAATTGGAGATAATACTTCAAATCTCTGACTTTGAAAGATTAGAAGAAAAGATTAAACAATACGAAGTAGAGCATGTTTTGATAGACACATCTAGAGGAAGGGGTATAGAATTCGAAATAGATGATGTAATTGACGTCTATAAAATAATTAGAGAAAATTCAAACTCTTTAATTGGATTTGCTGGTGGGTTTTCACCACAAAATGTTGAAGAAAGAGTAAAAATATTAGCTCAAAAAATTGGAACTAAAGGATTCTCTATAGATGCCCAAGGAAAACTTAGAACTAGGGGTCATTTTGACGAGAATAAAGCTTCTCAATATATTTCTAAAGCCGCCTATGCGTTTTCTCGATTGGAATTATAGTTGTTTTATATATTGCCCCCGGTGGGATTCGAACCCACGACCTACGGCTTTCTTCGCTTTCATCTTACTATCAAACCTTCTATGCTAAGCATAGAAGGCCGCCGCTCTATCCAGGCTGAGCTACGGGGGCCTAATCAAAAATTAAAAACGTTAGCATTTATTTAAATTTCTAGCTAACAATTTATGTTTTCAAAACAAATTAAAAAATTAAAATGTCTATGCTAGAAAAACTAAAACTTTTAGATAAAAAATGGACAAAATATTATCTAAAAAACAAAATTTTTGAAGTCGAACCTTCAAAAAAGCAAAAATTTTTCGTTACGTTCCCATACCCCTATGTGAACGGAGCCCCACATATAGGGCATAGCTTCAGCTTTTTCCGTACTGATAGTTATGCAAGGTTTAAACGCTTGCAAGGCTACAACGTTTTGTTTGCTCAGGGCTTCCATGCTACAGGTGAACCAATTTTTGGAGCCTATGAAAGATTTTTAAAAGGTGACAAACAGCAAATACAAACCTTCATAGATTTTGGTGCAACTAAAAAAGATTTGGAAGAGTTTAAAAAAGGCCCAGAGCAAATAGCTAGATTTTGGCAAAGAAAGTGGATGGAAGTTCTAAAACAAGCTAATTATAGCGTAGATTGGCGCAGAACTTTCATAACTATAGATGAAGCTTACAAAAAATTTGTAGAATGGCAGTTCTGGAGACTAAAAGAAAAAGGCTACATAAAAAAAGCAAATTATCCAGTTGTTTGGTGTCCACATTGTAAAAGCCCTACAGGAGATCATGCAAGATTGGTTGGAGAAGGAGAAGAGCCAATAAAATTCACAATAATAAAATTCAAGCTCGAAGACAAAATTCTGCCGTGCGCAACCTTAAGGCCAGAAACTGTTTATGGTGTAACTAACGTATGGGTTAATCCAAGAGAAGAATATTATTGGGTAAGAGTGGGTAGAGAAGTTTGGTTGCTGGCAAAACCGGCAATAGAGAAGCTTAAGCATCAGCTTAAGCGTATAGAGATTCTAGAACAGGCTAACTTGCAGGATATACTTGGTAAGCATGCAATAAACCCAGTAACAAATAAAGAAGTGCCCATATTGCCAGCAAGGTTTGTGTCTGCTAACGTAGCTACCGGCGTAGTTATGTCCGTTCCTGCACACGCGCCTTATGACTACGTAGCTCTGAAAGAATTAGAAAAAGACGAGTTTTACAAAAACATAGTCAGCAAGCTAACCCCCATACAACTTTTTGAGGTTCCAGGTTATGGTAAAATTCCTGCCAAAGAAATTGTAGAAAAAATGCAAATAAGCTCACAAGACGAAAAAGAAAAGTTAGATAAGGCTACTGAGGAACTTTATAAGAAAGAATACTATGAGGGCAAGCTCAAAGAAATGTTTGGAAAGCTAAAAGGCAAGAAAATAGAGCAGGTGAAGGATAAAATAATAGAGCAATTCAAACACCAAGCCATAGTAGATGAGATGTGGGAACTTTCAGGTACGGTAATATGCAGGTGTAAAACCCCAAACATCGTTAAAATTTTGCGTGGCCAGTGGTTCATAGATTATGGAAACGAAGAATGGAAAAAGAAAGCTTTGAATTGGGCTAACAAAATGAAAATCTATCCAGAAGAAGCTCGAAGTCAATACATAAAAACAATAGAAAACATGAAACCAAAACCATGTGCTAGAAGAACTGGTCTAGGTACAAAACTGCCATGGGATCGACATTGGGTAATAGAGGCTTTGAGCGATTCTACGATATACCCAAGCTTTTATATTATAGCCAAATATGTTAATGAAGGTAAAATAAAGCCTGAAAACCTAAAACAAGAATTCTTTGATTTTGTCTTTTTAGGAAAGGGAGACATAAAGGAAGTTTCTGAAAAAACTGGTGTTAAGGAATCTTTACTCAGAAAAATGAAAGAAGAGTTCGAGTATTTTTATCCTGTAGATTTACGTAACTCTGGTAAGGATTTGCTGCAGAATCATCTTGTGTTCTACCTATTCAACCACATAGCAATCTGGCATCAAAGCAAATATTGGCCAAAAGCTATAAGCGTTAATGGTTTTGTTAATGTAGAAGGCCAGAAGATGAGCAAAAGTAAAGGTAATGTAATCCCTTTACAGACTCTACTAGATAGATATGGCTCTGATTTGGTTAGAGCCAATATAATAATTTCAGCTGAGAATCTGGATGATGCTAATTGGCAAGAAGGAAACATCAAAATGTTAGTAAGTAAGCTGGGAATAGTTTATGATGCAGCCCAACAACTAAAAAAGGCTAAAAGAACAAAAACAAACATCTTAGATAGCTATATGTTGAGCTTGATTAATTCTAAAATAGAGAGTTTAGAAAAAGCTTATGAAGAGCTGAAGTTTAGAACAGCTTTCAGACACATAAATGAGTTAATAAACAACCTAAAACTTTACTTAGATTTTCATGAAAAGGCTTCAGAGCTAAATCATAAGGTTTTGAAGGAATACATTTCAAAACTTTCTATTCTTATGTGGCCGATATTTCCAAACTTTTCTGATGAGGTAAACAAAATGTTAGGTAGTAAAAAGCTTTGCATCCATATAGGTTGGCCAAAGCCAGATAAACATAAAATAAGCAAAGAGCTAACCACTTACATAGAATTTATCGAAACTTTAAGAGAAGATTTAGCCAACATAATGAAAATTACCAAAATTAAGCAACCAAAAGAAATAAAGATTATAGTTGCCCAAGACTGGAAGTTTGAAGCTAATAAGCTCATGTTTAAGGGAAAGAAAAAGTCTTATGTTGTTGATAGAATCTCCAAGAAATACAAACTGACAAAGAAGGAAGTTGCACAATATTTAGCTAAAACAAAGGAATTTGTTGATGTTGAGAAGCAAAAAATTCTAGAAATTTTAAATTTAGCTAGACATTATTTAGCTAAGAGATATAAAGCTAATATCATAGTCGAGGATGCTGATGTTTCAAAAGAGGAAAAAGCTAAAGTAAGCAATGTTATGAAGCCGGCAATTTTATTGAAGTAATCCTAAATTTAGAATCTCTACCCAGGCAGCAAAAAATAATATAATCACACTTATAACAAGTAGCTTCAAACTATCCCTTAAAATCATATAAAAGAATCTGCTTTTCTTTCTTGTAAGAGCTGCGGATATAAGCCCACCTGCTAGGCCTGCTATAAAATAAGCTAGAAACTCTAATATTCCATGAGGTAAAAATATAGCCACAGCCACAGGCAGATGATAGATTCCTCCTAAACTTTTAGCTGTCAAGCCTATGGCTGCTGATAACACTGATGCATTCCACGCAAAAATAAAAATCGCCCCAGCACCAAACAAAAACGAAAATAAGTATGCTAATAAAGCAACAGATACGTTATTCAAAAATATTTTTTCAAATACATCTAACGTGGCAAAGGAACCTCTTATTCTTCTCAACTCTTCCAGTTGTTCTTGAAAAATCTTGTACACAATCTTTTCAGGTAAAACCATAAACATGGTAGTCATAATCAAAACCATACCAACAAACAAAGAAGCAAGTACGCTAATAGCTTCCCAATTCCTTTTTAATAAATTCTGTTCTTTTTTTCTAGCAATCAATTCTTCTTCTCTAGCCTCTTCATAAGAAAATAAGTTTACGGTAAACGGAGCTAAAGCTATTGTTATGAATAATGTTGAAAACAAACCAACTTGTTCAGGAAAAACTATGAAAGCAACCACAACAGAAATAAGGGTTATTATGCTGCTTGCTGCCATAGCGTAAAGAGGGTTTTTAACTGATTCTCTAACAGAAATTATTTTTTCCAGAACCATGTTAAATTAAAAATTAAATTGAAGAAATATATAACTATGGAAAGAAAAGTAGCGGGTTTAATTTTACTTGTTCTAATGTTTTTGTCCAGTATATCCTTTAGTTTTTTGCAGGGATTTACATTCACACCCCAAACACAAGAGATAAACAAATTAATTGTTGAAGGTAAAAACGCCACACAAACACAGATATTTTATCTTTTAAACAAAGGTAAGACAGTTGTAATATATGAAATAGGATATCAGGATAAATACTATCCTGAATTTAAGAGAGTTGTATTTAATGGAGCATTTGGAAATGATGTTGTTGTTTTTGCTTTCAATTCTACAATTGAAGCAAATAAAGTAACTGTAATAAGCTTGAATGGTGAGGTTTCTGTGCCTAATGTTACTTTGGACGATATAATAGATTTGGTATGTGTAAATTTAATAAGACCAACTGAGTATTGTGTACTTAGGAAGTTATGATTGTTGGTATAGATTTGGCTGGAAGCGAAAAACAAACAACAGGTTTATGTTATCTTTACAAGGATTTTGTTATATGTCTTAGAGCAAAAAAGAACAGAGAGATAATTTCTTTTGTCGAATTAATCAAACCAAAAATAATAGCTATAGACGCTCCTTTAAGCTTGCCTAAGGGTCGGGAAAACATTCATGAGATAGGTCCCCATTTTAGAGTATGTGATCTAGAGCTAAGAAATTTGGGTATAAAGTTTTTTCCTATAACTCTTGGACCAATGAGAAAATTGACAGAAAGAGGTTTGAAGCTTAAAAAGTATTTTGAAAAAAGAGGGTATAAAGTTATAGAGGTTTTTCCAGGGGCAACACAGGACATTTTGAAAATTCCTAGAAAAACCAAGAGCGTAAATGAATTAAGGAGGGGTTTAGAAAGATTTTTGAGATTGCCTAAAAGGAAGCTTACCCATGATGAGCTGGATGCCATAACTTGTGCTTTGACAGCAAAGCTTTGGTTGGAAGGAAAAGCAATAGAAATAGGTGATAAGAAAGAAGGGCTGATGATTATACCAAAACCAATTTAAAAATTTCTTACATTTTCTAATTTGTGATAGATAACAAAACGAAAAAAATAATTAGAGCCCTATACGATATACAACTACCTATACGTATTATGGATATTTCTAAGCTAACAAACATACCAGAAAGTACAGTAAGGTATAGGCTCAATAGGGATATTGTTGTCGAACCGATAATAAATTTCAACAAAATAGGTTACGTTAAAACATTTAGTCTTATCTCGAGCAAAAATTATCTTAAGAATTATGTTGAAAGATATGAGTTAAATGACAACAAATCCTTTCTTATTTCAGTTAAGCCCAAAAGAAGATTAAATAAAAAAGACAGTGTTTTATATGATTTAAAATTCTATAATGATGATGTCCAAGTTATAGAAGGAAAAACGTGTTTAATTTTGGATGGTGTCTGTAAGGAAATAATTAAACAAATATATAGGAATCCATTTACATCGTTTACAGATATATCTTTAAACATAAATTCGAATATGCAAAAAGTAAAATATCATAATGACAATCACCTCAAAAAAATGGGGGTGTATTGTGGAACTTATGCATATCCTTTATCCTACGAGAAAAATACTGTATTGTTAATATTAGAAGGGTTTCAAAAAGCTCTTTTAAGAGGGCTTTACGAACAAAATAAAATTCTTAGGGCTTATTTGGGCCAAAAGGGAAACAGAAATATAACAATAGCATTTTTATCGATTGATAGTATAGAAGATTATAAAACCCTCCTTCAAAGTTTAAATAAAAATAAATTAAATTACAAGAGCTACTTAGTTTTAGGAAGAGAAAAAAGGGATTTAGAGTTGTTTTAATTTCTTTTCATTTCTTCTATTTCTTTTAGGAATCTCTCTAGCACTCTAGGTAAATCTTCTTCTTGAACTCTCAATATTTCTGCAGTTTTTTTAAC
>WAMV01000007.1 GCA_015522145.1 Candidatus Aenigmatarchaeota archaeon | reverse complement strand
TTTATATACATCTCTAATTTCCTTTACTAGAGAAGCAGGATTTATATCATAAAATGGAGCATGGACTGAAAATTTTAGATCATATTCTTTTTTTAATTCTAACAAGTCTTTTGAATTTGGGGTTTGAGGAATTTCGTATAGGATTTCCATTCTAAATATTCCGTGATCAACTAATTTTTTTATGGCCCCTTCGGCCTTAAAAGGTAAGTATATAATAGTTGAAAATCCGAGTCTTTTCAAGTTAACCATTATTCTCAAATCTAAAATAAGTTTCTAAAAAAATAAAAAAATAACGATTGTTTTAAACTTAATCTTAGGACTCTTGTAAGGATAATAGTTTCTAAGCTAAAGCTTTTATGGGCCGGGTGGGATTCGAACCCACGACCTACGGTTTTTACGCTTCCGTGTACGAGCGGAAGCCTTATAAGACCGCCGCTCTGCCAGGCTGAGCTACCGGCCCAATCTATAAAGATTTTTTAAACTTCTACTTTTTAATTTTTGTCATGAGAGAAAATTTGCTAAAGAGAAAAGTTTTAAGTTATTTAGCTAAGCAAGGCTATGAAACTCTTGATTATTTTGGTAGCTTTGATGTGGCAACAAAAGGAGAAGAAAAGTTTATTATTAAAACCCTTTTCAACATAGACGCTTTGAAAGAATGGCAAGCCAACAACATTAAAGTACTTTCCTATTTTTTAAACGCAAAACCTTTGATAGTAGCCAAAAAAGATAACAGGAAAGAGTTAAGCGATAAATCGGTTTATCATAGGCACGAAGTTGCTGTTTTACACTTCAATTTATTCAAGAAGATGATAAGACGTAATGAATTTTTAAGCTATTCTGTAAGAGGCGCTCATGTAGTCCAGTTAGATTGCGAAAAAATGAAAAGGGTTAGACAAGAAAAGAAAATTTCTCTAGCCAAACTTTCTTATAAAACAGGAATAAGCAAGAAATGCCTTTACGAAATAGAGTCAGGAAAAATCAGGCCAAGAATACAGACAGCAAGAAAAATAGAAAAAGCCTTAAATACGAAGCTTGTCAAAACCCTAACAAAAGAAGAAGTTATGAAGCCAAGGTTTGAAAAAATAATGCCCAAAAGCAAAGAAGAGCTAGAGCTTTACAGAATGCTTGAAGAACTTGGCTATGAAGTAAGTGCTTTGATAAACATGCCCATACAACTAATTTCTAAGATGAAAGAGGTTGTTGCTTTTAAACTTAATAAAGATAGAATTAAGGAAGCAGAAAAACTCGCAAATTTCTTTGAAATGCGATTCTATTTTTTGAATAAGCAAAGACCGCACAATTTATTGCAAGAAGAGGCGTAAAAAATTTAAATGTGTTTGTACGTATACAATTAATATGGCACAGATTCAACCACAATTGTCAGGCCAACCAATCTTAATTTTACCAGAAGGTACGCTTAGACAAATTGGTAGAGATGCTCAGCGCAACAACATAGCTGCAGCTAAGGCTATAGCAGATGCTGTAAGAACTACTCTTGGTCCAAAAGGAATGGACAAAATGCTTGTAGATTCTGTTGGTGACATTGTTATAACTAACGATGGCGTAACTATTCTGGAAGAAATGGAAATTGAGCATCCAGCAGCAAAAATGCTTGTTGAGGTTGCTAAAACTCAAAATGAGGAAGTTGGAGATGGAACAACTACTAGCGTGGTTATTGCAGGCGAACTATTAAAGAAAGCTGAAGAACTGCTAGATCAAGATATTCATCCAACAGTCATAACCTATGGCTATAATTTGGCAAAGCAGGAAGCTTTGAAAGTTCTGGAGGAGATGGCAATACCAGTCAGTTTAGAAGACGAAGAAATGTTAATTAAAATAGCTAAGACAGCAATGACAGGTAAATCAGCTGAAAGAGCATCTGACAAGCTTGCAAAAATTGTTGTAGATGCAGTAAGGAAAGTTGCTAAAATAGAGAATGGTAAAGTTATCATAGACAAAGAAGACATAAAGCGTGTTAAAAAACACGGTGCTTCTGCTGAAGAAACTGAACTTATTGAAGGCATAGTTATTGATAAAGAAGTTGTTCATCCAGGCATGCCTAAAGCTGTTAAAGATGCTAAAATAGCCCTTATAGACACACCTTTAGAGGTTAAGGAAACTGAAACAGACGCTCAAATAAGAATAACAAGTCCAGAACAGTTGCAGGCATTCATAGAGCAAGAAGAAAAAATGCTAATGGAAATGGTCAACAAAATCGTTAAGTCTGGAGCAAACGTAGTTTTCTGCCAAAAAGGAATTGATGACTTAGCTCAGCATTACCTTGCTAAAAACGGCATACTGGCAGCTAGAAGAGTCAAGAAGAGCGACATGGAAGCATTAGCAAAGGCAACCGGCGCCAAAATCGTTTCTAACTTAGATGATTTGAGCCAAGACGCTTTAGGCTATGCAGCTTTGGTTGAGGAGAAAAGAATAGCTGGTGAAGAAATAATTTTTGTTAGGGGTTGCAAAGATCCTAAAGCAGTAAGTATCTTGGTAAGAGGTTCAACAGAGCACGTAACTGATGAGGTTGACAGAGCTATAGAGGATGCAATAGGTGCAGTTGCCTCAAGCTTAGAGCTAGGCAAGGTTGTGCCTGGTGCAGGTGCTCCAGAGGTAGAGGTAGCTAGAAAGCTTAGGGAATTTGCTGAATCCTTGCCAGGCAAGGAGCAGCTTGCTGTAATGGCTTTTGCAGACGCTCTGGAGATTATACCTAGAAGCCTGGCAGAGAATGCTGGCCTTGATTCTATAGACATCTTGGTTAGCTTAAGAGCAGAACACGACAAAGGCAATAAGAATGCAGGCGTCGATGTTTTTGAAGGCAAGATTGTTGATGCAGTAGAAAAAGGAATAGTAGAACCATTAAAAGTAAAGTCCCAAGCAATCAAGAGCGCTGCAGAAGCTGCAGAGATGATATTACGCATAGATGACGTAATAGCAGCAACCAAGGTTAGTAAAGGTGGCTCAGAAAAAGGAGAAAGTGAGGAAATTTAAACCAAACCCGTTTTAACTAAAAATTCCATTGCCTTCTTCAAAACTTTTTGCGACTCAGGCTTAAGCAATTTCATAGCTTCTTCATAACTAAACCAACCATAGCCTATGTGCTCATAAGAAATCTTAACCTCTTTCTGCGTGGTCTGAGCCAGAAAATAAACCACAGTTTTTTCAACAAGCTGATTGTTGTTTCTGAAGAAATACCTCGATTCAGTTCTAAATCCAAGTAAAAAGTTTAATTCTCTTATACCAGTTTCCTCATAAACTTCTCTTTTAGCAGCTTGCAGCTCTGTTTCTCCTTGCTCTATATGACCTTTAGGAAAATCCCAGTATACAGATTTGAACTTATAGTGAAGCAACAAAAATTTCAACACCTTCCCTTCTTTCCTGAATATAACAACGCCCGCAGACCTTTCCTTTTTCATATTTTTATTTATGCTAATCCAAAAATTATTTAATGACAGATTATGAAATAGTATCCAAAACACCACTCAAAAGATTGGAAGATAAATTGTCTATTCTTGAAAGAAAGCTAGATGAAGAAACAAAAGAATTCTACAAAGAATTGGTTAGCGTCATAAGATTAAACCAGGAAATTGTTGACGAGCTTGCAAAGTCTAATGATGCATTAAGGCTTGAGATTGCTAGACTAGTTCCACAGATAGAAAATTTGATTAAAAACATACAAGAGCTTATAAATTACATAAAGGCTGCTGCTAGCGAGGAGGGCGAAATTTCCCAAGAAGGAGAAAGCAAGCTAGATAAAGTCTTAGAAACAAACAAAAAGCTTCTTGAAGCAAACAGAACCATCATATCCTTGCTTCAATCAATAGAAAAAAGTTTAAGAAGACCAATTTACCCAATTTTAAAGAAGCAAATCAAATAAATTTAATTTATGAAAGCCGTTAACGAAATAATAGCAGTTCTAATTATTGTAGGCATTTCTCTTTCTTTATTTTCAGCTGTTTATTTATGGGGCAGACCGCTTATTGAAAAAAGACAATACTCTTCACAAATAAATCAAGTTAAAAGTTTCTTTGATCAACAAAGCGAACTATCTTTACCTTCTAAAATAGAAAACGTTGCCAATCTTGGAGGAGAGGAAACTTTTAGACTTGAAACAAAGGGAGTTTGGCGATTAAACGAAACCGAAAATTACATAGAATTTTCCTTTTTCTCGAAAACAACGCCCTATGCACCAGATTTAGGCTGGATTGCATTAACGCCAGGTGCCTCTTGTCCACCAGCAAGCGGTATAGTTGGTAAAGATAGGGCTACTGTTGTTTGCGTCCAATCTAAAAACGTTACAGATGGTTATGAAATAAGCTACAGGGTTTATCTTAGAGATTTGGTAGACCAAGCAACAGACAAAACTTACAGGATAAAGCTAGTACGAAATCCTGGAGGACCTTCTAAAAGTTCTGGCAATTTAATAATTTTGAACAGGGGCAACACTTTCCAAACCCAACAATTAATAGAAACTGAGGTTATAGTTTTATTATCATGAAAAGCCAAGCTTTAGTGCTACAATTTTTATTGTTCTTTGTTATAGGGTTAAGCGTTTTTTCTCTTGTTACGGGCGTTTTTGATTTTTATGCCAATAATTTTAGAAAAACCAACCAGGAAAATGCGATGAGAATAGTTTGTAATTATTTGGCTGTCGAAGCAATTAACTTTGAATCCTGTAGTATTTGCCAAGTAGCTAACTTATCTATAACTTTGCCTGAAAAGATGCTTGGAAATGCTTACAAACTTTCTAGCGTAAATAACGAGTTAGTATGTGAAAGCCTAAGAATTGTAAGCGTTAACGATAAAATAAACAACCTGAACAAAATCTATACAATTTCTTCTAATATTTACTCTGTGGCAAAAAACAAAATCTTTAGTATTGATAAAATACAAAATTATTTAAGGGTAGTTGTTGCATGAAAGCCAAAAAAATTTTCAATAAATTTGTAGAAGGTTACAAAAAACTATCAGAAAAGAAAAAAGAAGTTATGATTCAACAACCTCAAATAGCACAGCAAATTTTTATCCCATTTGTTCAACAACCCACTCAGCAGAAAAAGAAAGAAATCAAAATTGTAAAAGCTGAAGGTATTGAGCTACCAGAAATGATTGATGTCGTATCTCCTCCAGAGCCAAAACCAATACAAAAATTAAGGATAAAATATCCCCTCATACCTAAAAAACCCAAAAAAGGAGAGAAAGTTTTTGCTTATGCAGAAATAATCTGGAATAAAGAGGAGCAGAAGTACGTTTATAATGTTATAGAACCTGCTATAGACAAAAAAATAAGTTATGCTATGAACAAAGTTAAAGAAATTTTGGAAACCAGGCTTAACGTAGATTTCAGAAAAATAAAGAGGGAAGAAGCAATAGAATATTTAAAGAAAGAGGCTAGCGACATAATAAAGCAGTTCGGATTCAACTTAACTAGTGAAGAAAAAGATATCTTAATGTATTACATAACTAGAGATTTTGTAGGGTTGGGTAAAATAGAACCTTTAATGCAGGATGAGGAAATAGAGGATATAAGCTGCGATGGCGTCAACATACCAATTCACGTATTTCACAGAAATCCAATGATAGGCACAGTGGAGACCAATGTTGTATTTAAAGATAGGGATGAGCTTGATGCTTTTGTGGTTAGACTTGCTCAATTATGCGGCAAATCCATATCTGTTGCCGAGCCCCTTGTTGATGGCACTTTACCAGATGGTAGCAGACTACAAGCCACGTTAGCAACAGATATTGCTAGAAAAGGGAGCAATTTTACCATAAGAAAGTTTACTAAAACACCTTTAACGCCAATACATTTATTGAAGTACAGAACGCTTGATGAAAAGGTTTTGGCTTATCTATGGCTTATAGTTGATTATGGAAGAAACGTTTTGATTGCTGGAGGTACAGCATCAGGCAAAACCACTTTGTTGAATGTACTATCTTTATTCATAAGACCGGACAGAAAAATTGTGTCTATAGAAGATACAGCTGAACTACAACTACCCCATACACACTGGGTCCCAATGGTAGCAAGGACGCCAATATCTTCTGGCAAAAAAGGAGAGATAGATTTATTTGATTTGTTGAAGGCAAGCTTCAGACAAAGACCTGACTATATAATTCTTGGAGAAGTTAGGGGTAAAGAGGCTTACATACTTTTCCAGCAGATGGCTACTGGCCATCCATCCCTAGCTACCATACATGCTGAAAATTTATACAGGCTTATAGACAGGCTTACCACACCACCAATATCTCTACCACCTAGCTTGATAGAAGCTCTTGATTGCGTTGTATTTGTTTCCAGAACCTTGTATAGAAATAAATTTGTAAGAAAGGTTAGAGAAGTGCTAGAGATTACAGGCTATGACAAAGAAAAAGAAGAACCAACATTTAATTTACTTTTCAAATGGGACGCAAGCCAGGATACCTTCAACATAATATCCAAAAGCCATGTTCTGGAAAAAATAGCGGAAGACTTTGGTCTAAGCAAAGAGGAAATAATGGAAGAGTTTAAAAGAAGGGTTATGATACTAAAGTGGATGAAAGACAAAAACATAACAGACTACAGAGATGTTTACAAAGTCTTCAAAATGTATTACGCTTACCCATCTAGGCTGTTGGCAGCTATAAGAGGTAGTTGAAATGATAAAAAGCATTGCATTTAAAATGTTTAGTGCGTATACCGAGCCTCTGATAAAGCTATTTCCAGAAATAAAGGATGATTTAGTTAAGAGCAAATTAAGGTATTCACCTTCTGAATATTTGAGCATAGCGATTTTCGTATCTTTCGTAGCATTCTTGCTCAGCTTACCGGTTTTCTCATTTTTCTATGGATTGTTTTTTGCTACTTTTTTGTTCTCTTTCATTTTTTCTATAACTACTAGCATTGTTTTTGCCGTTCTAATATTTTTCTTTTTTCTGAACTATCCAAAAATACTGGTTTCTATGAGATCTAGAAAGATAAATCAATCATTACCTTTTGCCATGCTTTACCTATCAGCCATAATGAAGAGCAGAATTTCTTTTGTCGAAGGCATAAAAATTTTTACAAAGTTCGGAAGGTACGAAGAAATAGTCGAGGAATTTGAAGATATCATTAATGATATAGAATTTTTTGGTTTGGATATAAATACTGCATTGGAAAATGCTATAAAGCGCTCACCATCTAAGCAGTTATCAGATGTTCTGGTTGGTATACTTAGTGTTTTGAAAAGTGGTGCAGACCTAGGAGAATTTTTGGAGCAAAAATCAAGAAGTTTGATGGATGATTACAGACGTGAACTTTATGAATTTTCTAAAAACCTAACCATTTACATAGAAATTTATCTGACAGCAATAGTTTTAGGAGCAATATTCTTTACCATATTAACATCCATAATCTCAATTATAGGAGGCGTCATAACTGATATAGTTATATTCCAGTTCATCCTTATGTTTGTTTTCCTTCCAGCAGTATCTTTGGCATTTTTATATTTAGTAAAAGCTAGCACGCCGAAGGGAGAATGATGAAAATAAGCAAAAACACGCAAATAATATTAATAGCAATTTTATTAGCCAGCATAATGATTTTCTTTGGTTATTTAAGTTCTGATGTAGGAGTTTTAGGCAATATGATATTGTTTGCCAGCGTAGAGCTTTTTATAGTTGCGGTTTTTCTCAGATACCAAGCTCATAAAGAAATAAGAGAAATGGAAGAAAAGTTTCCAGTTTTTGTTAGGGACTTGCAAGAAAACATAAGGTCTGGCATGTCTTTGTCGGAAGCAATATACAACCTAAAGAAGATAAATTATGGAAGACTTTCCAAAGAAGTAGAAAGCATGGCCAACAAAATTAGCTGGGGGATACCGGTAGAAAAAGTTTTAACAGAGTTTGCCAAAAAAGTAAAATCTAGAAGAATTGCGGGAAGCGTTGAAATAATCAAAGAAGCTTACCTGCTTGGCGGAGATCTAGTTTCTACTCTAGACTCTGTTGTAAACAATCTAAGGATGCTTGAAGAAGCGGAAAAGGAGAAGAGAAGTATCATAAACCAATATGTTTTAGTAATCTATGCAATAACTCTGATTTTTATAGTAATCATAGTAAGCATAAACAGGCTTATCATGCCCATGTTTCTCTCAACGTTAGTAGAGGTTCCAGAACTAGGAATACAGAATCCATGTAATACCTGTGTAGACTTAAGTTGCTACATCTGCTCTCTTTATGAATCAACCTCATCAAACCTATTCTCTGTAGATCCTGCCTCCCCCTCATCCTACTATTTATCCTTATTCTTTTACATGGCTGTCATACAGGCTTTCTTTGCAGGTTTGGTTGTGGGTCAGATAACAGAAAACTCTTACATAGCTGGCTTAAAGCATAGCACAATTATGTTGGGCATAACTATAGCAACGTTTAGTGTTATGGTGAGGTTGGGTGTCTTACTATAAATCCCAAATCAGCTATGACTTTTATCTAGCTCTGGGAGTTTTCATAATCCTAATATCTTATTTATTCATACAACTTTTGCCTTATCACATATATTTTTCACAAGCCGAAGAGCTTCAAATCTTCAACACAGAAGCTTACAGAATTTCCCAATTGCTAGTTGCAACACCAGGCAAGCCTGCAAATTGGCAAACCTTACCAGCTTCACAAATAATTTACATTGGGTTAATGGACGAAAACTATAATATGTCAAACTATCTATCTATAGAGAAAATAACACAGTTAAATCAGACATGTCAGTCCAATTACTCTCTTGTTAAAAACCTTCTAGCCTCTAATTACAATTTTTCTTTAACAATTTTTTCTTCTGATAAAAAAATACTGTATCTGAGCTGTCTTGGCAAGTTAAGGGAAAAAGCTAGCTTAACAAGATTTGTAATAGTTAATAATACAGAAGCAACGCTCATAGTTTCAGTAGGTGATTGAATGAAGGGCATAGTTTCCGTACTAGAACTGATTACAGCCAGCGTAATTTTATTCATAGCCATTTCATATATTCTACCAGATCTCAGTTTTGAGAATTATTGGGAGCAAGCCAAGCTAGTTATTTTTGCTAGGGATATTCTTTCGACCCTTGAAGCGAAAAATCTTAGCTATCATTATGCTTTTGACAAAATATCTCTGGAAAACTATATTCTTTCTTACCTTAAGTATGAGAATTTTACATTACTTCCAGCCAGCTCCACACAAGGAGCTTTGAAAAAAACGATAATAGTAGCATGCAATTGTAGCGAGGCTCAAATAAATGAACTCTCCAAAACACAAACTTTATTTTTCAACAATCGAACAGTAACTCTGAATTTTGTCCAAACAAATCTGGACAAAATTCCGTCTTCAGACGTTTTGGTTATTATAGGATACAAAAATTTAACGCCCTATAGAAAGGAATTGCAAAGATATCTTTCATCTGGAAATGGTATAGTTGAATTCAGTGATATTATTCAAGAGCCAGATGAAACACACAAATTAATCTTTAATTTTAACTATTCAGGAACTATTGCAAACAACAACCTTAACCTAACAATCATAAAACCAAAAAATGTTAGCTACGAATCTTACAAAGCTTATAAGTATCTGGTTTACTTGCCTTTATTCTTTAACACTACACCATCCTTTTCTCTAGCTGGCTGTGATCCAGAAACTAGAGAATTCTTTCTGGACTTTTATTCTAGGTCTCATAGATTTTTAATCTGTAATTCAACGTTTGTTTATTATGATTCTGACGGAAATGGTGACCTGGATGCAAACACAACCCTAGGTAGCCTTTTCTCTATAGAATCTCAAACCATGTTCTTAAACTATATTGGCTATAACAAAACCTTCGTTACACTGAGCTACAGAAATTTCTCATACCAAAATTACTTACCAAATAGTTTTGCTTTCATGCAACCTAGCGATAATGATGAAACAAGAATTTTAATTGTTGCAAAAAACCAAACGCATGAATATCCTGTAGTTATAGTAGACGAGAGAAATCAAGAAAGAGTAGCCTGGACATTCAACATTTTCAAAAACGGATTAGATGACGCTGAAGCTAACTTAGTTAAAGCTTTAATCATTTGGGCAAGCAACAAAAAAGAGCAAATACCAACTTATTTGAAGTATGGAGTTTTTCAGGATTACATTATAACCTACAACCAAGACATGTTTGAAGTTTTCAGATTTACTCTTGCTCTTTCCTATCCTTTCTAAACAACTCTTATGCTTTCAAGATTTATTGGCCTGTAAGTTTCTATTCCAAAAAGTTTTTGGTAAGCGGCTTGCAAGCTTATCATTTTTCTGTAATCTCCGTGCACCAAAATTATTTTTCTTGGCTTAACAGGCAAATTATTAACATATGCAAGCAGTTGCCTTCTGTCAGAGTGGCCAGACAAACCTTCTATGCTAACAACCTCCATTTTTAGCTCGAGCACTTCAGTTTTACCTTCATCGTTTTCAAAAGGAATTTCCCTTAAGCCACGTTGTATTCTCCTACCTAAAGTACCTTCTGCTTGGAATCCTACAAAAACTAATGTGTTTCTTTCATCTCCACCTAAATGCTTTAAGTGCTCTATTGCTGGGCCTCCAACAAGCATTCCGCTGGTAGAAATTATTACACAAGGTCTATCTTCCCAAACCTTTTCTCTTTCTTGCCTTGTTGTTATTCTCTTAAAAATTGGGTTTGTGAATGGGTCATTGCCACTAAAAATAAGCTTTTGCATATACTTTGACAAATATTCTGGGTATGCGGTAAATATACCGTTAGCATCCCAAATCATACCATCTAAGTAAACAGGATAGCTAAAACCATGCTTAGCCAGTATTACCATAACTTCCTGAGCCCTTTCTACGGAAAAGCTTGGAATGAGCACAATACCATTCCTTTCCATCGTTCTGTTGACAACTTCCATTAATTGTTTTTCTACTTCAGCTCTAGGAGGCATCACATCTTCTTTAGCACCGTAAGTTGATTCTATTATCAAGGTCTCAACTCTTTGGAAATTTGTTGAAGCAGGCTCTAGCAAATTACTCCTTCCAAATTTCTGGTCTAAAGCGTAAAGTATGTTGTGCAACCCATTACCTATGTGCAAATGAACCAAAGCTGAGCCCAATATATGGCCAGCATTTTGGAAAGTTAATCTTATGTCTGGGCTTATATCTGTAACTTCATTATACTCAAGCATTATAGCATGTCTAACCGCTTCCTTAACACCTTTAGCTGTGTAGATAGGATTTTTACCACTTTTTTGCAACACGTCTATATAATCCAATGATAGCAAAGCAAACAAATCTATTGTTGGTGTAGTTGCATAAAGAGGCCCGTCATAACCCATCTCATACAAATAAGGTATCATTCCACAATGGTCTAAGTGGGCATGGCTTAAAATTATGGCATCTATTTCATTAGGATCAAACTCTTTTGTGTAAAGATAAGGATACATTGTGTTTGGATCTTTGCCACCAACACTTATACCACAATCTATAAGCACCTTGGATTTAGGAGTTTCTACAAGCGTACAACTTCTGCCAACTTCCCCCCACCCACCTAAGCCAATTATCCTTACCCACTTCCTATTCGTTTCTCTTTTTTCAAAAATTCTCTTACCAACATTGTTCAAAAACTTTTTTCTGAATCTAATTTCTGTGTGCATCATCTTTCTTATAGCAGCTACCACATCAGACTTTATTGGCGGAATTCTCTCTACACGTGGCGTCCAGAAAGTGGATTTTTTTATTTTCTTAAGGTTCTCTGCTCCTTTGCCTATAACTAAGCCAGGTTTTACAGCAGAGATTATTACTATGCTTCTCTCAGGCTCAAAATATATTTTGTTTATCTGAGCCTCTTTAGGCACAATTTCCTGTATTTTCTTTTTAGTTTCAGATTTTTCCATAAGCAACTCTTTTTCAGCTCTGACTTCAATTCTCTTCTTTAACTGACTTACGGCTTCCTTAACGTAAGGCTCATAATTTAAGAAAAACTCTTTGTTTTTTGTGTAGACTATAATTTCAGATGCCTCTAACTCAATCTTGCTTATACTTCCCTTTGGGAAAATTTCCTTAAGCTTCTCTAGAATTTCCAAAATTCTTCACCTCCAAAAGGAAAATTAATTTTTATTTCTGCAAAGGAATTGTCTTAATCTCTATACCTCTCTCAGTTACTATACCAATATCTATAGCATTTCCTCCAGAGCCTATATCTCTTTCAACAGCAGATTTTATTGCTTTTATTGCCAACTCTTCAGCTTCCTTCACGCTTATATCCCTACTATAACCAGCTTCCAAAACGCCAAGAGCAAAAGGTGAACCAGAGCCTGTAGCAAAAAACGTTGTTTGTTCTTCTTTGGCTCCATAAGCATCTAAATCATATAGCCTTGGTTTTTCATCAATACCAGCTATTATCAGTTGAACCATGTAAGGTATGAATGTCCACCTACCAGAGTAAAGTATGTTTGAAAGCAAAGTTGCTGCAGCACCAACGCTTATTCTTTTCTTATGTTGCAATTCATAGAGCTTTATTTCTGCTCTAAGTACTCTAACCAATGAATCATTATCTGCAGATAGTCCAGCTGTTGTGAGCATTATTCTATCGTTTAGGGCAAATATTTTCTTTGCCTCTTTAGAAGCTACTAGATGACCCATAGTAGCTTTTTTTTCTGCAGCCACCACTACACCATCCTTGCATACAATACCCACTGTTGTTGTACCAGTTTTCTTAACCAAATTTTTCATTTCCATAAGGAGCAACCACCTTAAAAAGTATTGATAAAATATTGTAGTATGATTTATAAAAGCTTTGCTTACTCTTCAACTATTAGCAAACCTTCCATCCCTAAATCTCTGTGACCCGGTACACTACAGTAGAATGCAAACTCTCCTACTTGGTCTGCTACAAACTCTATTGGTTGTGTCGCCCCAGACGGAATGACATTAGTTCCTATATTATAACCTTCTATGACCAAATTATGTCCAACTTCACCTTCATTTCTAAACACTATTCTAACCTTTTCACCTACTTTTACTCTAATCTCGTTGGGAGTAAAGTTGAAGTCGGAACCTGCTATTACTATTTCTCTAACTTCTTCAGCTCCAACAATTTTGTTTAACGTTAGATCTATATAAACAGCATTACCCAAAGCATCCATATTTCTAAAAACATAAGCTCCATCATTTTCAATGCTTCCCACATTAGGCCATATATTATTAAGAGCTGTGTATGGTTCTAAATCACCCAAAATTATGATCGTTGGAATCTTTGTTATATTATACTTAGAAATGAGTTGTTGACCAAATTCCGAATCTACTTCAACATAAGTTTCGTTAATAATAGCTACACCAAACCTATTTCTTAAAATCTCCGAATGTATTGAAACATCATAACATTGGTCGCAAGAACTGTTTCTCAAAAGAATAAGCTCAGCTAAGCCTCTAATCTCACCACTTTCAGAATCTACATAAGGTGGTGCTGAATAGACAATATAGAAATCATTCACTTTATTTAGGCCTAAGTCAGATAATTGTATGTTATAAGCTTCTATGTCTTGAGATAACAATAACACCGGAATACTCTTTAAATTATATGTGTTTATTATTTGTTGGGCCTGTGAAGAGTTTATATCTAAGAAAAGCTTAGATTCAAAAACAACACCATTTTGCTCTAGAAATTCTATGGTCTGATAATTTTCTCGACACAAATCACAGTAACTGGCATTTATGTATATGGCTTTAACTAAACCAACTACTTTCTTACTTTTAGTATCGTAGTAGGGAGGGTTTATAGCAGTAAATACTAAAGCGCTTCCTTTATTCTCAAAACCTGCTAGCTGAACTTTATCTATTTCACCCTCTAGTATCACGGTTGGAAGCCTATCTATGGAATATGATAAAACTAGAGCTCTAACATCACTGTCAGTTAAAGAATAAACTTCGACTTCTGTTACGTTTATTCTTTCATTACTTCTAATGTTATCTACAACCTCTTTTATATCGAAACAAACATCACAATTGGCATCTATTATAATCATTTTTAAGTTAACGGGCTTTTTTAACTCCTCGATTTGGCTATTAACCAAATTAATTAGAGTTTGTGTGTGTTGAGCCAAATAATAATTATAAACGACTAAAACAAAAAGAATAGAAACGAAAAATATAAAGTAGAGTTTTTGTTTTTTCATTTTCAACTTAATTCACCTCTCTAACAACCGCCTACCATAGATGGTAAATTTTGTAAATTTTGCTGAAGGAGAGAAGTGCTTGAACCTGGTGAAGATAAAGTTGACGTGACTGGCTTATATTCTTTTAAAGATTCGGACAGTGTTAAAATTTGAGACTGAAGGTTCATTAACTGATAAGCTTGTACAGCTGTTATTGTTATCATTACTAATGTAATTAGAATTAAAACCCAGCCACTAACAAACTTCTGCCTGCTTTTCATAACAATATAAATGGTTTATATACCTTTTAAATTTTTAGCAACCACCAACCATTCCAGGAAGAGAACCCAACTGGGAGGGATCTTGGCCTATTGTCTGGGCAGCTAGATTAACCATTCCTCTTGGGAAGAAAGCCGCCTTCCATCTTAACACTTCTCTTAATATTTCAGCATCACTATAATCCGTGTACTTCATTAATCCTAATGTTAAAGCTTGTAACGCAATATTATGCGAGCATCCACATCTCAAGTTTCCATCACTAGTTATACCTTGAGGTCCTACACCACAACAAAACTCACAGCTAATGCCTCTTGGAGCTGCTGCCAACTTCAAGTATCTCTGCCATGTTTCGGGATCGTTATTCTTTACTTCATCTTTCAATTGGAAATACCATCGGGATAAATATGTTAATGAATTTGGAATATCATCAAAAGTGATGCCTCCTAAAGCTTCACTATATTCTGGGGTCCCGGTTGGAATTAAAATACTTGCTATTTCATCTATACTAGATACAGACTTTATTTCTGGAAATACCGTAGCTATAGCCATAGCCGTTGAACTTACTTTATAAACATCAACATTATCTAAATTTGCTCCCGAAACTCTTCCGAAAGCTGCTAAAGAAAGTGATGTAATAGAAGAGTTTATCATTTGTATTTGTAGTTGGTTAAAACCTATTAAACCAATCATGGCAACAAAGGAAATTAGAATTATTTTGTCTGTTATACTATCAAACAAAGGTCTTGTGCCGACTATTTCAAATTGGTTTT
Source organism: Candidatus Aenigmatarchaeota archaeon (assembly GCA_015522145.1). GTDB lineage: Archaea > Aenigmatarchaeota > Aenigmatarchaeia > CG10238-14 > WAMV01 > WAMV01. The sequence goes on along the minus strand of WAMV01000007.1, from coordinate 64,867 downwards.
TTCTTCTAGGAGCTAAACATTCTTTACACAATTTAGGAGTTATTTTTGTGGAAGCATAAACTAAGAGACCAAGAGAGACAAGCCTTATCTCTAGCCCGTTTAATGGAAATAAGGTTAAGCCCGCACTCAATCCTATTAGTGAGTAGAGTAATGCACCACATGTAGGACAACCCATTGAAAATAAGCCTGCTAGTAGACCGCCTGATCCAAATGTCCTGATGGTATTGTCTTTTATTGATGCAAAAATGTTGACTAGAAAGAGGGATGTATATGCTATAATAGGAGCTAAAAGAATAAAGTTGAGAAGTGTATAAATGAAGTTGTTCATCTCAACATAAGAAAAAATGTTGTAAGATGTGTTGCCTAACATTAAAACAAATGAAATTATGTAAAACACAACAGAGCTGACAACAAACAAATTTTTATAAGGTTTTAACAAGAATTCAAATCTCTTTGCTAAATATTCCATGAAATACGATAAGGAGTAAGAAAATGCCACTATTACAATTAATCCCATGAGGACTATGTCAGGTCTACTTGATAAATAATATTGGACAAATAGAGTTAGATTAAAGGGTGAAATGAAAGTCAATATCAGAAAGGAAATTGTTAGAGCGCTACCGTAAAACAAGATATTAGATAAACTGAGGCTGCGCATATACTTAAGATTAATTAGTTTCTTATAAAAAGTTAATTATGTCTATAAAGATTGGAGTAATTTCAGATTTGCACCTGGGTTTTGGTTACAATACAGAGTATGAAAACGATAGCTTTGAGTTAGCTCGAGAAGCTTTTGAAAATATGCTGGATTGTGATTTGATTCTGGTAGCTGGTGATATATTTGATAGCAGAAGTCCAAGAACAGCAACTTGGGGTAAAGCTTTGCAAGTATTTTCAGTTCCTTTAAAAGGAAAATCCAAAATTAAGCTTATAGATGCAGATAAAGAGCTACTCGATTCTTCATCAAAAACTCTTAGCTCAATTCCTGTTATTGCTTTGCATGGAAATCATGAAAGAAGAACAAGAAGTGAAATAAATCCCGTTCAAGCTTTAGAGAGGGGAGGATTTTTAATCCATCTACATCAAAACAGATTGGTTTTTGAGAAAGATGACATGAAAGTGGCTATATTTGGTATGAGCAATGTACCAGAAGCTTATGCGTTACAAATGCTTCAAAATTGGAATCCAAAGCCTTTGGAGAACGCTTTTAATATATTAATGCTTCATCAGAATGTACACCCCTATGTATATTCGCCCCTAGACATACCAAGCATTAGAATTGGGGATTTACCAAAAGGTTTTGATTTGATTATAAATGGACATGTTCATAAAAAAGCTATTGATAAAATAGGGAACACAACCCTACTCATAACAGGAAGCTCCATAGTCACTCAATTTGAAAAAAACGAATCTGAGGAAGAAAAGGGGTACTACAAAATAACTATCAACGAAAATAATTTTGATATTCAATTCATACCCTTTAAAAATCAAAGAAAGTTCATTTATCTAGAGATTAGAAAGGATGTTGTAAGCGAAGATGATATAAAGGAGAAAATATCTAAAGCACTTTCTCAGCAATTTTCTAAAAAACCCATAATAAAGGTTAAAGTAATTACAAAAGCTAACCAAACATGGGAAGCTAATATAAAAAAGATAGAAAATCAATTCAAAGAAAAAGCCATAGTCAAAATTTCTAAAGAAATAATTTCTGAGGAATACAGGAAAAGTATTGAGCTATTAAGGGAGATAAGGGACAAATCTTTATCAATAGAGGAAATTTCCGCAAATATTCTAAGGAAGAATCTAGAAGCTATGGGGTTTGACTTTAATTTGATTGACTACGAAGAAATAATGAGGATTTTGGAAGAAGATGTTGATAAAGCATTAAACATTTTAACCAACAAACAAAAAACTCTTGGTAGATTTGTATGATAAAAAAAGTGGTGCTCAAAAACTGGAAATCCCATCTTAACTCTAGCTTAGAGTTTGGTTTGGGCACGAATGCCTTAATAGGCATAATAGGTAGTGGTAAAAGCTCTGTGCTAGATGCTATTTGTTTTGCCTTGTACGGTACTTTTCCTGCGCTGAGCTCGAAGAAAATAAAGCTTGAGGATATAATAATGAGAAAACCAATGCTAAAAGATTACGCAGAAGTCGAGCTTCATTTCAGTTTTAGAAACAATGAATACATTGTTCGTAGAAGAATAGAAAGGGGCAAAGGTACTACAAAGGCAGAACTTGTTGAGAACGGAAAAATAATAGAAGCTCAACCCTCTAGGGTTAGCGAACTTATTGAGAAAATATTAAAAACAAGCTATGAATTATTTTCCAAAGTTATTTATTCAGAGCAAAACTCCCTAGACTACTTTTTGAGATTGCCTAAAGGGCAGAGAATAAAGAAAGTTGATGAGTTGTTAATGATTGAAAGACTTGAAAAGATTAGATCAAACCTCGTTACTTTGGCTAACAGAATAAGAGATCAAAGAAATTCTATAGCAAAAGCTTATGAATCCTACAATGTAGAGGAGTTAGAGAAAGAAATTTCTGAGTTAGAAAGTAGATTGGATGAAATTAATAAACACATACATGAAATCACCCAACAACTAAATGCGCTTGAGACAGAACTAACCCAAATTTCTAGCAACTATGAATATTTAAGAAATAGGAAAAAAGAGCTTGATGATATTGTTATAGAGCTGGAAAAAACTAGGGCTTTGCTTGAGGAGAAAACAAAAAGACTTTCCCAACTAAAGATGGAAGTTGAGGGAAGGTCTAAAGAAATCCTTGAAAATAAAAAACAAGAGCTCTTGACGAAATTAGAAACCTTAAAAAACGAGTTGGAAAAAGAAAAGAATGAGTTAGCAAAGTTAAGAGAGGAAATCATACACCACACATCCACTAAAAAATCCCTAGAAAACGAAATAGCTGACTTAAAATTAAAAATTTCCGAAAAAGAAGAAAGTAAAAAACAATTAGATAGTTTACTCAAAACCTATCCAAACATTGACGAAATTTTGAAAAATAAAAAAATAGAAGTTGAGAGCAAATTAGCCAAGATAAAGTTTTTGGAAATGAAGGCAAGTGAAATAAAAGAAAGTCTAGAAAAGTTAAGAGAAGCTAAAGAAAAGTGCCCAATTTGCAATTCTCCATTGACGCCAGAACACATTTTTGAAATTTCTCAGAAAAAAAACAAAGAATTGAAAGAAACAGAGAGCGAACTTGCAACGCTCATCAGAAACTTAGAGTTAGAGAAGAAAGAGTTAGAAACATTAGAGAAAATAGACGAGAAAATTAGATTGTTGAATCAGGAAATTTCAGACTTAGACGAACTTAAGAAAAAGTCAGATACCCTAACTTTTGAATTAAGAAAAAGAGAGTCAATGCTAAACTCTCTAAGCAAAGCTCTGCAAGAAAAAGAAGCTCTTATAGAAAAGAAAGAAGTTCATCTAAGAGAATTAGAAAAGGAAATAGATGCTTACGATTCTTTAATAGAAAAAATAGAAGAGTATGTTAAATTAGAAGATGAAGTAAACGGTATAAAAGCCAAGCTAGCAAGCCTGTTAAGGCAGCATGAGGAAATTTCTCGAGAAGTTGACGAAGCTAAGCTAACACAGATAGAAAAAACAATACAGAAAATTATAGCTAAGAAGGCATCTTTAGAAAAAGAGCTAGAGTCTTTGGAGAGAGAGAAAAGGGAGAAAAATGTCAGCGTAGAAAAACTAAATTCTCAACTAGAAAACATCAAGAAACTCAAAGAAGAAATTGAAAAGTTAGATAAAATATACTCCAACCTAAAAATAATGGAAAAAGCATTAAAGCTTACACAAACTCAATTAAGACAGGAATTCGTGACTTCTATAAATTTAGAAATGAATAGAGTATGGGAAACGCTTTACCCATATGGGGATTATGTTGCTATAAGGCTGAATGTTGAAGAGGGCGATTATGTTTTGCAGCTACAAGATAAAGCTGGTAGGTGGGTAAGTGTTGATGGTTTTGTTTCTGGTGGTGAAAGAAGCTTAGCGGTTTTAGCATTAAGAATAGCTTTGGCTTTGGTTTTGGCGCCACAGCTAAAGCTTTTAGTCTTAGATGAACCAACACATAACCTCGACAAGAAGGCTGTTGAGGAGTTAGCAAGAGCTCTAAGAGAAAGAGTATCAGAGTTTTTGGAACAAGTTTTAATAATTACTCATGATGAAAAAATGGAGGACGCTATCACAGGCCATGCTTATTTGTTAAGCAGAAATAAGGCTGTAGATGAACCCACAAAAATAGTAAAATTATAACATAAGCTCTTCTTTTGGTTTGGAAAAAGCTTTTAGCTCTTCCTTAAAACTTAGCCACTTCTCTTCTTTTCTACTTTCCCTTGGTCTAACTCTTATTAAAATAGGATAATCAACAGCCTCTCCAACTATCAATGCCTGTCCTACTTTTAACCCCGGTAACTGGTTAATGAATTCTCTGGATATCTTTTCTGAACTTTTGCTTACTTGATCCAGATCATTTGGGTTGGTTATTCTCATTATTATTTGAGTGTTGCATTGGCTTAAAGCAGTTGTGGATAAATTTACAGGCCTTTGGCTTATTAAAACAATAGATGTGTTGAATTTCCTTCCTTCTCTAGCAATTTTCTCTATAATGTTTTTTGTTATTGTTGAAACTTCTGATCTTTGGGGTGCGAATTGATGGGCCTCTTCTACAAAAAACACAACTGGCTTGACCTGCTTCATTCTCCTGGCTTCAAAAAGTTTTTTCATTAAGTAATAAACGATTAGCTGTTTCTCCTCAACATCTAAGATTTCGGATAGGTCAATTATAACTAAACCATAGTTATTTAACAGATTTGTTGTTGGATACTCTTCTTTACTCAAAGAGTAGAATCTTTGCATGTACTTAAGCTTACCTAATAAAGAATCTTTTGTGTTTGCTTTAGCATCTTTCTCTTCTACAACCTTAATTATATCCTCTAAATCATAAATGCTATCCTTCAGCTCAGATATAGCATCATCTAGCAATCTTCTCTGCGGACCAGAAATTTCAGGAAACAGGTTAGAAAAATCATAAACGCTTAAACCCCATACAGGCACTTTTAATTGGCTCCTATCTATAAGCAACACATCCTTAGCGAAATTTGAGTCTTTTGCAAACCCAATGTATTCGCCATGAACATCGAAAACAATGATTATAGGCTTGTTTTCCAATTTTAGCAATTCCTCCATTATTACGCTAGCTAGATGACTTTTACCAGCACCGCTCATGGCAAGAATTGCTAAATGTTTTTTAAGCAATCTTTCAACATCTAGCCTGATGGGCAATTCATGAAACTCTAAGGTACCAATCATTAATTCACCCTCTTCTAAACCTAAGAATTTTGATAACTCTTCATTAGAAATTTCTTCCACCACATCACCTGGCGAAGGTGGCTTAACGTAGCTTCCATCTAAACTATCCAGAATTTCGGCCTTAGCTAAAGTATAGCTATACTCCTCTCTTTTTACGAAATCGCTAAATCTGTTATTCCTCTTCATCACTTGCGAAATCTGTTGCAAATTTCTGTAGATATCATTTTCGTTGAAAATTTCGATAACTCTAGCTACAAGATTGTTTACTTTTACAAATTGGTTTTTATTAACACTTTCTTTTACTAAAAACCAAAATTCCATGGTATTGGGAGCATGGGGTTCAGAAACTACCTCTCCAAGTATTCTCATAAAATTAAAGTTGTTGTGTTAAATAAAAAATTAATGAAAGTAAAATTCCTGAAAGGATATCCAGCTTGCTATGTCAAACCTCTAAACTCTCTGGTAATTTCTGATTTACATTTAGGTATAGAAGAAGAGTATAGAGAGAAGGGGGTTAACATAAAGCCAGTTCACGAAAAAATGAAAAAAACCCTAATAGAGCTAGCTCAAAAAACCAAGGCAAACAAGCTGATAGTTTTAGGGGATGTTAAGCATAGCATAGGTATAGCAACATACAAAGAGGAAAAATTTATTCGTTCTTTCTTTTTAGATTTAAAAAAACATTTTGAAGACATTTTTATAGTAAAAGGAAATCATGACGGGAAACTAGAAAACATATTACCAGAGTTTAAAATCTTTGATCAAAAAGGATTTGTTTTAAGCAAATACTATTTTTTTCACGGAAGCTCATCACCAGATTTGAGAGCATATTTTTGCGATATTATTTTTTGTGGTCACTTGCAGCCAGGCATTGAAATAAAAGATGAAATGGGGTATACTAGAAGGATAAGAGTTTGGGTTAAATCAAAACTGAACAAACAAAAAATAAAAGATGCACTAAGATTAAGAAAGCTGGGAAATTTAGAGATAATAATTTTACCAGCATTCAATTCATTACTTGGTAGTTTGGTTTTAAACAGAGATAGTATAGAAAATTTCTTTTTTGTCTCTAAAGACTTCTTGGATTTGAATGAAGCAGAAATTTATTCGCTCGATGGAATATACTTAGGTAAGCTTAAGCACTTTTTATCGATTTAATTTCTTTTAAAAGCTCCAATTCCTCTTCGCTCAAATTCCAACCCATCTCATTAATCCAAACCTCATAATGCTTGTCGGGAACAGCAGTATAAAGTGTATCACCTTCTTTAACGTTCCTGCCTATGACAGCACCTTCTATAGATATGGCAACTTTATCCCCTTTAGACGCTTCTTTAACGTTCCTACCTTCTTTCTGTATCTGCAACACTTCCCCAACTTCTTTACTGTCTTTTCTCATAAGCTTAACCCCAGGTCTAATCTTTCCAATTAAAACTTCTATACCCACAACAGCAGGTTTACTCTGCCTAAACACAAATCCAGGAAGTATTTTTATTTTTCCAGGCCACACCAAAGATTCAAGCTTTCTTTTTATTTCGTTCTGCTTCATCTCCTTATACCAGTTTTCAAAATCTTCGATAAGTCTGTAAATTATATTGCCTTTGAATATCTTTATGTTCAGGTCTTTGGCAAGCTTCTCAATCTCTTCAGAAACTTTAACGTTAAAGCAAAGGAATACTCTCAATTTTTCATCTTTTACGGTATCCATTTCAACCAAATCTTTCTTGGTAATGCTACCAACGCTAGCCAGTTTTATGGGGAATTTTTTCTCAGAAACTAGTTTTATCAATGCTTCTAAACTACCCAGCGTGTCTGCCTTTAACGCAATGCCCTCAGTTTCTTTACTTATTTCAACTTCTTCAACCTCTTTTTGTAGAATTTCTTTGGCCCAATCTATTTCTTTTTCTGATTTAACAGCAATGAATGGGCTGCCAGCTACAACCTTATCCAATTCAGGCGCAACTATTTTTATTCCAGCAGCAGCCTTAACCTCTTCTACACTTTCGAACTTTCTTTCTGTTCTTAACTCTTTAAGTGGCTTTGGACGAAGCAAAGCTCTTATTTTAGTAACAACAAGTTCTTTACCCCCTATAACAATAAAATCACCTCTTCTCATCTTACCATCATAAAGGATAGCATCAACAGTTGTACCCAAACCCGTCATTTCTTTGACCTCAAGTATGTTACCTCTAGCTATTTTGCCAAGTTCTAGTTTGCCTTTCAAGTAAACTTGTGCAAGCCCGCTGAGCACCATTAAAAGCTCAGACACCCCCTCTTTTGTAACACCTGAGCAGGGAACTATAGCAAGCGTCTTGGTAAAGTCTTCAACTCTGTCAAACCTTTCAGCATTAAACCCTCTTTCTGCAAACTGAGCAACTAGCTGATAAACTTTTTCTTCCAACTCTTCCTTTACAAAATCTCTCTGTCTTTCAAAGCTTTCCAAGAATGATGTTGTGTTCGTTGCGAACCAGCCATGTATTCTATCAATTTTTGTTGCCGCAACTACAAAAGGAACTTTAAATTCTTTTAATATGGCTAAACTTTCATCTGTTTGCTGCTCAAAACCCTTGTTAATATCTACAACTAGAATGGCTAGGTCTGCTACAGCCCCTCCCCTTTTTCTTAGCGTAAAAAATGCATGATGCCCGGGCGTATCTATAAAAAGCAATCCAGGAATTTCCAACTTAATTTTATATTTCTCTAACAGAGGTTTACATATTTTTATTATTATATCACTGGGCACAAAACTAGCACCAACATGTTGAGTTATGCCTCCAGCTTCTGATTTAGCCACAGATGTACCTCTTATAGCGTCTAGCAAAGTTGTTTTTCCAGCATCTATGTGACCAAGCGTTACTATTATAGGAGCTCTAATTTCAGCCATATATTTTTATTCATTTTTCACAATTTAATATCGATGAGAGATAGGATTTTGGAAGAGATAGAAAAGCTAAGAGAAAAAAAGCTGGAAATCGCAAGCAAGTTAAGCATAACAACAGATCCAGAAGAAAAAGAACTTTTAGAAAAGGAAATAGAAATAATAGAAAAACAAATAAAAACTTTACAAGATTTGCTTAAGGCGTAGGCCAAAGCAAATAAATGAAGAACATGGTCACAATAGCTACTACAACTATTGCAACATAGGTAATAATTCTTCTGAATCTTTCAGTTTGCTTAGCTCTTTCCATATCATTAATTAAGTTATCGATTTTTTCAACGTTGCTTTTAACCTTATTTACTAACTCAACCAGTTTATCATGCTTCTCACTGTTAATATAAGAGTTGCCCAATTCAATCAAGTTTTTTGTTTGATTGATAAGCAAAGTAAGATTTTCATTGTTAAATTCTTTAGCTTTATTTTCCAGAGTCTCAAGAGTTTTACTAAGATTCGTTAGAGTCTGATTATAAGCTCTTAGCTGATACTCCGGCAACAAGATAACAAGCGTAACGCTAGCTGAATCTTCCGATTCGTTACCCACTGCTTTAATAACCAAACTATATTCACCAATATTTAGTGTTGTGGTATTAATTTTGATTTCAAATCTGGCCTTGTCTTTATACTCCAACCTTACAGATTTTCTTGAAATATCATAATCATCTATTCCTTCTACCACAACACTGACAAGTTGAGGCTTTTCTCCTGAATTTTGAACTTCTACTTCAAAACTCACAGTTTCATTCTTTTCTGCTATTATCTTTTCTGGATACTTAGTTATATCAAGCTTGGCCGTATATCTTAAAACTTGGACTATTTTGCTAACATTTTCTGCATTGTAATTCTTGTTTCCCGAAGTTTCACATGTGTAAAGGTAAGTACCATAGCTCAAATTAGCATAATCTGGGTTATCCACTAAAGTTCCGTTTCTGTAAAGTTTCAATATTAGACTGCCTTCCCCCAAGCAGACAACAGTTAATTGTGTGCCTTCGTAAACAATTGATTTAGGAAAGACAGATATGGCCAAATTTGGCGAAGCTTTTTTTATGGTAAAGTAATATTTCTGAGTTTTACCCCATTCTCCAAATTTGTTTTTAGCATAAGCTCTCCAGTAGTAGCTACCAGCATCTAAAACTATCGAATATGTACTTTTATTACCATCTTTATTCATTGTGTAATTTTTAGCTGACCCAGAAAAGTTAGCCTCAATATAACTAACACTAAACACGTCAGGATCATAATAATCTCCCCATACAACCTCAAAAACAGAGCTCCTGTTTTCATAATAGCTAGGTATGTCCGTATTTACGCTGACGACGTATGGGGCAGGATAGCTGACTTGTAGAGTAATGCTTTTTCCACTAGCGTTGGAAACGTATAAGCTATTTCCACTAGCGTTAACTTTAACAGTATAATTATTCACGCTTAGATAATCGTTGTAAGTAGCTTTATCTGTTCCAGAAGCTACCTGAACATTATTTAAATAAATAAAAACATTGCCTTTACCGAAACCAGTTATGTTTATCTTCGACTCATTGCTTACTTTAATTTTCTGGTTTACTGGTTGGCCATTTACGTAAATCTCTACTATGTTATTACCTTTTTCCACCACATAAATGATTTTATTAGTTTTGTTCCAGTTTCCACTACTATCTCTTGCATAACTAATCCAGTAATAGGTTCCGGGAGTAAGGTTTGAAATTTTAATGTAATAAACATTATTGTTTTTGTTAGCTGTTTGATTTTGAGCACTTCCAGTTACATTCGTTTCAAACACTACTTCACTTACATTAACGTTATCATTCCAAGTAACATTGAAATAAACAGAAGTTTCATCATATTTTTTTGGTGATGAAGGATAAGAAGCAACATTGCTCCAGCTTGGAGGCGTTGTATCAGTTATAGTTATGGTAAGCGTTGTGTTGGATGTTGTTGCGTTTTCATCCGTTGTTATTAAAAGAAAGTCTTGACTTCCAGAATAAGCTAACGCCTTTCCTTCAAACCAAAAATAAACTGTTTCACCAGGTTGCACTAGATTGTTTGATTGCCATGTCAAAGTTTTTGTACTAGACTCGTAAGAAAAAGTTGCTCCTTTAGAGTTTCCCTGCGAGCCTACATAATCTATGTAAGTTGGTAACTTTATTTCTACTTTAGTTATGTTTAATGTATTTGTGTTTGTTACAGTAAAATTGAAAATTTCTGATTGGTCTGCTTCTATACTGCTAGGACTGACGTTTGCGTTAAAACTTGCAGCATTAACTAAAAACAATCCTGTAGAAATCAAAATCAGAATAATTCCCAACAATCTCATTAAATTATTTTTTTAACTAATGATTATTAAATTATGACTAAATTTGAAATAAGGCTTGGGCCAGCTGGCAATTGTATTACAGCTAAAAAACCAGGTACAGAGGCTTCTTTTGAAAGAATAGTTGAACTTGGCTTAAACGCACAAGAAATAGAGTTTGTTAGAAGCATTTACCTGAAAGAAGATAAAGCGAAAAAACTGGGCAGGCTTGCTGAAGAGCTAGACATAAAACTCTCTATTCATGCCCCATACTACATCAATTTGGCTTCAGAGAAAAAAGAAGTTATTAAAAAAAGTATCCAATTCATTTTAGCATCCGCTAAGATAGGAGAAGTTATGAACGCAAGCCCTGTTGTTGTACATACAGCCTATTACCTAAAAAACGATAGAGAAAAGACTTATGAAATAGTCAAACAACAGATAGAAAAAATTCTTGAAGAAATGGAAAAAAAGAAAATTGTTAATACACAAATAGCCTTGGAGACAATGGCCAAACAAAGTCAGTTTGCAGATTTAGATACTCTAATAAAATTTGTTAGAGAGATTGATCATAAACAACTAACTGTGTGTGTTGATTGGGGCCATATGTACTGCTTAGGTAATGGCAAAATAAATTATGGAGAAATTTTCGATAAGCTAAAGAAGTTAAAACTTAAGCATATACACACTCATTTCACAAACGTGAGGTATAATTTGAACAAAAAACAATTTGTTGATATTCATGAGCCAATGAATTCCCATCCAAAATTTGAACCTTTGGCTAAAGAAATTTTGAAAAGAAAAGTTAACATAACCATTATTTCAGAAACTCCTATACTTGAAAAAGACAGCATAAAAATGAAAAAAATCTTTGAAAAGCTAGGCTACAAATTCAAAAAATAAAAAGGGCTAAAGCCTTTTCTCTACATCATCCCAGTTAACCACTTGCCACCAATTGTTTACGTACTCTGCTCTTTTGTTCAAGTAATCTAGGTAGTATGCATGTTCCCAAACGTCTATTACCAGTATTGGCTTCAAGCCAGCTATGTGCATTAAATTATGTTTCTCTATTTGTACTACGTACAGATTATTTTCTTCATCTTTAGCTAGTATTGTCCAGCCCACACCTTCTACGCTTGTAGCAGCTTTGCTAAATTCTTGTTGGAAAGCTTCGAATGAGCCAAAATTCTTTACTATTAGGTCTTCTATTTCACCACCAGGCCTGTTGTTTTCTTGTGGAGGACGCATATTGTTCCAGAATATTGAATGTAGTATATGACCATTTAGGTTGAAGCTTAGATCTCTTAGTACCTCTCTTACATTAATCTCCATTTCTCCTTTTCTAGCCTTTTCCAATTTTTCTAGGGCTACATTAGCTCCTTTAACGTATGCTGCATGATGCTTGTCATGATGTAATTCCATTATTTTTCTAGATATTACTGGTTCCAAAGCGTCGTAGCTATAAGGCAAAGGAGGCAATTCAAATCTTTTCACAGTTTCACCTTATTTAATAGGCAAATTAGCAAGATATAAAAATTTCCGTAAAAGTTAAATATACCCCAATTTTAAATTTCCTTTAATGAAAAAAGGCAGCTGGATAATAGCTGCTATAGGAATAATAATTCAATTAGCGCTTTCAACCTTTTTCTTTGCTTTTAAGGATCTAGGCTTAATAGGTGTTATTTTTGCTGGTATTGCGCTAATAAGCTATTTGTTTACAGGCATAGGCATAATTTTTGTTGTTTTGCTTTATTTGCAGAAGTGGATGAGGGTAGTTGGAGCTATAACACTAATCTACGCCTTATTCCTCCTAATAATTTCTCCATTCACAGGCTTCATCATTCTTCCTTTAGCTATCACATTCTTAATAGCTGGAATAGTAGCAGTTTGGAAAAAAATTTAAATCAAACCTTAAAATACACATTATGAAAAACACAATTTTGGGCTACACTTTAATGGTAATGGCCCTAATAACTCTTTACTTTACTTATGTTACAACCAGTAGCATTGTTTATTACTCCTCTCAAATTTGTGAAGATGTTTGCAATGCAAATGCAAGTGCTTGTCCTCATGAAGATTACATTCCACCACAAACTTACTTAGGTATAACAATCTCCACACTTTTGGGAGCTTTAGGCTTTTATTTGCTTCTTACCTCACCTTCCTTAAAGCTGAAGAAGCAGCTAGCAAAGCTCAATCCAGATGAGAAAAAGGTTTTTGGGCTAATAAAAAAGTCTGGCAATGCAATTTTTCAATCCGAAATTATAAAAGAAACAGGGTTTTCCAAATCTAAAGTTACCAGAATCCTTGACAGCTTGGAAGCAAAAGGCCTCATAGAAAGAAAAAGGAGAGGTATGACAAATCTAATAATAGCCAAGTGAAACTAGTTTCACACCAACCCTTAAAAGTTGTTTCACACCACTTTTTTATCATGAAAATTGCTTTAATTGTTTTTGCAATAATGATGAGCACGCTTTTAGCTCAACCAAGCTTAGCTCACTGTCCATTGTGCACAGCTGCTACTGGCACAGCTGTAATGGTTGCAAGATTTTATGGTGTTAATGATTCTATAGTTGGTTTGTGGTTAGGAGCTTTTATAATTTCAACGGCATTATGGATGGACAGAGTAATAAACAAAAACGAAAATCCAGGATTAACAGTTTTATTAGTTTTCCTAGCTTTGGGCTTGACAATAATTCCATTCTATTATGCGGGTATAGTTTCTTATCATATGATTTTTGGGATAGACAGGCTTACTTTATCCATCCTGATAGGTGCTATTCTAACTTTATTAGTGCTTAATGTTGCAAAATCACTTCCCAAAAAAATAGGCTACCAATCTATTGTTATAACACTTTTAACACTAACCTTGGTTAGCATATTGTTTTTGTTTTGGTGGTGAAAAATGAAAAGAGCTAAAAACGCTAAGGAATTGCTTGAAAAAGTTAACAAAATGAAAGAGATGAAAGACCTATCGCTAGAAGAAGACTTAAGCATTGGGTTAATGAATTTGATATCTATAGAGGAACATCTTTTCTTTACCGCCATAAAAACAAATAAGAAAATTTACTTAGACCTTATAGAAAATGTTAGAAAGATAAGAAAGAAGTTTATGAAAGAAATAGTAAAAGATCCAGAAGGCGAGGTTTGGTGTATTTCTAAACATCTTTTAGCAGCATCTATGCGTCTAATAGAAACAGGTAACAAGTACCTTTCCAAAGGAAATGAGAAAATGGCCAAAGAGGCTTTTGAGGACGCATTTTACCTTTATTCATTGTTTTGGCAGTTAAACCTGAAGAAATTTAAATCAGAAAAAATAGGATTTTCAAACAGAAATTTTGTAAAAATACTGAAAAAGATGCTGGAGTGCTGTAAAGAATGAAAGACAAAACCCTATATGCAGCATTAGGAATCTTGATATTTTTGGCTGTAATGTTTTCATTTCAATTCTTTAGACCTGTAGCAAATTATTCTGATACGATTACGATATATTATTCGCCAACATGTGGATGTTGCAAGCTTTATGAAAATTATTTAAGAGGTTTTGGATTGCAAGTAAACTCTGTAGAGGTTAATGAAGCACAACTAGTCCAAATAAAAACAGAACTAGGAATTCCCCAAAATCTTTGGTCATGTCACACTGTTAAAATAGGCAATTATTTTGTTGAGGGTCATGTGCCTATAGAAGCCATAAATAAATTACTTGAGGAAAAACCAAACATAAAAGGAATAGCATTGCCTGGAATGCCTCCTGGCTCACCAGGAATGTCCGGAATTAAAACCTCTTTGTTTACCATATATGCTTATGATGGCAGCAACATATTTACCTTTATAAGGGCCTAAAATAAAGTATTAAGCATCAAGGTGATGTTAAAATGAAAAGAATCGCAATAACATTGGTGGTACTTTTAACTATTCTACCTAGTGTTTTTGCTCATACGGATGCGAACGTAACTGAGATAGAACAAATAATAAATCAGCAAGTACCCTGCTCTCAGCTTACAGATGAGCAGCTTGAGGCTATAGGCGATTATTACATGGAATTAATGCATCCCGGCCAAGCTCATGAAATAATGGATCAGATGATGGGAGGCGAAGGCTCTGAAAGCTTAAGACAAATGCATATACTGATGGCTAGGAGAATATATTGTGGGGAAAATCAATATACTTTTGAAGGAGTAAACAACTATGGAACTTATGGCATGATGGGTGGTATGATGATGTATCCATATTGGGGCTGGGGTATGGGATTCTGGTATTTTGGAATGTTTTTCTTCTTATTTTTATTACTCCTCATACTAATTGTTGCAATGAGCAGTTCCAAGCCTGCTAGAACAACTAAGGTGGTTAGGAGAAAGAGGAGGATAAAACGGTCAAGGAGATAAATGGCATATTTGTTTGTGAAGAATGTTCTAATAAATATAAATCTTTTGAGTTAGCTCAGAAATGTGAAGAATGGTGTAGAGAACACAATTCCTGCAATTTAGAGATAATAAAGCATGCCATTAAATAAACATTGGAACAGTTTTTTTATACCTTAAATATTTCTTACCAAAAATCTTTTCAAGCTCCTTTTCTTCTTGCTTTGCTAACCATACATAGCTTACAATCAAAATCGTACCCAAGGTTATAGTTAAAACAGTCGGCCATGCCATTGTCCAGAAGGCAATGATTAGAATAAGAGCGAAGTATTGAGGATGTCTGGAAAATCGGTAAATACCATCAGTAACTAACTTTCCTTTAGCGTTATAAATTTGCTTCCATGCAATAGCTATGATTATAGCAGATAGCAAGCTAATTACACCAGCTATGGCACTGGTTGCTAATAATCTCATCTTACTACCCATAAATTCAAACTCTAACGCAAACAGAGTTTCAACAGGCTCAAAATTCGCGAAAGAAAAAGAAAAGAAGTATAAAGTTAGAGGTATTCCAAACATTTCTGTAAACAAAGCAACTATGTAGGCAACATAAACTCCCTTGACCTTTTTCCACATGCCCTTATTTTTATCCGGTCTTAAAAACATCAATATTAACAAAAATAGAAAAACGTAAAAAACAACAAGAAGCCAGTTATTCACTATCAGCAAATCTGTGTTTTGCCATAACCATATAGCATTCTGGACGTACAAAGGAAAAACCATTAGTAATATGGTTACAAATAATATTTTTAACAAGTTGTGTTTGTTGAACATTAAATAACAATTATAAATCCTTCCCCATATTTAATTTATGAGACGCTATGAAACTTTGTTAATAGTCTTAACAATATTAGTGGCTATTAATCTAGTTGCGACTTTTAGTATATACTCTCAATTAACACCCACAGAAACACCCACAGACACAGCAGATCAAGCGATTCCTAAAGAAGTGCCTAAACAACAGCCTACTCGAGTTCAAGTTAGTGCTGATGACGATCCTGTGCTAGGCGATCCAAACGCTCCTGTAACCATCATAGAGTTTAGCGATTACCAATGCCCATTCTGTAGGAGATTCTGGCAACAAACATTGCCTTTAATCAAACAAAATTTCATAGATACAGGCAAGGTCAAACTTGTTTATAGAGACTTTCCTTTAAACTTCCACCAATATGCTCAAAAAGCTGCTGAGGCAGCAGAGTGTGCTGGAGAGCAGGGTAAGTATTGGGAATACCACGACATATTGTTTGAAAGACAATCTGAATGGTCAACTCAGGGAGTTCAAAAATTCAAAGACTACGCTGCAGAACTTGGTTTGGATTTGGAGCAATTTAGCTCCTGCTTAGATTCTGGCAAATATGCTCAAGAAGTACAAAAAGATTATCAAGATGGTGTAAGCTACGGTGTCCAAGGAACACCAACATTCTTCATAAATGGTGTAAAAATAGTTGGAGCTCAACCTTACCAAACGTTTGAGACTGTAATTAATCAGTTCCTTCAATGATGATGGGCGTGCATATGCTCAGAACCACCCTTTAAGTATTTTTTAGGATTTTTCTTAAATTCTTTTAAGCAGTTTTCAGAACAGAAGTGGTAAACTATGTTTTCATACTCAAACTTAATGTCAGAGTTTTCTGCATTCATACCACACACAACATCCCTATAAACCACTTCCTTTACCTCAGTTTTTGGCTCCAATTTTCTTAATGTTTGCGCATTTATTGCAACTATTATGGTGCTTAGAGACATTAAAATAGCTCCTATGGCTGGAGAAATTATTATTCCATAATTAGCTAGTATTCCTGCAGCTAAAGGTATTGCAATAATGTTATAGCCTGCTGCCCACCATAAATTCTGAACCATCTTAGAGTAAACACTTCTAGCTATTTTAATTATTTTAACAACATCCAGAGGATTATTTCTTACTAATATTATGTCGGCACTTTCTATAGCCACATCTGTGCCAGCGCCAATAGCTATACCAACATCAGCCTGCATTAAGGCTGGAGCATCATTTATACCATCACCAACCATGGCAACTTTATAGCCTTTTTCTTGAAGTTCTTTTATTTTGTTTGCTTTTTGATCTGGTAATACTCTAGCGAAGAAATTGTCTATTCCTAGCCTTGTAGCCACATCTTTAGCAACTTCCTCAGCATCTCCTGTTATCATGTAAACTTTTATTCCTATTTCCTTAAGTTTTTCAACTGCTTGCAAAGACTCTTCTCTTATTTTGTCTTCCAAAGCAAATGCCCCAACTACTTCTTTATTAACAACAACAAAAATTATAGATTTTCCTTTGCTCTGCCATTCTTTTATTTTTTCGTTTGTTTCTTGGAGCTCCAGGTCTTTTAACAATTCCTCACTTCCCACATAAATCTCTTTACCATCTATGATGCCAAAGACTCCCTTTCCAGGAATGGCTTTAAATTCATTAACTTGTTTAATTTCTATGCCTTTTTTCTTAGCATAATCAACTATTGCCCTTCCGATAATATGCTCAGAATGAACTTCTAGGCTTGCAGCATAGCTAAGCAATTCTTTCTCATCAATCTTACTCCAGACATCGCTAACTTCTAGCTCTCCAAGAGTTAGCGTACCAGTTTTATCAAAAACAACAACATCAACATCCTTAACTTCCTCAAATGCTTTTCTATTCCTTATTAGTATTCCTTGCTTAGCTGTTATAGCTGTAGAAATTGCAACGACAAGAGGAATAGCCAGGCCAAGAGCATGAGGGCATGCAATTACTAAAACTGTTACTGTCCTTTCCAATGCTGCATCTGGCATGCCGTAGAAACTCCAAACAGAATAAGTAATAATACCAGAAATTAATGCAACATAAAACAACAGGGAAGCTGCTTTATTAGCTAAATCTTGCGTTCTGCTTTTGCTTTGCTGAGCTTGCTTAACAAGTTCCATTACTTGGGCAAGGTAAATATCCTTTCCAGTTTTTTCTACCTTAACTTTTAAACTTCCTTCACCATTAATAGAACCAGCTATAACTTTATCACCTTCCTTTTTGCTAACAGGTTTGGACTCGCCAGTTAGTAAAGCTTCATTTACAAAAGAAGAACCTTCTATGATAACACCATCGCTAGGTATTTTTTCCCCAGGCTTAACCAAAACTATATCACCAACCTTTAACTCTTCTACACTTACATCCACAACTTCGCCATTTTTGATTAGATGAGCGTAGGTTGGCATCAACTTTGCTAATTCTTCTAAAGCTTTACTTGCTCCTAAAACACTTTTAGCCTCAATCCAATGACCTAGAAGCATCACATCTATAAGCGTTGCTAGCTCCCAGAAAAATTCCCTACCTCTACCAGTAAACACAACAAAAACAGAGTAAAAATAAGCTACGCTTATAGCGCTTGCAACAAGTGTCATCATGCCTGGCTGTCTTGCCTTCAATTCATTATAACTACCTTTCAAGAAAGGCATTCCTGCGTAGAAATAAATAATAGAGCTTAAAGCAAGAACAACATATTTTTGATAAGGAATTTGAAAGCTAAAGCCCAGCCAAAGCTGTATAGTTTCTGAAAGTAAAAGAACTGGTATCGTTAGTATAGTTGCTATAATGAATTTTTTCTTAAATTCTTCCATATGATGAGCATGGTCATGATGGGAATGTTCCATGTAAAATTAGTTTAGTTTATTTGCTTAAAAACTTTCTATAAATTCCCTTATTCTTTGTTCGTCATAATCATCCAAAATTAATATCTGTCCAAATTTTGTTAGAGCAATTTTAGCATCTATCTTAGGATTGGGAGCAACGTACAAATACTCATAAAATCTTGTCAAGTTTTCCAGTTTAACAATTAAATCAGGAGCACAATCAAACTTTTCACAATTATATTGTATTAGAACGCCAGGTCTGTTTCCAAAGCTAGTCGGTACATGCTCCAGAATATGTTTTTGTATAGGTTCTGGTATAGGTTCTTTTACAACTCTAGCTGGAGGATAAGCTTCCACATGTCCCTCAATAGTTGTTGGTGGGTAATACTTAATTTGGATAAGTGTTGGTAAGTAAAAAGCTGCTATAGCTAGAATTAAAAGAGCTACAGAATACTTAGCTATGCTGATTAATTGCCTTCTTTGTGTATGCTCTTTAATTTTGTTTTCTATTTCTTTTTGGAACTCGCTGGGGTGTTTGGCTTGTTTATGTTGTTTTAAAGAATTTTCATTATCAAACTTTCTGCCACAATAGCTGCAGGTTATTTTTTCCATTAAATATAATTCCACGAGATTTAAATTTAACTTTCTTTAGATAGCTAAAATTTCTACGCCCGGGGTGGGATTTGAACCCACACGCCCCGTAAGGGGCACCGGCTTTCTCGACTCACCTCCTTATCATCATGTTTTTCAGGGTCAAGCCAACATTCTCATGGTAGTCTCAAGGCCGGCGCGTTAGCCTGGTTCCGCCACCCGGGCATGCAAAGCCAGTGCTCATCATCTTGCTATCAGACCTTGAGACTAATTTTAATTTGCTTTGGTTGATTTTTTAAACTTTATTTTTTTCTGAAATCAGGGTAAACATCTTTTTTCATTATAACCCTGTCAGTTCTTACAGCAATTCCCCTACTTTTATTGTACATTTCCTTTGCACTCATTTTAGCTATGCCTAATGCAATCAATTCATTTTTTAAGCTAAAAATTCCGACTATTTCACCAGGCTTTATATCTTTTTGTATTCTTACGAGCCCACTAGCGTAAACAGGGGCACCATTACATATTTGCGCTATAGCAGTATCTTTAACAAACACTTTTTTCACATGTGGTATAGCATGCTCTATAGGTATTAAAATTTCTTTTAACATGCTTTCATCACCTTCACTTTTCCAAATTTCGTAAGCATCTCTAATTTCGATTAAAGGCTTAGCTTGCTTTTCATCAAAATGACCAGCTTTAGTTCTTCTCAACTCTGTCATATGAGCACCTATGCCTAGAGCTTGGCCCAAATCATGCACTAACTTCCTTACATATACGCCTGCTTCACATTTAACATAAAATAAAACATCTTTTCCTTCCATTTCTACTATATCAAATACATAAACTCTTTTTCTCCTAGGTCTTCTTGCTACAGCAGACCTTTTTGGAGGTACTTGAATTATTTCTCCAACAAATTTCTGCATGGCTTGCCTTAAAACACCTTCGCTAACTTCTTTATGTAGATGCATTACTCCAACATACTCTTTATCCAGACCCATCAAAACTATCATAGCTTTTGTTGCATCATTTAAAGCTACAGGCAAAACTCCTGTTACCTGTGGGTCCAGCGTTCCAGCATGACCAGCTTTTTTAGCGTTAAAAATTTCTTTTGTCCATTGCGTTATTTGGTGGCTTGTGGGGCCTGCATGCTTATCAACAATAACTACAGCAGATTCTATAAGCTCCCCTATACTCCTTTCTTCAGGAGATTTTCCAAATTCTTCTAAAGTTTCTTCTCTAGCCTTAATATACCACATTTAATAAAAAGCTTATTTTCATAACTCTTAAAAAATTATTATGGAAATTTTTGCCCTTCTAGCAATAATATATGCTGTAACTTTTTTTCTTGGTAAACAAATTGAAAAAATAAAAATACCCTGGCTTTTTATGGCTTTGTTTTTAGGAATGTTTTTTTCTATAACTTCAGTAGATTTAACTCAGGTTACTAGCTCGCCCGATTTTCAATTTTTGTCTAACTTAGGTATGATATTTTTACTTTTTTTAATAGGTTTTGAGTTTGACTGGAAAAAATTCAAAAAATTAAGAAAAGCAATAATAGCCACAACATTCATTATAATCCTGCTAGATATTTTAGCAGGCACTTTTCTAATATCAAGCTTTGGATATACGCTAATTGTAGCATTCATCACAGCATTAAGCATAGCCACAATTGGAGAAGCTGTTTTGGTGCCCATATTAGATGAGTTCAAACTGTTCAAAAGCAAGCTAGGTACCACTATTATTGGTATAGGCGTTTTTGACGATTTGTTTGAGATTGTCGCAATACTTTTAGCTTCCATTTTAATAGCTGGGCAGAGCTATGAGTTTCTAGCCAACGCTTCTCTAGCCTTATTAGCTATCTTAGCATTTTCCGTAATTTTAATCAAATTCAAAAACATAGAAAGGAGGCTTGTTAAAGTGCCGAAAATTGAAGAAGCGTTCCTTTTTTCTTTATTTGTTTTGTTTGTGTTCATGAGCTTTGGTAGTTTGGCTTCTGCAGAAATACTTTCTGCTTTTGTGGCAGGCATAGTTTTAAAAAATCTTTTGAGTAAGAAAACTAGCGAAGTAATAGAAGAGGGGATAAAGTTTGTTGGTTATGGCCTTCTAGCTCCCATTTTCTTTTTTGATGTCGGCTATTCTGTTAATTTAACAAGTGTTATAGCAAACCCATTGCTAACTTTTCTTATAATTTTTCTCAGCTATTTTGCTAAAGTAGCTGGAAGCATTTTAGGAAGTAAAAAAGAGCTAGGTTATAAAAATTCCATTTTGCTTGGAATTGCTCTCTCCGTTAGGTTTTCAACAGGTATAGTTGTGGCTCAATTTTTATACTTAAATAATGTTATTGATTCTCTTTTATTCAGCTCTATAATTTCCTCGATAACAATATTAACGATAACATCACCCTTATTACTATCTTACTTTTTGAGAAAATGGTACAGGCATATAGTTTAATCTTTTTCAACAATTATTGCAAAAACTGGGCACATGTCTTTAGCCTGCTCAACCAATTTTTCTAAATTTTCTGGAACTTTTTCAACTTTGGCTCTTGCCTTTCCATCTTCCTCTAGCTCGAAAACATCTGGCACTAAAGCAGAGCATAAGCTACAACCTATACATTTTTCTTTGTCAACCCAAGTTTTCATATTAAGAATATCTTAACGAATTCAATAAAAAACTATGCTAGCATAACCAACAACACTGTATTTATTGTCTGATACATCTCCACTATTCATGTATCCCAAAAATTTTGCTTTCCATTTAAGCTTTTTAGCAATCATGACCAAAACAATCAAAGCCTCTAGAGAACAAGCTTCTTTTGTAGCTAAATCGTTTAGGTTCATTTCTACTATAGATTTTATTGTTTCTTCATCCAATCTTTTAGCAGTACTATAATCGTAATAATGGGATAAGTCAGAGCTAGCTATTAAAAGAGTTTTCTCGTCAATTATTTCTAATAGCTTGTTTGCAACATTTCTTAAATAATTCCAATCAACCTTACCAAAAATCAACGGAACTATCTTAAAATTCTTTAACATTACTTGCAAGAAGGGAAGCTGAACTTCTATAACATGCGTAGTATGCACATCTTCCACAAAATTAAACTTTAATTTTTTTGCATCTTTATGAACATCAACACAACCCAAAGGAGTTTCATAACAGTCATAAAGCCCAATAGAAATTCCTTCTAGAAATGTGTAGCTGTGATTTGTTGCCATTATTATAACCTTTTCATAACTTTGATTCTCTATTTGTTTGTAACCCATAGCGGCTACTTGGCCAGAGTATTCGTAAGCTGCATGAGGTACTATTAAAGCCTTAACTCTTTCTTTAACTTTTCTTTTCTGAGATTTTAACAACTCTTTCACAACTTTCTCAAGTATTTTCTTATTTTCTGGATAAAAATAGCCAGCAACAAAAGGTTTTCTTTTCATAATTTAATTTACGTTAAATATTTTTTAATCATGAAAGAAGCAATGCTATGGAAAAAGCTTAACGGAAATTTAGTGGAGTGTAATCTTTGCTATAGAAAATGTAAAATACCTAATAATGGCTTAGGTTTTTGTTTAGTTAGAAAAAACATTAACGGCAAGCTATACTCTTTGAACTACGGCAAAATTATTGCTGAGCATGTAGATCCTATAGAGAAAAAACCATTATTCCATTTTTTGCCTGGTGTATTTGCTTATTCTATAGCATGTCCAGGTTGTAATTTTGCTTGTGCATTTTGTCAAAATTGGGAAATAAGTCAAATTTTTAGAGATAAGAAATTAGGTGTTGTTGTTGGTCAAGATGAAACCCCAAAAGAGATTGTTGATCAGGCTTTAAAACATGAATGTAGAGTTATAAGCTATACTTACACAGAACCAACCATATTTTTTGAGTTTGCGTATGATACAGCAAGGTTAGCAGTTAAAAAAGGTTTGAAAAATACTTTCGTAACGAATGGCTATATAACAGTAGAAGCTTTAGGCAAAATAGCTAAATATTTGCATGCGTGCACTGTTGATTTCAAAGGAGCAGGCAATAAAGAATTGCATGTTAAACACATGTTAGTGCCAGAAATTTCTCCAATTTTCGATACTTTGCTTGAGATGAAGAAGAAGAAAATTCACATAGAGATAACGAATTTAGTAATACCAAAAATAGGAGATGATGCTAAAGAGTTAGAAAGATTAGTTAAATGGATAGCGGACAATTTAAGTCCAAACACCCCATTTCACTTGCTAAGATTCTTTCCTCATTATAAATTATCAAACTTACCACCAACACCTATAGAAACTTTGGAAAAATTGTACAACATAGCTAAAAAACATTTAAATTATGTTTACATAGGTAATGTTCCAGGTTTTAAAGAAAATAGCTATTGTCATGAATGCAACTCTTTGCTAATAGAGAGGTTTGCTTACAACATAAGAATAGTCAATTTAGAAAAGAATAAATGCAAAGCCTGCGGAGCTAAACTTCCTTTTGTTTTTTCTTAGTTTTCTTTTCAACTTTTATGCCTAGTTTGCTTAAAAGTTTTGATTTTTGCCAAGCTTTTGCTACTTCTTCATCGCTAGCATTCTCTTTAATATCAAGCTTGTGTTTTGTTGGCTCAATATGCATTATATTAACTTTTCTTCTCCTAACTCCAGTAACGTTTTTTGGACCAGTCACTAAAACAAAATTGCTGTTAATTACTTTTACAACGACACAATACCTTCCAGCTTCTCTGCCAGCAACTTTGTAGCAAATCCTGCCTACTTCTATCATGCTATCACCTTCCTAAAATAATCTCTCATGCATTCTGAACATAAATAACCACCAAAAGGTCTCTCTGGCCTTTTCTCAGTTTTTGCCAGTTTTCTCATACGGGAAGGTATTTCTCTTGGTACTCCATGCAACGGCTTTTTACATACTGCACACTTAGCAATTTTAGGTTTTTTCTTGACTTTTCTTATTACTACTTTAGTTGCTGTTCTTACTCTTTTTTTTCTTACTCCCATTCTAGTAACCTCCTGATTACCCAAGCTATAGTAAATGATAATATTAGATACCAACCAAACCAATTTAATTGGTTTCCTACTATAGGCAGTTTTACAGGTAAAATAACCTTTGCTGTTTTTTCAAATCTAAATTCCATCCAGGAAAAGAAAAGCAAGCCCACTATTATGCTTATAACCATTATTTGGAGAGTGAATTTAATGAACTTGTTATTTAGCTGTATGTACTCATTCAGCGTTTTTTCCATTTCTTCTTTTCTCTTGTTTACTTGAACTTTAATTAACTCTTCTTTTAGGAACTCTAATTTTTGCCTTAGCTCCTTTAAGTTGTTCTTCCTGTAAAAGTACTGATATAAAGATAAAAGCAACGTAGTCATAATCAATGAGCTTATAGTTAAAGAAAGGACTGGATTGAAGCTTGCCAAAGGATAAAGTACGCTGTCCATAGCCTTTCCAACCATTGCTGTTATTGGTAGAGCCATTAATACATCACCTTTTTTAACCATGTGGGCAGCTGATCTTCAGGTTCTTGTTTAAGCACTTCATAAAAATTATAGAGTATCATAACAGTTAAAAGTATTCCCGTGCCCGTGCCTATTGCTCCAGTAAAGTCAGCAAATACAGCAAGCAAGCCAACCAACAAACCACCTAAAAAGGTTAATGCAGGTATATATTTGTTTAACATATTTTCTATAACTTTTCTGTGGGATCTGAAGCCAGGTATATGAAAGCCTATAGCTTCTATTTGCTCAGCTACGCTAGTGGCATCCATACCACTAGTATTAACCCAGAATATTGAGAATATGATACAAAGAGCCGTAAAGAAGAAAAGGTAAAAAATTGCTCTAATTATCTCATTAACAGTAACAATTCCGGAAAATAAGTTAATTAAAAAGTTAGTAGGCACGGTTAGATAATATGCCAATCCACTAATTGCATTGCCAGCAGCATCGTAGCAACCAAGCAAGTTACAGAACACACCAGGTTCAGTTTCTACCAATCCAACACGGCCAAACAATTGTAGGTTAGCTATTAGGGCTGCTGCCAATATAACTGGGATGTTGCTTGTATAGAACAAATTTAAAGGCCATACTCTTCCAAAGCCTCGAGCAGCTCCAAACTCAAGAGGTATTTCAACCCTTATAGATTGTGTATAAGCTACTACAGCAAAAACAACTATTGTAGAAATTATTGGTATTAATGTGGTTATAACAAGACTTAAGTTGGAAGTTAACAATCCAATAATAACTTCCCAGAACAATCCTGTTGGTGGATTAGCTAAAGTAGGAATGCATAACTCCAAGCTTGGTACCGTACAAGTTGAAGGAAATGGTGAGAACATTCTGATAACAATTTGGCTTGCAACACCAGCTGCTATGAATAGACTCACACCAGATCCAATACCGTATTTACTAACAATTTCGTCTAGAAGTATTATTATGATTGCCCCTGCAGCAAGTTGTAAAGCCACTATAGGCACTAGAGCTGCTGAGCTAGCTGGGACTGTATTGCTAATAACATAAACAAAGCCTTCTAAAAACGCAAAAACTATTGCTAAGAATTTATTCCAAGCTTGAAATTTTTTTCTATTTTCAGGCTCTGTTAAATCCCAATTTATTATTTTTGATCCAACAAGCAATTGCATTATTATACCTGCAGTGACTATTGGTGCGATACCTAAAGTAGTTAAAGTTCCAAATCTGGAACCTAACACAATTTCAAAAAATCTGAATTGCTCATAAGCCCTTGGCTCTATACCAAAAAGGGTCGTGTAGGAAAGTAAGAAGTATATTCCCAAAACCAATGCAGTCCATTTTATTTTTTCCTTAGTGGAAATTTGGTATTTTGGAGTTTCAACAGTAGGCAAATATTTGATTATTTTCTCTATCAGTGATTTTTCATTGTTTTCTTTCATGATTCTATTACCTTACCGCCAACAACCTCTATTTTTTGCTTTGCTTTTTCACTAAACTTCTTTGCTATAATAACGTATGGCTTGCTAATTTTACCTTTCCCCAAAACTTTTTCATAACCAAGTTTTGTTAAATCTATTATTTGCGAACCATTTTCCTTTTTCACAACATCGGGATTTTTAGAAACTAATTTTTCTATCTCACCCAAATTTATAGCTTTAACAACGTTTTTTATAGGCCTTTTAAAACCTCTTTTTCCAAAATGCTCTGGTTCATATTTTACTGTGTAAGTCCATTTATGTTTGTGCATTCCAGCTTTGCCTTTACCCCCCTTGCTACCTTTACCTCTGTGCTTTTTTTGACTTCCCCAACCATAAGTTCTGGAGCCTCTTTGCTTCCTTACCTTTTTTCTTCTCCTAACAACCATATTTTCACCTTAAATCATTTTTTCAAGCAATTTGTTTATATCTTCTCCCCAATTCCCTAAAGAACCTCTAGGGTAGTGTTCTTTTATGGATTTATGACCGCCTTTTGGGGGTCTTAATCTGAATACAGGCTTAAGTTTTGGTACATCTTTAAACTTTATTTCCCCATTGTAAAGTTTTCTTGCAAGATCTTCTATGCTATCAAAACCCAATTTTTTGACTTCTTCTGCTGTAAGTCTTTTATCTCCTTCTAGCCTTCCGCGCCACTTTAGCAATTCCAAAAAAGTTTCAAAATTTATCTTTCCATAAGCAACATAGTCTTTGACTTTTTTTATCATACCTAGATAAGAAGGTGTTTCTGGCACAACGACACAATGGTTAACTCTTTTCAATCTTAAAAGCTTTAGAGTATCTTCTATGTCTCTCCTTACTCCCACCCTACCCCTAATTCTTATGACTGCTATCATTTCTTACCCCTTTGATAAGCATGCAAATTCTTTAGAGCATTGAAATAAGCTTTAATCAAGTTAAACCTTGTTGTTGTTGAACCAAACGTTTTTGACCATATGTCCTTTATGCCAGCTAATCTCATTAGCTTCTTTGTTTCGTCATCCACTACCAAACCCACGCCCTTAGGAGCGGGCATAATTATAGCTCTTACAGAACCACTCTTGCCTTCTGATTTATAAGGTATGGAATGAGGCTCTCCACAATTACATTCCCAGCTTCCACAACCCATCTTAACTTTTATCAAGTTGAGTTTAGCTTTTCTTATAGCTTTTTCTACAGCTAATCTTGCTTCTTTAGCTTTACCAAATCCTACACCAACTATACCTTTCTCATTACCCACAACGGCCATTGCGCTCATCCTGAACCTTTTTCCGGATTTTTTAACAACAGCTGTTATTCTGATAGGTATTCTTTGCTGACCTCCACCCTTTCCAGTTCTTCCTCCAATTAAGATAAGCTCACTTTTCATATTAGGTTCAAGCCAATCAACAATTTCAGGTTCTCTTATCTTCCAGCCTCTTTCAAGAATTTCATCCAAGTTTTTAATCTTACCTTCTTTAACCATTTTACCTAATTTTGTTTTTGGCTCCCATTTCTCTAGAGGATTTTCTTCTTCAATTTTCATTTGTTCAGGTTTTTCTTCCTGTTCTTGCTTGTTTTCTTCTGTCATTGAGCATCACCCAATATAATTTTCTTTATCTCTTCAAATTTTTTTGACATTCCTTTAGCCTTTTCTAAGTAAGCTTCTATGTGCAAACCTTTTATTCTTTCTTCATTAGGGAACATTTCCCCGCTAACAGGAATTTGCATTCCAGCATCTATGGCACCCTTAACTAAAGCATAAATTCTATTGCCCCTGGTAGAAGGATAAAGACCCATATCCAAAATAGCTTCTTTTACACCCTTTTCCAAAGCTTTTTTACCTATCATCAGTCCAGTTAAGTAGGCAGCGGGCGTATTTTTGCAAGAATATTCCCAGCCAAGTTTCTTTAAAAATTTGCTGTTAACGCTAGCTACTGTAACATCACCTTTCGGATTGTATGTAACTACTTGAGCTATAAGGTAACGATTACTTTTTCTAACAACAAGCCTAGGCTTGCCAGACAGCAATAGCTTTAATCTTTTCCTATAGTTAGTTTTTCCTTCTCTCCTCCTTCTGAAAGGCATTTTATAGGTAGGGCTCAATTTTGGCATGCTATCACACTTAAATTTTTTCCTAAATTATTATAAAAACAAAACTATTTCTCTTCCTTAATAAGCTTTCTTTGCTTTAAGAAAAGTAGCATGTGTCTTCTGCTCCTAAACATATTACCCTTTATCCATCTATACAATTGCTTAAAAGTTTTTTGATCAATCTTACCTTCTTCTTTAAGCTGTTTAGCAAGCTTGCGTAATGGTCTTACAGTGTTTATCCACCTTCTTTTCTTATCAACAATAGAATGTTTTGCTCCTTTTTTGCTCCCCGGACCCCTTCTCTTCCTCCTTTTCTTAGGCATTTTTGGTTTATCTGGCAATTTCTTGATATAACCCTTTTCTATCAACCTTCTGACATCATTTTTAGTAATAGCTTCTTTTACTTCTTCAATTTTAGTTGGGTCTATCCAAACTTTGCTTACTCCCACTTTGAGTATTTGTGCTGCTAACCTTTTTTGCAACCTTAAATTTGTCATAGAATTAAATTTGCAGGTTACTTATATAAACTTAGTTTTAGTATAAAGTCTTTTCAAAGCCTCTTGCTTTTCCTTTCTGTTTATGCTAGAATCTTGAACAATGTCTTCCAAAAACTTTATGGTTTTTTCATAATTTTTGATATCGACAGGATATGGTATACCATCTTTACCACCATGGGCAAAAGAATATTTAGCAGGATCTTTCCAGTCAATCTCACTACCATAAACCAGTTTGCTTATTAAAGCTAAGGCTCTTATTGTTTTGGCTCCAACCCCCCTTATGCCAATAAGCTCTTCAAAATTACTAGGAGAGAAGTTTTGAAGCTCTAAAATTTTTTGATAAACAAATTTGTCTATTTCGTGCTTAGCAGGCATTCTTAAGTACTTTATTAGTGAGTTTTTAGGTGCCAACCATTTACCAAGGTTCTTTTCATTTATTAAATCAACTATGCAGTTTTGAGTTTCTTTGCTCTTTCTAGACACCAAATTTAAAACTTTGGGTTCAGTTTTTTCTGCACATATTGCTTCATGAGGTTCCATTACAAAATTTTTTAGGTTAAAGGATAGCCAGTGATATCTTCTGGCAAATCCAGAATTTTCATTCATTCCCTGCTGAATAACAGCCCAATTTCCGTTTTCATCGAAAATAAAGGTATGGTGATATAAAGTATAATTATCTTGCAGTACGCTATTATCAATTTTTGCTGTAATTTTGCTCGCATAGACCATTTTTTCTATTTTTTTATCATTTATTCCAAATTTGTGTCCTATTTTAACAATTTCCTCAGGTGTCTTAGTACTTGTTCTGCCTTTCCCTCCAGTAATAAATATTCCTAACTCCTCTAACTTGCTTTCTTTCAAAGCTCCACAAACCGTTGTTGTTAGACCGGAGCTATGCCAGTCAAATCCAATCACACAACCAAAAGACTGAAAGAAATAAAGGTTAGAAATTCTTTTCAAAAATTCCTTGGTTCCATATTCAGCTATAATTATTTGGGAAATTTCTCTAGCCAAGATTTTCATTTTTTTGAAGAGCCAAGCCGGAGCTCTTCCGTAATGTAAAGGCAAATCACAGATGCCTGATTTTTTCATAAAATAAAAATTTAATTGGAAAACAAAAAACTATATTTGTGAAGGTTATAGAACTTGCTAACAAGAACTTAATTACTATAGATGCAAACTCACCAGTGCGTAATGCGGTAAAATTAATGAATAAACACAATATTTCTCGTCTTTTAGTTACTAAAAACAAAGAAATTGTTGGTATAGTAACTTTTAAAGATTTGGCTAGGAGACTCGGACATGAAAAAGAAAGAAGCATATCAGACGCTCACGTATACGTTTCTTCTTGTTATTCAAAAAAACTAGTAACTATAAAAGCAAATGCTGACATAAAGGAAGCCGCAAAGTTAATGTTAAAAAATGATATATCTAGCTTAATTGTTATTGATAATGAGAAAATAGTAGGCATAATTACAAAAACGGATTTAATAAAAGCTCTGATACAAGATAAAAGAAAGGTTAGGGAATTTATGCATAGAAAAGTTACTACTGTTGCACCAACCACAAGAATTTTAGAGGCAAGAAAAATACTCATTAACAAAAAAATTTCTCGCTTGCCGGTTGTTAGGGGCAATGAGCTAGTAGGCATGCTTTGTTATTCTGATATTTCAAACTTTCTGCAAAAGTTTAGGCAAAGAGCAGAAGGAAAACACTGGAATGAAAAATTGAGACAATATACAGTTCAAGACATAATGAGCAAAAATGTTATAACAATAAGTCCAGAAGATACTCTGAGCAAGGCAGCCAAAATAATGTTAGAGCATGACATTTCTGGCCTGCCAGTAATAGAAAATGGAAGCTTGGTAGGCATAATAACAAAAAAAGATTTGTTAAGAGCCTTAGCTTATAGCTGAGGATTTAAAACTTTTATTCCAAGCTCTTCGGCTTTTTTGATTATTTTCATTCTCTTCTTTTTACCAACAGTGCTGGCAATTCTTACAGCTTGAGTTTTTGGATCCACCTTTTCCAGTTCTTTTAAGTTATGAACTAGTACTTCTTTGTAGCCAGAAGGATGTAAAAATCTAAGATTGGCATCAGCTTTATAACCAATCTTTACTTTAGCGATTTTACCCTTATACTCTTTTCTAACTTTATTGGTTTGACCTCTAGGCCTGCGCCAACTTTCTTTAACTCTAACATAAGCTTCGCTCATCTGTCTTCTAAACCTTATTTTTTTCTTTGGATTGACCATATTTCCACCTTAAATAAGTGTTAATGATTTTGTTATGGTCAAATGCTAATTTAAGTTTTTTTACTTTTCTAATGTCCATCCAGACAACTTCTTTGCTTTCTATGCTAGGTCTTATTTGACCACTGAATTTAGTAACAGCAAATGCTATAGTTATAGCATGCCATCTAGGGTCTCTTTTGGGGTCAGAGAAAACACCCAACAGTTTTAATTCCTTAGCTTTTAAACCAGTTTCTTCGTAAAGCTCTCGTTTAGCAGCATCTTCAACTCTTTCTCCATATTCCACCATGCCCCCTGGTAAGCTATAGTAATTATCATATGGCCAGAAAGTTCTTTTTATAAGCAAAATTTTACCATTCTTCTCAACAACCACATCGGTGGCTATGGTAGGTTTTTTGAAAAAATAGGATAAAAGAGAAAAGACAAAACTTACTATTTTCGCCATCATTTTGGCTTCTCCACTATAAAAATTCCATCCTGAAACACTCTTCTGTCCTTTCCTGTTATTCTGGTTGCTTGCTCTATATTTCCTGCTGTTTGTCCTGCCTCCTCTTTATCTACAGATGTCACTATTATATCCTGACCTTTAATTTCTACCTTAGTGTTGCCAACAATCTTAGCAATTCTTGGCGTTCTTTCACCCAGGAAGTTGTTTATTATTACTTCATTGTCTTTTATTTCAACTTTTATGGGGAAGTGAGAATAAACAATTCTCATTTTGTAAGTGAATCCTTCTTTTACGCCTTTTATAGCATTTCTGATTAAAGCAGCTATTTTACCAGCCATTGCTTTTACTTTTCTTCTTTCCTTTCCCTCTATTCTAACAATTATTTTGTTGTCTTGTTTCTCTATCTTTATTTCATCAAAACGTTCAAGCTCTTTAAGTTCCTTTTCTAGCGCACCTAAGGGACCAGAAGCTTTTATTTTATAATTTTCAATTTCTACGCTTACATCTTCTGGCACTTCTATAACTTTTTTGAAAGGCATGGTTTCACCTTAATAAACATAAGCTAAAAGCTGACCACCTATACCAAGTTTTTTTGCTTCATGATGACTCATAACACCTTTGGGGGTAGTTAAAATTAAAATACCAAAGTTAACTGCTGGCAAAAATCTTTTTTCCCACTTTTCAAACTCATCAATCTTTGTGGAAAACCTTGGTGATATAACATTACAGTTGTTAATCTTACCTATGAGCTTAACTTTAAACTTGCCTGATTTGCCGTCGTCAACAAATTCATAACCCTCTATATAATTGTATTTTTTCATAACTTCTAGCACATTACCTATTAGTTTGCTAGCGGGTATAACTACTTCTTTCTTTCCCACTCTTTCAGCATTCTTTATCATTGATAACGCATCTGCCAGCAAATTGTGTCTCATACTAATGAATTTAGAAGGTTTCAATTTAAATCTTACTATTTGCTAAGGTTGTTGTTTATAACCAATTTTTCTTAAGAACTCTTTTCTTTCTTTTATTTTGTTTTCATCTTCTATACCTAAAGGTTTTTGCCCGTCTACTATACCAATAATAGCTCTCCCTTGCTCAGTCTCAGCTATTATAATTTCTACAGGATTGCCAGTAGCTGCAAGTATATTGACAACTTCGGGTACAGCTTTTATTCTATCAAGCACGTTTATGGGAAAAGCATTTTTTATGAAGATTATGAAGCTATGCCCAGCTCCAATCTCTAAAGCTTTTTGTTTTGCTAATTCTATAAGCTCTTCATCATTTCCATCATACCTTACTAGCCTGTCTCCAGAGGCTTCACAAAATGCTAAACCAAACTTTATATCTGGTACGCTATTAACTAAAGCCTCATATAAATCTTCTACGGTTTTTATGAAATGAGATGTACCAATTATAACATTAACTCCTTCCCTAGCTTCTATTTTAACAGTCTCTAGTTTAACCATAATAATTTAGTTTTTAAACGGGGTTTAAAAAATTAAGTAAACTCCCACTCCCGTTTTAATTTTTCCATATATTCTACATCCCTTTCTTGAATTTTCTTTTTTTCATACTCTTCAATTTCTTCTATTTTCAATTTTTCTAAAAGATCCATTAGATCTTTTTCATCTAACCTTATGGGATCTTTTTCAAATAAGGGGAATTCTGTATCTTCTTTTATAGGGTACAGTTTAATTATTAAATGGCCGGATTGTGTGGGTAAATTGCTAATTATTACAGATTTTGCATTTAATTCGACCTTAATTTGTTTAGCAACTTTCAAAACTGTTTTCATTAGCTCAAATGCTTTATCATAATCTACTAAGCTAGTTACATGCTCTTTTGGAGCAACAATTGTCATGCCTTTAACTCTAGGCATTATGTCTAAAAATGCTATAAAGTCAGAGCTCTCATAGATAATAAAGGATTTAATTTTCTTTTGAGCTATAGAACAAATTACACAATCTACCATAACTATATTAACCTTATCCAAAAATTAATAATATACCAAAAAAGAGGCTAGAATATGGTAAAAGATAGCAAGCCAAGAGCAGGAAGCATGGCTTTTTATCCTAGAGTTAGAGCTAGAAGAATCTATCCAAGAATAAACTTTCCTAAAAGCGAAAAAGTAAAGCCATTAGCTTTCGCAGGCTACAAAGTCGGTATGGTTCACGTAATAGCTAAGGACCCTGTCCAAACTTCATTAAGCTATAACGAAGATATAGCTTTGCCAGCAACTATAATAGAGGTCCCACCCCTACTTGTTGTGGGTATAAGAGTGTATGAAAAAACAACAAAAGGCTTAAAGGTTTTTTCTGAAGTTTGGACCAAAAATTTGCCGCCAGAAATAAAGAGGAAGATAAAAACATTAAACCCACACGATATAGACAAAAAACTTAAGGAAATAGAAAACAGTTTGGATAAAATAGAGAAAGTCAGGCTGATTGTAGCTACTCAGCCAAAAATCTCAGGCGTAAGAAAAAAGAAACCAGAAGTTTTTGAAATCGAAGTTGGAGGCAATGCTAAAGATGCTTGGGAATACGCAAAACAAAAACTAGGCAAGGAGCTTGATATAAGCGAGGTTTTTGAAGAAGGTGTTCTGGTTGATGTTATAGGAATAACCAAAGGTAAAGGTACAGCAGGCCCTGTCAAGAGGTTTGGCGTTAAAATCCAGACAAGAAAAGCAAAAAAGAAAAGAAGACATGTTGGTACTCTAGGATCAGAGAATCCTGCGAAAGTGCTTTATACAGTTCCCCAAGCTGGACAGCTAGGCTTTCAACAAAGAACAGAATATAATAAAAGAATTCTCAAGATAGGTAATGGTCAAGAGATAAATCCAAAATCAGGTCATCACAAATATGGTTTAGTAAGAACTAAGTATGTATTAATTCACGGCTCTGTACCCGGCCCAAAAAAGAGGTTGATAATTTTAAGGGAAGCTATAAGACCTCATAAACTTAAAAAAGTAATTTATCCAATAAAGGAGGTTGTTTATGAAAGAGGCTAACCTTTACTCGATAAATGGTGAAGTAGTAGGCAAAGTAAAGCTACCAAAAGTTTTTTCCACTCCTATTAGGGAGGATTTGATAAAAAGAGCATTTCTAGCTACGCAAAGCAAGAAAAGGCAACCTTATGGTACAGATGTTTATGCAGGCAAGAGAACTTCAGCTCATTATCATGGCAGAAGAAGGCTAAGGGCAGAGTACTTAATGATGGATAGGGAAATGGCAAGGCATGCAAGAATTCATGGTAATGCACCACCCCATATGATGTTCGTTGCTAGAAGGTCTAGTAATGTAAGGAAAGGTATGCGTGCCCATCCACCAAAAGTTGAGAAAGTCTGGGAGCAAAAAATAAACAAAAAAGAGAGAAGGCTTGCCATAGCTTCAGCGATAGCAGCCACTGCAGTCAAAGAGCTTGTACAAGCCAGAGGCCACAAAGTTCAAAACTTATCTTCTTTGCCTATAGTGGTAGAGGACGATATTCAAAAAATCTCTAAAACCAAAGAGCTTGTAGAGTTTTTAAAGAAGATTGGCTTGGAAGAAGAGCTAAAAAGAATTAAGAAAAAGAAAGTTAGGGCTGGCAAAGGCAAGATGAGAGGCAGAAGATATAGGAAAAGAGTAGGCATATTATTTGTGGTGGATAAAGATGAGGGAATAGGCAAAGCTATTAAAAACTTGCCTGGCTGTCATGTTGTTAGGGTTGAGAATTTGAGCGCAGAATATCTTGCACCAGGAGCACATCCTGGCAGGCTAACAATATTTACAAAATCAGCTATAGAGAGGTTGGGAGAAATATGGCAAAAACTAAGCTAAAAGACCCTTTTAAAATATTGAAGTACCCTTATGTAACTGAAAAAACAATTAGCCTAATTGAGAAAGAAAATAAAATAACCTTTATAGTGGATCGAAAAGCAAATAAGCAGCAAATAAAGGAGGCTTTTGAAAAACTTTTCCAGGTTAAAGTGGATAAGGTTAACACAATGATAACTTTTAAAGGTGAAAAGAAAGCAATAATTAAGCTAAAGCCAGAATATAAAGCTATAGATGTAGCAACTAAGCTAGGTATAATGTAGGTGATGTTATGGGTAAGAGAATAATTGCTAGGGCCAGGGGTAAAGGAGGACCAAGGTATAGGGCTCCTAGCCATAGGTATGTTGGTAAAGTTGAGTATAAACCTTTTACCACAGGCAAGGTTGTTGACATACTTCATGATCCTGGAAGAAGCGCTCCTGTTATGATAATCAAGACTAATGAGGGAGAGCAATTTTTGAACATTGCCCCAATGGGAATAAAAGTTGGGGACACAGTTTATTTCAATTCTCAACTAACAACAGGTAGCATAGCTCAGCTCAAGAACATACCAGAAGGCACCAAAATTTTTGGTATAGAAACTTATCCAGGTTCTGGACCTAAGCTTTGTAGAAGTGCAGGTAGCTATGCTACTGTTGTTGGAAAAACAAAAGATAAGGTAATAATTCAACTAGCTAGTGGTAAGCTTAAAGAGCTTGATGAGAAATGCTTAGCAACCATAGGAGTTCCAGCAGCAGCTGGAATAAAAGAAAAGCCTTGGGTTAAGGCTGGAAAGAAGCATATAGCCATGCAAGCAAGAGGAAAACTTTATCCTAGGGTTAAAGCAAACGTTATGAATCCTGTAGACCATCCATTTGGTGGAAAAAGCCACAGACCAAGACAGAAAGTTGTTAGCAGGCATGCCCCACCAGGAGCTAAAGTAGGTAGCATAGCAGCAAGAAGAGTTGGTGTCAGGAAAAGAAGGAAAAAACAAACTCAATAAACCTTACCAATTAACGCAAGCTTCTCAGTTTCCTTACCACAAATCACGCAGCTACCATTTTCTTTTTCATCTATCAACGTTCCTATTGCCTCAACACTTTCTATACGCATAGAAATTTCATCATAACATTCTTTACTTTCACACCAATTTGCTTTAGCTACTTTACCCTCTTTAACTATTTTTTCTACTTCTTCCCAAGAATTGGCTCTTTTTATTACTTCATCATAAAAGTTTTGAACTTTATCGTAGAGATCTTCACTTATTTGGTTTAACAATTCTTTTATTTTTTCTATTTCATTGTATTTTATTTTCATTCTTTCTTTCCTATCCCTTCTGTACACAGTTAGTATTTGGCTTTCTATTTCTTTTGGGCCGAGCTCTATTCTTATAGGTATGCCTTTTATATCCCATATGTTGAATTTCTCACCAGGTGTAATCTTTTCGTTTAAATCAGCATAAGCTTTGAAGCCAAATTCTTTTAGCTTTTTTTCAAGCTTTTTAGCTTCTTCCAAAACACCTTCTTTGTTTTCTTTTGTGTAAATAGGAATTATAACAACCTCTATAGGCGCAATTTTTGGAGGCAATACTAAACCTCTTTCATCTCCATGCAAAGCTATAACAGCTACCAAGTATCTGGCACCATTGCCCGTACACACTTGCCAGCAATACTCCTTTTTTCCATTTTCCACAATATACAAATCAAATTTCTTTGCATAGGCCTGGCCTAAGTTATTAACGCTTCCGTTTTCCAGAAGCCTACCATTAGGCAAAATAGAGTAAAACTCTAGCGCAGAAACTGCACCAGGAAATATTTCATATTTTGGCTTAGCAACAACTATAGGAGGAATGTTTAACAATTCTTTCCAAATTTTTATGTTCATATCCAAATGTTTTTTTACTTCTTCTTCAGCCTCTTCTTTAGTTTTATGCACTGTATGAATTTCATACCAAAAAGTTATTTCCCTGTCTCTTATCATTGTGTGTGTAGTCTTCCCCTCTTTTCTAAAAGAGGAAACGGTTTGGTAAACCTTTATTGGGAGCTTTCCATCTTTTATCCACATTCTAAAGATTGGGTACATAGCAGGCTCTCCTGTAGGTCTTAGAACCAAATCTAGAGAATTGCCCTGAGAATCATAAATGTAAAACAATTCATCTTTAAAACCAGAAAACCACTCTTCATTTATTTTGGCATAACCCAAAGGCACAAATAAAGGAAAGTAAACCTCTTCTATACCATTCTCTTTAAATAGCTTATCCCAGTAAGCTACTATTTTTTTCATCAATTTTAAACCAAAGGGCATCCAAACAAAAGTTCCTTTAACAGGATAACGCCTATCAACAACTTCAGCAAGCTGTATTACAGCATTATACCATTCTATAAAATTTTCCTTTTCAGGTATTTTCTCAGGCTTAATGTTCTCTTCTTCCATAACTCTTATTTAATGATTTTATTTTTAAAATGCTAGCAATTTCAAAAATTTATAAATCACCTTGCTAACAATTTTTTATCGAGACTATGGCAAAGAAGTTTACCTACAGAGGCTATACACTTGAAGAATTGAAGAAAATGAGTCTTAAAGAATTGGCTAGACTTTTTAAGGCAAGAGCAAGAAGAAAGTTGCTTAGAGGTTTAACTGAAGAAGAGAAAAAATTTTTGGAAAAGCTAAGAAAGCATCCAGATAAGTACATAAAAACTCATTTGCGAGACATGATTATTTTGCCTGAGATGGTAGGTAGGAAAATAGGAGTTTATAATGGCAAAGAATTTGTTACAGTTGAAATTAAGCCAGAGATGATAGGAAGAAGGCTTGGTGAGTTTTCAATACCTGTTAAGAAAGTTGAGCATTCAGCCCCAGGAATAGGTGCTTCCAGAAGCAGTAAGCACATTTCTGTTAAGAAGTGATAGCCATGCAGACCAGAGCTTTTGCAAGAAATCAACCTATATCGCTAAAGAATTCAGTTGTTGTTTGTTCTTTGATCAGAAATAAACCACTAAAAAAAGCAAAGAAAATTTTGCAAGATTTGTTGGATAAAAAAAGGAGCATAGATGGGAAATACTATACTAAAACTGTTAAAGTTATTTTAGAAGTTCTGAAAGCAGCAGAGGCTAACGCAAGACAAAAAAATATGAAAGAAGATAAGCTATTTGTTAAAATAGCAAAAGCAGATAAAGGTACAACCTTATATAGCTATCCAGCTAAGAAAGCAAAGTTTGCCGCAAGAAGAAGAAAGTCAACTAACATAACAATTGTGTTGGAGGAGAGATAAATGGGTAAAGAAAAGCTGTTCGTAAAGGAAGGAATTAAAGAAGCAGATTTAGAGGAATTTCTAAGGAAGAAGTTTGAAAGAGCAGGCTACAGCAGGTCAGAAATACAAAGAACCCCTTTAGGCACCAGAATAATTGTTTATGCTTTCAGACCAGGATTAGTTGTTGGTAGGTCCGGAAGAAGAGCTGCAGAAATAGCCAAAGAAATCAAAGAAAAATTTGGGTTTGAGAATCCCATATTAGAGGTAAGGACTGTTGAAAATCCGTTTTTAGATGCTAATATAGTGGCTTCCCGCATCAAAAAGGCTTTGGAGAGAGGCATTCATTTTAAAAAAGTTGGTAATTATTATGTTAGGAGGATATTACAAGAAGGTGCTATAGGCGTTGAGATAAGACTTTCTGGTAAACTTGCTGGAGTTCAAAGGTCAAGAACTCAGAAGTTTAGAGCTGGCTTTATTATACATTCTGGTGAGTATGCTGAACGTTATGTAGATGTTGGCAGAGCTCAAGCTTTGCTAAAACCAGGAATTGTTGGTATAGAGGTAAGGATTTTAAAAGAAGCACCACCAGAATTAGCATTAGAGAAAAATTTGCAAGAGGTGAGTTCAAATGAAGAGAGTTGATGAGCTTAGAAAGATGGGCATAGAAGATTTAAATAAAAAGTTGAGAGAATTAAAATTAGAGCTTATGAAAGAACTTGCTAATG
The DNA here is from genome assembly GCA_015522145.1 of Candidatus Aenigmatarchaeota archaeon. Taxonomy (GTDB): domain Archaea; phylum Aenigmatarchaeota; class Aenigmatarchaeia; order CG10238-14; family WAMV01; genus WAMV01. The sequence goes on along the minus strand of WAMV01000007.1, from coordinate 25,705 downwards.
TTAAAGCAAGAAGACCCATAAAAAATCCTGCCAAAATAAGGTTAATTAAAAAAACTATTGCCAGAATTCTTACAATAAGGAATGAAAAGCTAAGAGGTGGAAAGTAGAGAGATGATGCAAGAGACCTGCCAGGTTTGTGGGCTGCCAAAGGATGTTTGCATCTGCGACACTTTGAAAAAAGAAGAGGAGAAAATAAAGATTTATACTGAAAAAAGAAGATTTGGTAAAAACATGACCATAATAGAAGGCATTAAAGAGAACCCAAAGAAAGTTGCTTCCTTCTTAAAATCAAAGCTTGCTTGTGGCGGCACATTTAAGAATGATAGAATAGAGCTACAGGGTGACCATAAGAAAAAAGTCAAAGAATATTTAATACAGCTAGGTTATAAAAGTGAACAGATTGAAATATTGAATTAATGCCAATTACTCCCAAAAATCTGGTTAGGCATGAGTTGATTGGCCTAAGGGTTCAGGTAAAAGATTCTGTAAACCCCTCTTATAAAGGAATAAGAGGAAAGGTGGTTGACGAAACTTACAATACATTGACTATAGAAACCAAAAAAGGTGAAAAAAAAGTAATCAAGAAGCTCTGTACCTTTATTTTTACTTTGCCCGACGGGACAAAGGTAAAGGTAGATGGTAAATTATTAGTGGGTAGACCAGAAGATAGAATAAAGAAAAAAATACCAAGATGGTAAACAATTTTATTTTTAAAGGGATAAGCTCAAATAAATTTTTATTACAGGTGTGATAATGGCCAAACAACAAAAAGTAAACAACATAGGCATAGATGCTAAGCCCCCTGAAGAAACATGTAGTGATAATAAGTGTCCTTGGCATGGGCACGTTAAGATAAGGGGCCAGGTATTGCAGGGTAAAGTTGTTTCAGCCAAAGCCTACAAATCAGCTGTTGTAGAGATAGAGTATTTGCATTATGTACCAAAATATGAAAGATATGAGAGGAGAAGAAGCAAAATAACTGTTCATAACCCAGAATGTATAAGAGCTAAAGAAGGAGACATAGTAAGAATTGGAGAAACTAGGCCTTTATCAAAAACAAAACATTTTGTTATATTCGAAATTGTCAAGAGAGGTGAAGCATCATGAAGGGAATGAAAGCAAAAGTAACAAGAGCCTTGCCAGTAGGTGCATACATAAATTGTGCAGACAATAGTGGAGCTAAACTACTTCAAATAATTTCCGTTGTTGGTTATAAAGGCAGAAGAAAAAGACTTCCGTCAGCGTGTGTAGGCTCTGTAGTTAAGGTGACTGTTAAGAAAGGCGAATTTAAACTTAGGAAAAAAGTTTTTAGTGCTGTAATAGTCAGGCAGAAAAAAGAGTACAGGCGTAGAAATGGTATAAGAGTTTATTTTGAAGATAATGCTGCTGTTTTGATAAATGAAAAAGGAGACCCTATGGGAAGCGAGGTTAAAGGCCCAGTTGCTAAAGAAGCGGTTGAACGTTTTAGCTCAATAGGTAAAATAGCTACTATGGTGGTTTGATGAGAAGACCTAAAAGCAAGAAACCAAGAAAACAAAGAAAATTTTTGATAAACGCTTTTCTACATTTAAGAAGAAAACTCATTTCAGCTCACTTATCAAAAGAATTAAGGGAAAAATTGAAAAGGAGAAGCGTTCCTTTAAGGGTTGGAGATGAAGTCGAAGTTATGAGAGGTAGCTTCAAAGGAACCAAAGGAAAAATAATAAGGATAGATACCAAAAAATACAAGGTTTACATAGATACGGTTAAAAGAAAAAGAACAGTAGGTACAGAGTATCACGTGCCCATTCATCCATCAAACCTTAAAGTTATAAATTTAGACCTTTCAGATAAGTATAGAAAGGAGAAATTGGGGGTTAAAGAATGAAACTAAAAAGATTATTAGCTCCAGAATTTTGGAGAGTTCCCAAAAAGGCTAGAAAATATGTAGTGGCACCAATACCAGGACCTCATGCTAAATTTGAAAGTATACCGTTGCTTGTTTTGGTTAGAGATGTTTTGCAATTAGCAGAGAAGTACAGAGATGCTAAAAAAATAATTAAAAGAGGAGAAATTTTGATTGATGGCCGAGTTAGAAAGGACCATCGTTTTCCAGTAGGCTTGTTTGATGTAATAACCATACCAAAATTAGATAAAAGTTATAGAGTTGTTTCATCAAAGAAATTCTTGAGTGTTGTAGAAATTAGCAAAAAAGAAGCTAACCTAAAACTTTGTAAAATTAAAATTAAGAAAAAAATTAAAGGCGGTAAACTACAACTTGGAACTCATGACGGCAGAACTTTTGTGGTTGATAAAAACGAATATAATACGCATGATAGCTTACTAGTTCAAATCCCCGAAAACAAAATTAAAGAAAAACTAGAATTCAAAAAAGGAATGTTGGGTCTGGTGCTTAAAGGCAAGAGCTCTGGAAAGCTAGGTAAAATTAAAGAGATAAAACCAGGGAAGTTTAGAGTTCCCTCAAAAGTAATTCTAGTTATAGATAACGAAGAAGTAGAAGCTTTAAAAAGAGACGTGTTTATAGTAGGTAAAGAAAAGCCCGTAATAACGGTGGTGGAATGAATTCCATGAAGCAGATAAGAATAGAAAAAGTAACTATAAACGTAGGTTGTGCAGGTGATATGCAAAAAATAGAAAAAGCAAAGAAAATTCTGGAAAGAATGACAGGCAAGAAACCTGTAATAACACTTTCTAGAAAAAGAAGCACTTTTGGCATAGCTAAAGGCAAACCTGTAGGCGTTAAAGTAACATTGAGGAAACAGGATGCTTATGAGTTTTTTAAAAAGGTGTTGAAAGCTTTGGATAACACCATAAAGGCTTCTCAGCTTGATAAAGACGGTAATATTAACATAGGAATAAAAGAGTACATAGACATTCCAGGAATGAAATACGATCCAGAAATAGGTATGTTAGGTTTTGATGTTGCTATAACACTAGAAAGGCCAGGCTACAGAGTTAAAAGAAGAAAAGTTAAAAAAAGTAAAATAGGAAAAAAGCATAAAATTAGTAAGGAAGAAGTAATTAAATGGCTAAAGGAGGAGTTTGGTGTTAATGTTGTTTGAAGAAAATCAGGAAATTATGGAAGAAGTAATAAAACTCTCAGGCATACTGCTTAAAATAGCAGAGGCAAGAAAAAACTACAAAAACTTTTATTTGGACATTATGGAAAAAATTAACGAAATAAATTTCTTCATGGATAAAGACCCCATAACAGTACTAGGTGAGGCTGCATGGTAAAGCCACATGGTAGAGCCAAGTACACATGTAGGAGATGTGGTTCTACTAGAGGTGTCATCAAAAAATACAACCTTTTTTACTGTAGAAAATGCATCAGAGAAGTCTATAAGGACATAGGATTTAAAAAATACAGCTAGGGAAAATGTTAACCTTACTCTTACTTTTTTTGTTTTTAATAATAACCTCTTACCAGGATCTGAAAACAACAGAGATAGACGATAAGCTACCATACCTTTTCTCATTTCTCTTCATTTTAATCTCATTAACCAACAATACATTTTTCAACTCACTGATAATAGCCCTTACCTTTTATACCATAGGCTATATTTTCTACGTAACTGGACAGTGGGGTTATGGCGACACAGCTATTTTAACAACTGTTGGATTTGCTCTAGGTAGTATTTTTGAATTTGAGAAAGCCTTTCTTTATCTCTTTAACGTTTTTGTTTTTGGTGCTTTGTACATTATAGCATACTCTTTCGTAATTTCTTTCAAAAACAAAAAAGTTAGAAAAGTTTTTTCAGAGAGAGTAGTTAAAAACAAAAACAGACTTATGTTAGCTTTTTTTGTTTTGTTGATTATATTTTACTTACCTTATAGCTTTGTTTTGAGCTATGAATATTCTTTAGTTTTGGCATTTGCCCTATCCAGCTTGTTTGTTTTACTTTATTTGCTTATGACTTACCTTAAAATAGTTGATAGAATAGTTATGAAAAGAAAAATACCAATAGAAAAATTGAAAGTAGGAGATGTAATAGCAGACTCTAGACTTTGGCGCGGAATCACAAAGAAAGAGTTACAAGAGTTAAGAAAAAAGAAAAAATATGTTTGGGTAAAGGAAGGTGTTAGGTTTGCCCCAGCATTTTTATTAGCTTTAATTTTTACATTACTTTCTTGGTTCTAGTTTTTTGATACCGTTCATGTACTTCCATAGAACTCTAGGTATTTTAACAGTTCCGTCCTCTTGCTGATACTGCTCAACTATAGCTATCATTGTTCTGCTGGTTGCCAGTGCAGTATTGTTGAGTGTATGAACAAAGCCTTTTGGTGGCATACCAGGCTTTTCTCTATATCTTATATTCAATCTTCTTGCTTGATAATCTGTACAGTTTGAGTTTGAGCCCGCTTCCCTATACTTTCCATCTGCCATCCATACTTCAATGTCATACTTCTTTGCAGCAAACTCCCCAATATCACCTGTACAAACATTAACTACCCTGAAATGCAAGCCAAGTTTTTTGTAAAGTTCTTCGCTATTCCTTTGCAGTTCTTCATGCAAGTCCCAACTTTCTTCAGGTTTACAGAATATAAATTGTTCTATTTTGTTGAAGTGGTGTACTCTAAACAAGCCTTTGGTATACTTTCCATGAGCTCCAACTTCCTTTCTGAAACATGGGCTTACACCAACAAATTTTAATGGCAAATCTTCAGCGTTTAAAACCTCATCCATGAACATGGCTGCTATAGGATGTTCTGCTGTAGCTATCATGTAGAGATCCTCATTTTCAATTTTGTAGATTTGATCCTGGAAGAACTCAAAATCGACAGCCCCCATGTAAGCTCTTTTATTCAGCATGAATGGCGGTTCAACTAATATATAACCTTTTTTTCTTAACTCGTCTATAGCAAATCTTTGTAAGGCCAAATCCAGCAAAGCCAGTTCATGTTTAAGGTAATAGAATCTGCTGCCAGCTACTTTAGAACCTCTTTCTAAATCAAGTAATCCTAAGTTGGTTAAAATTTCTATGTGACTCTTTGGCTGAAAATTAAATTTTGGTGGCTTGCCAACAACCTTTACAACCACGTTATCATTTTCATCTTTTCCATAAGGCACACTTTCGTGAAGCATGTTTGGGATTTTCATTAACACCGTTTTTAATTCCTCCTCCACCTTTCTTTCTTCATCTTCCAACTTTTCTATTTCTTGAGCAACCTTTCTAGCTTCTTCCATTAAAGTTTCTGTAGGCATGCCTTGCTTTTTCAGCTTGGCTATTTCTTGACTTAGTTTGTTTCTTTTTGCCCTTAGCTCATTTGCTTTTGTTTTTATTTCCCTCCATTTTCTATCAAGCTCTATTGCTCTGTCCAATAATTCTAGGTACTTTGGTTCTTGTCTTCTTTTTAAATTTTCCCTTACCAACTCTGGATTTTTTCGAATCAAATTAATATCAAACATAGATTAACACCTCACCAAAACTCAAAGAAGTTGTTTTCATTATTGGGATTGGTTCATATCATTCCCCCTTAAATTGTAATAGGAAAAAACTACTTTATAAAATCATATGACTAGCTTACCAGACTTTATAATAGTTCTGTTATCAACTTTGAGCGTCGGTTTTTTAATTATTCCATCAACGTGAAACGGTAAATCTAATGTTCCCCCAAATCCAATGTTCCTCCCTAGAGCAATATGAACAGTACCTAAAACCTTCTCATCCTCTAGCACGTTTCCTATTATTTTTGCTTTTGGATTGGCACCAATTCCAAATTCTCCTATCATTTTTTTATTCTCAAAACCTTCTATCAATTTTAGTTTCTTGTTTGTTTTAACTATTTTTCCACTCTCTACATCCAATTTCAACTTACCTTTAACTCCAGGAAAGTAATCAAATACTATTTTTCCATTAACAGAATTTTCATTGGGAGCTATGAAAACTTCTCCACAAGGCAAATTTCCTATTTTTCCAGGTTCTCTCAAATCTCCATCATCAACATACCATTCTCTACCTCTAACACTAAAAAATAGGTTAGTGCCGTTGGAGCTTTTAACTTCAACAAAATTAGACCCCTCCAAGTTTCTCATCAGATTTTGTGTTGTTTCTTTAATACTTTCAAAACTTGCTGTCATAGCACCTTTAGTCAACATTTCTTCTTCTATACCAGGCATGCTTGCAACTCTGGCCCCTTTAGATACTGCTTCTATTGTTGATTTTGCGTGAGTTAGAGATTTAGAGGTTATTGCTATTATGACATCGCTAGCCAGCATACCAGCCTTTATTTGCTCTGGTGGCTCTTCTCCATCCTCTTTTCTCACTTCCATCATAAACCATGAAACATCTATAGCAATTCTTTTTGCATAAGAGAAGAAGTGTTTGGCTATTTTCATTTTTTTATCATCACTTACTATTGTTAATTTCTCAAAAGGTTTTACGGCAAGATGTTGATGTAAAACTTTTTCAACAACCTTTTCAATTTTTCGAGATTTTCTCATATAAAAAACAATTGGAAAGGAAAGTTAATAATAATAACCTAACTACCATAACAAATTTTAATGATTGAACTAAGCTTTCATGGTGGGATGGCTAGCGTAGGAGCAAGTGCTATACTTTTAGATACTGGTAGTGAGAAAATTGTTTTCGATTATGGAACCAAACCTCGAGAGGTGCCACCAATTTTTCCCATACCAATTAAAGGCAATGTCGATGCTATATTTCTTACCCATGCCCATCTTGATCATTCTGGAGGACTTCCAATTTTTGTGGCTAGAGGAGATAATGTACCTATTTATGCCCAAGAGGTTACCAAAGAGTTAACAGAGTTATTACTTAACGACTCAATAAAAATCTCTAACGAAGAAGGCTTTCCTTTACCGTTTAATAAGGATGATGTAGACCAAACCATAAGAAACTTCGTTCACCTGGATTATAAAAAACCTATTAGGATAGGCAAATCTACAATAACTTTTTTCGATGCAGGTCATATTCCCGGTTCTGCTATGGTATATGTTGAGAGTGAAAAAAACATTTTATATACGGGAGATTTTAACGCTATAGATACAAGACTCCTTAAGGGATGTGAAAAAGATTTGCCTGAGGTAGATGTGTTAATAACTGAAAGTACTTATAGCGATAGGAACCATCCAAACAGGGAGGAGCAGGAAAAGGAGTTTGTTAGAGTTATCAAGGAAACTATTTATGAAGATGGTGTTGCTTTAGTCAGTGGTTTTGCAGTAGGTAGATTGCAGGAGGTGCTTTTAATACTTAGAAAGTATAAGGTCAATTTCCCAATATACATGGATGGAATGGCCAAAAAAGCAACAACAATAATAAATAGGCACAACAAATTGCTAAGAAATCCAAAATCTTTAGAAAATGCGCTAGAAAATGTAGAGTATGTTAACAACAAAACTCAAAGGAAAAAAATAATAAAACAACCATGTATTATTTTAACAACCAGCGGTATGCTTCACGGAGGTCCTATAGATTTTTACATAAGAAAACTTTACAAAGATGAGAAATCGAGCTTAATACTTACAGGTTATCAGGTTGAAGGAACCCCTGGCAGAGTTTTGTTAGAGACTGGAAGATATGTAACAGAAGATGTGGATTTGGAGCTTGATATGAAAGTCTTTAGATTTGACTTCTCAGCTCATTCTGGTAGAGATGAGCTTTTGCAATTTATTAAAGATGTTAATCCAGAAAAGATTTTTTGCGTTCATGGCGATCATACCCAAGAGTTTGCTGCAGAGCTTAAGGAAGAGATGGGATTTGATGCTGTTGCGCCCATAGCCAACAACAGAACATTTAAGTTATAACTAATAGGTAGTGACAAAACGAAAGCTTTATATACTAGTTCTTACTATAACCACTATTAGGTGGTTAATAATGAATGGAACACATTTCAAGATTGCATATCATTATTATAAAAAGTGGAAACTTAGAGCTTTGAACGAAACTAAAGAAGAAAAAAGAATAAAAGCCATGCAAAAAGCATTTTTCTGGGGAGAGGTGTTGACTGGGTTCGCTTTTATTAAAGCAATGGAAGAGTTTGCTAAAAACAATCCTGAAGCTAAGAAGGCTATAATCAAAGCTAAGCTTGCAATATCTAAAAAACTAAAAGATTACAGTTTATCCATTCTAAAAGACATGGGTTTTATTTAGTCTGACACAAAAAATTCTTTATGAGAAAATTAAAAACAATAATTTTCTACATAGATGGTCTGGCTGATGAGGGAGAAACACCCCTTGAGCTAGCTAATAAACCCTTTTGGGATAAGTTGGCATCTAAAAGTTTAGTAGGCACTTTACAACTGTTGCCCGAAAAAATTCCAGTATGGTCTCATTACGCTACAATTTCTCTTTTGGGTTATGATGTCAGAAGAAAAAATTTAAAGCGGGGGGTGCTGGAAGCTATAGGATCAGATTATAATTTAAAAGAAGGGCACCTAGCAGTAAGGTGTAATTTTGCTACTATAGAAAACGGAGTAATAGTTGACCGTCGAGCTGGTAGAGACGATTATGGATTAAAAGAAATGGCCGAAGACATAAACAGAAAAGTTAAGATTAAAGCCCCATTTGACTTCTTTCATACTTCTCAACACAGAGCAGTTTTAGTTATAAGAATGAATTTAAATGATGAGGTTAGATGTAATGATCCTCTGGAAGAAGGCAGGCCGCCTGTGAGGATAAGCGCTCTAAAAAAAGAAGCCTTACATACAGCAAAACTACTAAACGATTTTTTAGAGCAGGCAAAGCAAATATTAGCGAAACATCCAATCAATAAGGAAAGAAGGGATCTTGGAATGTTGCCTGCTAACTATTTACTCATGAGAGATCCTGGTAACAAAATATTTGCTTTTCCGAGATTTTTAAGGAGACTGAAAATAAAAAATGCTGTGAGTATAGCTGAAAGGGGTGTTGTGAAAGCTGTTTTTCTGTTAGCTGGCTTCAAAATCTATGAGTTAAAACATGAGGACAACATAGAAAAATACATAGCTAATAGTTTTGAGGCTTTAGAAGAAGTCATGATAGATAACGAGCTGGTAGTAGTTCACCTCAAGAAATGTGATGAATTAGGTCATGATAAAAAACGTAAACAGAAAATTAAATTCTTCGAAACACTTGACAAATACCTCCAAACATTAGAAAATTTCAACGGAAAGATTGTCATAACAGGAGATCACATAACATCAAGTATAACAGGAAAGCATATGCATGGCCCAGTTCCATTCATGATATACAATCCAAAGAAAAAAATAAAGGGTGTTAAAAATTTCCATGAAAAAAACGCTCAAAAAACCAAATATCAAAACATATCTGGAAAGAAGTTTTGGAAGCTTGTGTATCCTGATGTGAAATTATGAAAGTAGAGAGTATTGAAATAAGAAAGGTTTTGCTAACTAACGGAAAGTTTGGATTAGAGGTAGAGATTAATGGAAAGTATAAAGGTATTGCTCCCATAGGCACTAGCAGAGGAAAACATGAAGCAAAAATTCTCGAATTAGAGAGAGTGATAAACAAATTCCACATAATCAAGAGACACTTTAAAAATCAAAAGTTTGAGGATATCAGCGACGTAGATGATACACTCAAGATTATAGATGGAACAGAAGATTTTAGCTTTATAGGAAGCAATCTAAGCTTAGCAATTTCCTATGCTTTTTTAAACTTTTTTGCTGGTGAAGAAGGTTTGGAAGTTTATCAATATTTATCGGATTTATTCAAGGTTAAGCCTAAAATACCTAAACCAGTTTGTAACATGGCAGGTGGCTGGAGAGGACAAACCAATTTTCAAGAATTTTTAGTTCTCCCTAGAGAACAAGAAAGTATAGTTAAAACACTACAATCGGTTTCTAACATTTATTATAAGTTAGCAGATGAATTCAGAAAAAAAGACCCAACATTTAGCTTTGCCAGGAATCTAGAGTCTGGTTGGGTAACAAAGCTGGATGAAGAGACAATATTAGAAATTCTAGACAGCATAGCAAAAGAACAAGATATGTTGATAGGCCTAGACGTAGCTGCAAGCAATATCTGGAAAGAAGATGAGAAAATCTATTCTTATAGTAACAAAAAACTGAGTAAAATTGAGCAGCTAGAGTACATACAGGAATTAGCAAAAAAGTTTAGAATTCATTATATAGAAGATCCTTTTGAGCAAGAAGATTTTATAAGCCATTCTATACTCACTAAGAACCTTACTGGCAAACTCGTTGTTGGCGACGATCTCTACACAACCAACCTAAAAAGGCTTAAGTATGGGATAGAAATGAAAGCAACAAATGCATGCATAGTTAAGCCAAATCAAATAGGCACTGTAAGCGATGCTGCACAATTTTTATTGGAAGCCAAAAAACACAATATGAAAACCATAGTTTCGCACAGATCTGTAGAGACAGATGATGCTATAGTTGCTCACATAGCTGTTGGGTTGGCTAGTGATTATGTTAAATTTGGTTTTGCTGGAGAGAGAATAGTAAAGATTAATGAGTTGATAAGACTAGAAGAAAAATTATTATGATAGAGATAGATGCATCATTTGGCTATGGTCAAGTTTTAAGGACAGCGATAGCTTTAGCTTCATTGCTAGGCAAAAAAATAAGGATTTACAACATAAGAAAGAACAGGCCTAACCCCGGCTTAAGGCCGCAACATTTTACAGGCATAAAAGTAATGGCTGAATTTACAAAGGCAAAAGTTTCTGGTTTAAGAATTGGTTCCATGGATGTTTTGTTTGAGCCGAGAGAAATTTCTGTGGAAAGTAAAAGAATAGATATAGGTACTGCTGGCAGTATACCATTGCTGCTGCAAACAATGTTGCCATTATTAATATTTGGTAATGAAGAAGTTGAGATTGAGATAAGAGGGGGTACAGCTGGTTTAGGCTCTCCAACAATAGAGTACATTTCTCATGTTTTTTTACCAATAGTTTCTGCTATGAACGTTAAAGCCAGTATAGAAGTTTTTAACCAAGGCTATTATCCAAGAGGAGGTGGCCTAATAAGACTTGTTGTTAAGCCTATAAACAAACTTAGAAATTTGGAAATTTTGGAAAGAGGTAAACTAGAAAAAATAAAGCTTATATCTAACATAGGCAGTTTGCCAATAAACAAATTAAAAGAGCAAACAAAAGGCGTGTTAGATTACTTGAACAATAATGGCATAGAAGGTGTAGAAGTTGAAGAAAAAACTTACAAAACTCTATCCCCAGGCTCATCTTTATTATTGTATGCCAACTTCGAAAACACAGTACTTGGCTCTGATAATTACATGCAAAAAAATAAAACATTGTACCAAATAGGCCAGGAAACTGCAGAATACTTTGTTCAGGTGCTTAATTCCAAAGCCACTCTCGACAAATTTATGGCAGACCAGATAATACCTTATTTTGCTTTAGCCGAAGGCAAATCTAAAGCTATAATACATGAAATAACGGATCATGTTGAGTCTAACATAAAAATAGTTAAGATGCTTACAAATGCAGAAATTAAACTAGACGGAAATTTGTTGGAAGTTAATGGAATAGGTTATAAAAAATAAAACACAAAAAAGCTAGCTTATGTCAAGCTTCTTACCTTTGCTGACCTTCTTTTTCTTTGCTTTTATCTCTAGTATGCCATTTTCTAGCTTAGCTTCTGCAGTTTCTGGATCCACTTCTATAGGTAGCGTTATTACTCTCTTTACTGCACCATACCTTCTTTCACTTCTTATCATTCTTTCTTCTTTTTCAACCTTTTTCTCTTTATGTTCTGCCCAAATTTCTAGAGTGTGTTCTGTTAGGTAAACAGAAATTTCGTCTTTGCTAAATCCTGGAAGTTCTGCTCTTACTATTATATCTTCGTCAGTCTCTTTGATTTCCACTGGAATGCTAGAGTAGTGTGGAAATTCTGATTCTAATTCCTTCATGAATCTTTTCATGAATTTTCTGAACCTTTCAAACTCTTCCCAGGGGTCGTAGATGAACATATTCTCACCCTTTTAGGTTAATTAATCTAAAAAAATATATGTTTGAAGCCTTTTTAAAACTTTCCACTTTTAAAAGAACTTCAGGCTATTCTATAGCTATACCCACAATACGACCATAAATCTTGGCCTTTCCTCCAGTAGGCCTTGCCAGAATTTCATTACACTTTAAACACTTAACAATAGTAGAAGCTTTTTCAAAAACTATTTGTGTACTTTTACAATTTTTGCACTGAACTTTGATAAACCTACCCGTCATATTCTCTTAATCTCCAATCTTTTTATTCTAAAACCTTTACCTTTTGTGTGCATTTTTCCACATTCTTTACACTTATACCTCAAATCAACTTTTTTAGTTGGTTTTTCCCTACCCTTTGGGTTTTCTTTCGGGAAGCTACCATAACCTTTCATTTTTCTTAAGAATCTTCTTTGACCTTGGGCTAATGTACGTCTGGGCCTTTTTTTTGCAGTTTCTACAGTATGTACAGTGTGTTTTTTGCAGTACGGGCAATGAATTCTGACTTCTTTTGGAATTTTCATAAGTTAAGATATTGTTACGATATTTTAAATTTATTGGTCCAAAACACATCATTAATTATGGCTTCAAGCTTTTTGCCCCCCAAAGGTATGAGAGATTTTAATGTAGACGTTCAAATACTCAGACAAAAAGTATTTTCTATAATAGAAAAAACATTTCAGTCTTTTGGTTTTGAACCGATAGAGACGCCAATCGTAGAAAGATGGGAAATTTTGTCTGGGAAGTATGGAGAAGAGGCAGAAAACAGGCTTATTTGGCGTTTTAAACTTCCATACAGCGATAAAGAATTTGGGCTAAGGTATGATTTAACAATTCCTCTAGCAAGATTCATAGCAAGATTCACACCAAAATTACCATTTAAGAGATATCAGATAGGAAGAGTCTATAGGTATGACGACCCACAAAAGGGTAGGTACAGGGAATTTTGGCAAGCTGATGTGGATATAGTGGGAAGTTCTTCTCTTTTAGCAGATTCTGAAATAATAGATGTTATAGCTAAAACTCTTGAGAATCTGGGCTTTTCTGACTTTACTGTAAAAATTAATGACAGACAATTGCTTTTTGCCCTATTCCAAGACTATCTGAAAATAGAAGAGAATAAAATCCTGCCTGTTTTCAGAGTTATAGACAAGCTAGATAAAATAGGAAAGGACGGAGTTGTGTCAGAACTCTCAAAAATATTGGAAAAAGATAAGGTTCAGGAAATTTCCAGAATTTTGGAGGAAGGAAATGATTTACAATCTTTAGCAAACTTTGATAATAAAAAAATAGGGAATTCAATTAAAAATCTACAGGAAATTATAGAATTTTCACAGTACAGTGACAAAATAAAATTTGATATATCTCTGGTTAGAGGCCTTGATTACTACACTTCCACAATTTTTGAAGTTATCTTGAACAACATTAACATAGGTAGTATTGCAGGCGGAGGCAGATACGACAATTTGATGGGTTTATTTATAAATCAATCAATACCAGCAGTTGGCGGTAGCTTAGGTGTAGAAAGGATAATAGATGCGGGTATAGAACTAAAAATTTTCAAACTAGATCAGAAGACAATTGCTAATTTTGGAATGATTTATGTTAAAGAAACAGTAAAAGAAGCTTTAAATGTTGCAAATTTGGCAAGAAATATGGGCATTACAACTTTTATGTCTCCAGAACCTTATGAAACAATTTTAGATGGTATAAGAGATTTGTCAAAAAGAGGTATTAAGTATGCTATTATCATAGGTAGGGAAGAAGTTTCTAAAAATAAAGTTATAATACAAAACTTGGAAACTAGAGAAAAAGAAGAAGTTGCTATGGTAAATATTAAAGAAAAGCTGGAATCATTTCTCTAACCATTCCGCATAGCCCTGTTTGACTAGTAACTCTGCATTTTCTTTGGGTAATTTGGCAATATCCCCTTTAGAGAATGGGCCATACTCTTCACCATCAGCTCCAATAAAGCTTGGCACATCTTCCTTAAAAATCACAAGATTATCCTCACTTTTTTTATCTTGAGTTAATTTTTCTAATAGAGAACTTCTCCTATTTTTTATAACTTCTACTAATTTCTCAAAAAATAATTTTTCTTCCTCTGTCATGTTTTCTGGTACGAATCCGGTTCTTGCAGATATTATCGCGAAATTTATTATTTTTCTTTCTCTTCTGTTGAAAATTTCTTCAACCATTATCTTAACGTTTTTAATTTCTGATAAATTTCCTTCTTGTTCTTTCTTTTCTATGTAATCTTTAACCAACTCATAAAAATTATCTGGAATCTTTGCTAGTTTTTGAGAATTTTTTTCCTCCAGATGAATTTCCCTTATATACCTAAAAGTTATGACATCTGCCATGATATATCATTAAAGCTTAGAATTAAAAGCCTTTTTCCTCTTCCTTCTTTTAGGGAACATAGCAAAGAATTTGGAAAAAGTGTAGCTAAGAGGATTTTTATAGTTTTGGCATTCTGGGCTGAGTACTCCCATAGATTTGTAAAAATTAGGATGGTCGTGATTAGGTGGCAGTAAATTTCTGCTCTGCCTAAAGTGCCATCTCAGCTGAGTTCTTATGTAGCTTTCTCTTAAAGGCGGATTATTCTTTTTATTCCACTCATATAACATTTCCTCTATTTCTTTATTTGAGTATCCTACATTCTTTAAGAACGTGACCAGAACAAAAATAGCTCTTTTACGGCCATCAGAAAGGCCATCTAAAACCCTTTTTATACAAGGATCAAAAAATTCTTGTGGGATTTTTGTAATTTTTTTCTTTACCCTTGGTATTTCTTTAGCAACCTTTTCCCTTAGTGGTTCTTGTTTAGCCCACCAATCTATCGCCTCTATAAACAAAAATTCTGCTTGATTAGATTTTTCGAATTTAAGTTTCTGAACGCTAACTAACTCAGGATTTGCTTCTTCCTTTTCAAACTTATCCAATTTCTTTAACTGTATGGGCACGCTTACTAACAAGGTTTTTTCATGTAAAGAATAGGGAGCTCTTATCAAATGTCTGAACCCGAACACATCTATGTTAACTATTTTAAATGGATCTATACCCTCTTCATCCAAAATGTCCGTAATACCCTTTCCTATTCTTTTTGCTAGATTAAATGGAGTATCTAAAGCTAGTAACTCATCTCTCAACCTTTCTTTCATAGAGTTTTTAAAATAATTAATAACTATTTCTAAAAGCTCAGGATACCATTTGGCTATGGGTTTAAAATCAATACTTTCTGGAAATGTTTCAAACGGAATAATAACATGGAATCCTTTGCCACCACTAAACTTAATTATAAAATCGCTTATTCTATGTTTTTTAAGAAATTCTACAATAGCCTTGGTTGTTATTTTTGCAATTTCAAAATCCTGAACATCTGGGTCAAAAACTAAATCCCACCCAATTCTTAACTCTTCAATCTCTTCTCTGCGCATTTCTGGTCTAAGCATCATAGGATTTTTCCATTTTTCAACGCTAGTATGGAATGCTACAGCACCCTGAGACACTTCTTTTAAAATTTCAGAAGGATAGCTGAAAGTGTTTGGTCTCTTACCAAAACTTTCTTTAAAGACTGCTACAACTTCTCTGTTTTCAAAAAAACTTAACAAAGCTTCGAGCACTTCTTCTCTAGCATACCATTCCCACACAACTTTGCTAACCATACTCTCAACTAATTTCTATATGCCTAAATAAGCTCTTATGGTTATTCCAAGTATAAAGCTTAAAAAAGTAACACCCATACTTATAAAAAGCATTCTACCAACCTCTTTTTTGAAAGGTCTGTCATGGACAACACTAACAAAAAACGAAAAGAATGATATTATTACTATTGCAATCACAACAGTCATAGCCAAAGCTATTTCTGCTACTTTTAAAATTAGGAACGGAAGCACAAGTAAGATAACAGTAATTATATATGCTAGACCAGTATACAATGCAGCTCTTCTCGCTCTTTTCTCCTTTTCAACATTTTTTGCTAGATATTGGGATGCAGCCATAGAAAGAGACGCTGAAAACCCAGTTATTATACCAGCTACAGCTATGATTAACGTGTTTTCTAAAGCAAAGGTAAGCCCTGCTAAAGCCCCTGTTAACTCAACTAAAGCATCGTTCAAACCCAAAACTATTGAGCCTAGGAAATCAAGCCTTTCATCTTTCAACCTTTCTGATAACTTTTTCTCATGTTTTAGTTCATCTTTCAATATTTTCTTAGCAACTTTGTATTTTTTGGTAATTTTTTTGTATCTCTCGATAGACTTTCTTTCAAGTTTTTCCATTAGTTTTAGAGAAAAGGCTATTCCAAAAAACAAAGATAAAAGCTCATAGAATACAACTTTTGTCTTTTTTGGCTTAACGTCTTGTTGAGTTATCCCTTTAAGGACTTTATAGTGTTTTAATTCTTCTTTAGCTATTTCTTCGAGAATTTTTTTATTTAGTTTATCTTTTTTAGCTAGTGTTTTATAAATTTCATGCTCTGTTATCTCATGTTTCTGAGCTGTAAGAACTTCTTTATCCATACTTAACAATTTAGTAACTATGGTTATAATTTTTAATTTTGGATTCAATATCCATGTTTTCTAATAGTTTCAAATCCCTTTCTTCTTTTAAAGGATACCAAAGGAAATTTTCAGTATATACTTTAGCTCTACCAGTTAAGAAAATCTCTTTAATTTTTTCGTTTTCAATATTTTCTATTTGTAAAGGTCTTTTTATGTATTCTTTTGGATCAATCTCCTTAATCAGCTTCATAGCATTAGCAGATAAGTATATACAACCAACATTAACAAAGATGTTTTCTTCTTCTAACATTTTGTAATATTCATCCAGTTCAGGTTTCTTAACTATATCTTTTATCACATTATTTTCATCAACCAAAATAAAATCAAACTGAACTTTGTTATCTATAACTTTTGGTTTCCAGTTAGCGTAAGGCTTAAAAACCAAAACAGTTGCTAAATACCTATTATTTTCATTCCTAACACTTTCATCTAGAAATTTTCTGACATTATAAATGAGTAAATCTGAGCCGTTATGAGAAATAGTAGATGTTGTTCTTAACATTCCATTTTTTAAAGCATAAGACATTATTCCAGCTCTCCCTAAATAATTTTCAGAAGGCTCTTTAAGCCCAACAATATTTTCAAAATCTAAGTATTGTTTTGCAATTTCTAGTACCTTATCTCCTTTATAATGAAGAGTTAAATAAAGAGTATCTACTAATTCCCTGTAAGGATAGGAAACATAATATAGAAAAGGCTTTTTCTCTTTCCCTACTCCGATAACCGTTTTATTGATTTTTTCAGTATGTGGCCTTAATCTTAATCCTTTTCCACCAGCGTGTATAACAACTTGCAATTCTTGCATGTTACCAACATGCCGGGGGTGGGATTCGAACCCACGAAGGCGCTAACGCCACGGGGTCCTAAGCCCCGCGCCATCGGCCAGGCTAGGCGACCCCGGCAAATAAAAGTAATTCTTTACATAAATTAAAAACTTTACACTTTACTAAGAATTTCAAACAAACATCTCACGGCAAGCATCTCGGTCACATTATTTTTAGAAGTCTTTACACAACACAAATCAATACCCACAACCTTGCCAGCTACAGCTTCTATTAACTGCTTAAAATGCTCAAATAGCAAGCCATCAGGCTCAGGATAATACGTATCTGGAGCTACAGAAGGATCAAAAACGTCTATGTCAAGAGAGACATACACATTAGAGTTTTGAGTAAATCTTCTAAGAGTATTTGCCGATCCCATTAAATCCTTTTTAATTTCCGAAGAAGTAAGATAAAGAATAGCATTATCTTTTATGAATGAAAATTCGTCCTCATCTAAACTTCTTATCCCAGCTAGAAAAACATTTTTTGGATTCTGCCATTCCAAAACCCTTCTTAGCCAAGTAGCATCATTAAGTTTTTTGTCTATCCTGATACCTTTAACGTAATTCATTTCTTTTATTTTTTTGTCAAGATATTCATATTTTAAGTCTGCGTGGGCATCAAAAACCAAAATCTTAACCTCTCTACCCAAGTTATGGTAAGCTTTTAAGGTATAGTAAGTTAACAGATGATTGCCCCCCAGAATCAAAGGAACTTTATCTTTCTGCAAGATGCGCTTCACACTTTGAGTAATGTTTGATAATTTTTTTAGCTTAACATCCCCCTTATCAAAAATCCTAACATTTTTGAGTAAGTTTCTTTTTGTAACAACGTCAAAAGGCTCAACAAAACGGCTAACTTCTCTTAGTTTTTGAATAGTTTTTTTAGTTCCTTTGCCAATAGGTACACCTAAAACTATAACGTTAGCCTCTTCTTCACCAAAAATATCAGTAACAAAACTTACTTTTCCCATTTCCATCTAACTCCATCTTTAGTATCTTCCAGAATAATACCAAATTTCTTTCTTAATTCTTCTCTTATTTTATCAGCCGTTTTATAGTCTTTCTTTTTCCTTGCTTCCTCTCTCAACTTTATCAATTCTTCAGCTTCTTTGGGCAACTTTCTTTCTTCTTTAAGTATCTCATCTAACTTTAAGCCCAGAATTTGGTCAAACCAAAGCATTAGCTTTATAGCTTTTTTAGCGTCTCCTTTGGAAATTTTCTTTTGGTCCATAAGTTTATTGACTTTGTTAATAAATTCAAAAAGTACAGCCAAAGCTTTTGGCATGTTTAAATCATTATTTATTTCTTTCCAGAATTTGTACTTATATCTGGTTAATATCTTATGAAATGTTTTGTGTTTTTTACCGTTAGAGTAATCTCTTAGCCTTCTCATGAATTCAATTATTCTCTCAACAGATCTTTTTGCAGATTCTAAGCCCCTCAGAGTAAAGTTAAGCTGCTGTCTGTAATGTGCTGACATTAATGCATATCTTATTTCTCTCCAACCATAACCCTTGTCAAGCAAGTCTTGTAGCGTATAATAATTACCTAAACTTTTGCTCATTTTCTTACCGTTAACCAAAAGAAAGGCTACATGGAACCAGTACTTTACGAAAGGTTTGCCAGTAGCTGCTTCGCTTTGAGCAATTTCGTTAGTATGATGAATAGGTATATGATCTTCACCCCCAGCATGTAAATCAAAAGTATTGCCCAGGTATTTCATGCTCATAGCAGAACATTCAATATGCCATCCTGGAAATCCAATGCCCCACGGGCTTGGCCATTCCATCTGCCTTTTTACATCTTTAGGGCTGAATTTCCACAAAGCAAAATCTGTAATATTTCTTTTCTGTGGATTGAAAGGAACTCGTGCCCCAGCTTTCAAATATCTGTTTAGTTGTTTGAAGTTCATTCCTGTAAGCTTACCATAATCTTTGAGCTTGCTAGTATCAAAATAAATTCCATCATCTATTCTATAAGTGTAACCTTTCTTTTCCAGTTTTTTTATCAACTCAATCATTTCTTTTATATGTTCAGTTGCTTTAGGCATTATATGAGGCATTTTTATGTTCAAAGTTTTCAAATTATCTAAAAACACTTTAGTGAAGAACTCTGCAATTTCCCATGCGGTTTTTTTATGTTTTCTAGCTGCTAGCTCAACCTTATCTTCTCCTTCATCAGCCTGGCTAGTTAAGTGCCCAACATCAGTTATGTTCATTACATGCTTAACTTTATACCCATTAAGCTCCAACGTTCTGCGTAATATGTCTTCTGCAACATAAGCTCTTAAATTTCCTATATGAGGATAATCATATACCGTAGGTCCACAAGCATAAAACCTGACTAGTTTGTTTTTTAAAGGTTTGAAAATTTCTTTCTTTTTAGTTAGTGTGTTGTAAAGCTTTAGCTTTGGTTTTTTCATAATTTTAACATTAGCACTCATTTTTATTATTTTAAGCGGGGGGCGGGATTCGAACCCGCGTAGACACGGTCTGCAGCCGTGCGCCTAGCCACTCGGCCACCCCCGCTTAATAAAAGCTTTTATTTACCTTTTTTAAGACTTTTCTTTATTTCTGTGCGCAGACTTATTATCTTAACTTTATGTCCACATTTTTTACAAGAATAGAAAAAGGGTTTTTTAAATTTTTCCTCACTTTTTTGCTCATTACCGCATTCAGGACACTTAAAAATAACGTCTGCCAGCTCTTTTTCTTTAAACTTAACTATTCTAATTTTACCTGTTTTTTCTCCTTTAGAATTTTCTAATATCCTTGTTGTTATGTATTCAATTTTCATGCTGGTCTCCTTTTAGGCCTAAAATCTTTTCTCTTACATTTAGGACAGACAACTTTACCGGCTCTAACGTGAGCAGGATTGGCCCTTATTTTTTTCTTACAATTCTTACAAACAAATACTCTTTCAAAAAGTCTTTGTTGTGTTTCAGGAAATAGTTTCTTTACCATAGTGTAAGTTTTAAGAAACATTAAAATTTAAACTTTTGGTTTCCCATATAGTTTTAAATGACACGCATTAAGGATGAGATAAGAGTTGTGGGATTTGATGACAGTCCCTTTGATAAAAATAAAGATAAAAGTGTTGTAGTTGTGGGGGTTATTTTTCGAGGCAACAAATACATGGATGGAATGCTTAAAACAAAAGTTCGGGTAGATGGATTTAATGCCACAAAAAAACTTATTGGAGTTATAAACTCTAGCAGACACAAACCTCAGCTTAAGGCTATAATGACAAATGGTATAACGTTTGGTGGGTTTAACATTGTTGATATTAATACACTCAGTGAAAAAACAGGCTTGCCAGTTATAGCTATAGTTAGAAAAAAACCCAATTTTAAAAAAATAAAAAAAGCACTAAAAAATCTATCCAAACCAGAATACAGATGGGAGTTGATAAAAAAAGCTGGTAAGCCCATCATGCTAGAGCTACCTAAAGGGAAACTTTATTATCAATATGCAGGAACTAATAAAAAAGAAGCAGAAGAAATTATTAAGAAAACTATAAAGGTTGGGAACTTGCCAGAACCTTTAAGGCTGGCTCATATCATAGCTACAGCCATAGTAAGAGGAGAAAGTTATGGTCGTGCGTAAAAGAAAAAAAATAAGAATTGGTGAAGATGGATGGACTATACTGGCTATTATATCTGCTTTTTTGTTAATAAAAATTCTAGAAGTAGTTCTAAATACACCAACTCCTTTAGTTGCAGTTTATAGCACTTCTATGCAACACGATAACCCAAACTTAACACACTATTCTTGGCTAGCCAAGAATTTTGGGTATAGTAAAGAGTACATAGATTCTTGGCCATTCCCCAATGGTATAAATGAAGGTGACGTAGCAGTGGTTTCCAATATTTCTCAGAATTACACCATAGGCGATGTTATAGTATATAACGTGCCCGGAGTGAATTTTCCCATAATCCACAGAATAATAGCCATAAATCCAGATGGTACCTATCAAACTAAAGGAGATAACAATTTTGGTCAACTTCCTTATGAAAAAAGCGTGAGGGCAGAGCAAATTAATGGAAAAGTAATCTTTATATTTCCCAAAATTGGATATTTTAAGGTATTAATCTACAAACTGATTGGAGGTTAATAAATGTTGAAGTTTTGCCAAAAATGCGGTACCATACTTTTACCAAAGAAAAAAAGTGGAAAGGTTAAGTGGTATTGTAAAAAATGTAACAAGTACTATGAACCCAAACCAAAGGAAAAGGTTAACTTATCAACAAAACTGGAGAGCAAGAAAGAAATTATAGTAATTGATAAAACAGAACTGAAGGGTGAGCTGCCCGTAACAAAAATTCTTTGTCCAAATTGTGGGAATGAGGAAGCTTATTGGTGGATGCAGCAAACTCGCAGCGCAGATGAACCTCCAACAATTTTCTACCAGTGTACAAAATGTGGATACAGGTGGCGCGTTTACAGTTAACTTTTAATTAACATTTTTGCCTATCTACATTATGCACTATAAGTTAGTCAAAGTTAAAGACGTACCTCACCAAAAATTCAGGTTTTGTCTTATAGCAAGAGTTGAGAAAAAAGAGAATAAGCTTTTGGTACAGGATGAAACAGGTAGTTTAGAAATTGAGCATGAAGAAAACGTGATGCCTGGCCTTTATAGAGTTTTTTTAACAAAGATTGGAGATAAAATAAATATAGATATATTACAATCTTTAAGAGTGGAAGAAAATTTATTTAAGAACGTTAAAGAAGTATATATTGGGTTGGACCATGATTAAGCTAACATCCTCAAACACACCGGTTTTGGTGTATGGTTTTAATTCTATTGCAGAGCTTATAGACGAGGCAGTTATTAATGTTAATCCAGAAAGAGTTAAGCTCTTGGCTACAGACAGGGCCATGGTGGCAGCAGTAGATTTTGAGCTAAAAAAATCATTTTTTGAGGAATATGAAGTTGATCAGGAGCAAGATATAGGTCTTAACATCGTTGACCTAACATCCATATTAAAAAGAAGTAAAAAAAGCAGCACAATTTCTTTTGTTCTGGAGGATTCAAGGTTCAGAGTTTTGATAAAAAATGGTACACAAAGAAGATTTCAGTTACCCGTGCTTGATATAAGCAAGGAGGAGGTTCCAAACTTAGAGCAGTTGGAAGAACAGTTTAAAGTAAAAGTTGAACTCCTTGGTAATGTTTTAGAAGAGTTCTTAAAGGACGCAAAGCTTATTACCGATGCTGTAATCTTTTCCGTCAAGGATAAGAAATTTAAAATGGAGGCGATTGGTGATGTTAGCAAAGCAGAGGTCGAGCTTGAAGCAGGAGATGAAGGTTTAATATCACTAGAGGGTGTGGAAGCCAGAGCCAAATACCCTTTGGACTACCTAAGAAAAATTATGAAAGCTTCCAAAGCTTCTGATAGTGTAAGTCTATATTTTGCCAACGACTTCCCACTAAAAATTTCATTTAACATAAGCTCTGATGTAAAGTTGGATTTTGTTGTGGCACCAAGGACTATTGAGGAATAGCTAACCCTTCCAAATGAATATATATTCATAAGGTAAGAAACTTTCTTTTGTACCCTCAAACCCACACTTCTCGCACTTATAGGCTACGGTAACCATTTTCCCAACTAAATTTTTTATTTTAACTGGTCTAACTTTGCTCTGACAAACAGGACACTTCCTTATTCTTTTTGGTTTAGGCACTCTTTTTGTTTTTATCTTGACTTCTATTTGTGGAATTTCTAAAGCTAGTCTTTTCACTCTGAAAGGTGAAACAACATATCCTCTATCTTTTTTTCTAAGCTTTCTAAGCACAATTTTTGCCAGGTCCACTTGTGAATGGATAATTTTTCTTTCCTTAACAGCTTCTTTAATCAATAATTTTAGCATATAGTTGGGAGGTATTTTCTTTACCATGAGAAAAAGTTGAATTTTTAAAAATTAATCTTTAAACTATTGCTATGAAGTCAAAGAAAAGAAGAGAGTTTATTAAAAAACTGTTCTTTACATCCTTAGCATTGGGTCTGTCTGGTTTTGCTGCTTTAAAGACTTATGAGGTTGTGGTTAAAGAATATGAAAAAAGAAAACTTTTTGACTCCTTACCTTCCTATGTGAGGAGGGCTTTTCAAAAAAGAGAAGGTTTTTATGTGGAAAAAACTCAAACTAATGGAAATTTAACGTTTTATTTTTACGCTAAAACCCCTAAGGATGTTGAAAAGGTTGATTTATTTGCTTTAATATATAGTTTTAAGGATGATGTTGTTGGATGGCCATTAAAACACCAAGTTGAATTGGAAATGAGAAGATACGAAGTACCAGGTTATAACAATTACGTTTATGCTTCGAAAGTTACCTTAGATGACTCCTACGAGGATTACAACATAGGGGTTGATGTAATAGTGAAATACTACATAAACGACCGAACAAAAGAAGAAAGGAAAACATTTCTGTTCATAAATAAAATTTAAAGAATAAAATTTTACAATTAAATTTTAGGCCCGGGTGGCCGAACCAGGTAAAGGCGCCAGCCTGGAGTTTATGAAGAAGCTCGCCTCTCAGAGCCCAAGCAATGAAGAGAAGGAGTACCACAGAAAGCTGGTGGGGCTCTGCCCCGTGTGGGTTCAAATCCCACCCCGGGCGTAGAAAAATTAAAGCAAATCTTTTTTCCACACACCATTTTTCATAACCAACTCGTTATCAAAGTAAATCTCCCCATCTTTTCTTAAGTCCTTAATTAAATCCCAATGTATTGCCGATTCGTTTTTACTTTTGGTTTCTTTATAACCTCTACCCAAAGCTAAATGAATGGTACCACCAATTTTTTCATCAAACAATATTTGTTTTGTGTTGTGTGTAATGTTGTAATTCAATCCTATTCCAAATTCACCAATTCTTTTAGCTCCCTCGTCTGTAGCTATTATTTTTTTAAGCAATTTCTCATTACTACTTGCTTTAGCTTTAACAACCTTACCTTCTTTAAACTCCAAATATACATTTTTAACAACATTTCCGTACTTTACCGCAGGTATTTCAAAATAAATACAACCATTTACAGAGTCTTCTACAACGCTTGTAAATACTTCTCCATCAGGCATGTTATATTTTCCATTCCCTACCACAGCTTTTCTGTTTTTTATGGAGAAATACAACTCTGTTTTTTTGCCCTTAATAACAACCTCATCTACTCTATCTAACTTTCTTTTAAACTTGTTTAATTTTTTGCTAAATTTTTTCCAGTCGATTAAACAAGAGTTAAAAACCATATTCTTAAATTTCTCGTAGCTTAAGTCTGCAAACTTAGCTGCTTGCTTGGTGGGGTACTGAAAAATAACCCATTTTGTTTTTTCAACCCGCCAATCCAAAATGGGTTTAAGTGTTTTCATTCTCAAGCTTATCTTTTTAGCATCTATTCCTTTAAGCTCATAAAAATCTTCGGGAGCACTGATATAAATTACAGCGTCACTTTCTTTAACTTCCTGAAATACAGGCTTAGGAAATTTCTCAAGCTGATGTTTTCTGGCATATTTATAAAATATTTTTCTTTGTCCGGTAACGTTCCAGTGTAAATATGCATGAGCACCTTTTTGCAAAACATTTTTGTAAACTTCCAAAACAAAATCTTTAGCTGCTACATCCCCATGAATTATAACTTGCTCATCTCTCTTTACAGAGGTAGAGTAGTCAACAAGAAGCTTAGCAATAAGCTTGGCTCTATTTTCAAGCACTATATCAACCTAGAAATTCATTCATCCTCCTTTTTCTTTCCAGAGCAACATCCACAGCCCATAAAACAATAAATTATTTACTTTCTTTTTAAAATTTTTTTGATTTTTCTGAAGGTGTTTTCTTGCAAAGCAAACAGAAACAGTTTTATGAAAATCAAACCAGAGACACCGCCTATAAAGAAGCTAACAACATAAGGCCAAGGAGTTTTAAATATAAACTTAAGTTTTGGAGGCCATTCATACAAGCCCCAGTGAATATCAAAAATAAAAGTAGCTATTAAAGCTAACATAGCGCCCAAACCAAAATAAATTAAGTCGTCAACAATTTCTTCTTTACTTATTTTTCTCCTTTTTCTCATATAATATGTTATGGACTAAAAGTTAATAAATTATAACCCTCTCTTTTCACATATTTTGTTTAATACACAAATTTCGCATTTTGGCTTTTTAGCTTGACAAACTTCTCTCCCATGTTTTATAAGCAATAAGCTAAAACGACCCCACACATTTTTTGGAAGTTGTTTTATCAAATCCCTTTCTATTTTGACTGGATCTTTTTCTTCTGTTAACCCAATTCTGAAACTCAACCTTTTAACATGCGTATCTACAACAATTCCTTCATTCTTCCCATAAACATTATAAAGTATAACATTGGCTACCTTTCTTCCAACTCCAGGT
>WAMV01000006.1 GCA_015522145.1 Candidatus Aenigmatarchaeota archaeon | reverse complement strand
CTTCATTCTTCCCATAAACATTATAAAGTATAACATTGGCTACCTTTCTTCCAACTCCAGGTAGTTTAATTAAATCATTTATGTTATCTGGTATTTTTTTGTTTGATAAAATTCTTGCAACCTCTCTAATATACTTTGCTTTTTGTTTGTAAAGGCCTACAGACCTAATTATTTTTTCTATTTCTGTGAGTCTAGCGTCAGCTAGTTTTCTTGCAGTAGGAAATTTTTTAAATAAAACTTTAGTTACTTTGTCTACCATTATATCGTTGGCGTTTGCTGAAAGTATGGCAGCTATAACAAGTTGAAAATCATTCTTATATTCTAAAGTTGTCTTCACATTACCATACTCTTTTTTCAATATTTTATAAACTTGCATGGCTTTTGTTTGCATAAATAAATGTTATAACAAAATTAATTTTTTACATGGATTTACCAGAAGTAAATGAGCTAGTAATATGCAAAGTAGTGAACATAACACCTTATGCGGCTTGGTGTGAGCTAAAAGAATACAACGCTACAGGTATGATTCATCTAAATGAAGTGGCCCCTAGAATAGTCAAGAATATAAAGCATTATGTTAAAGAGAACAAAGAATACGTAGCTAAAGTAATTAAGGTTGATAAAAACAAAAGGTTTGTATACTTAAGCCTGAAAAGAGTATCAAAAATAGAAGAGAGGAAAAAATGGGAAGATTACAGAAAGAAAATAAGGGGAGAAATGATTTTAAAACAAATAGAAAAAGAAACTGGCTACAACAAAGAAGAGTTGAAAAACAAAATTCTAAACGTTTATGAAAATCTTTTTGATGCTCTTGTAGAAATAAGGAAAAATCCCAAGATAATGGAAGAATTGAGCATACCAGCCAAATACAGAGACAAGATTTTAGAAGTCTTAAAGAAAAACATAAAAGAAAAGGTAATAGAAATAAAAGTAGAAATAACAGCCAGAAGCTTGGCCAGCGACGGTGTTCAGAAAATTAAAGAGGTTCTGAGCCAAATCGAAAAATCTCTCAAAGGCAATGTTACTTTGATAGCATCGCCAAAATATTTGCTAACGGTAGAAACGACAAACCCAAAACAAAAAGAAAAGGAAGTTATTAACTATTTAGAAAAAATGAAGAAGAAAAACGATTTAGATGAGTTTGATTTTAAATTAATAAAATGAAGAAACTTAGAAGATGCGACAATTGCTGGACGTACACATTTAAGTTAAAGTGTCCTAAATGTAATAATGAAACTAAGCTTGCTTATCCACCAAAATATTCACCTAAAGACAAATATGGGGAGTATAGGAGGAAAATAAAATATGGTAACTAAAATTGTGGAAATTAAAAAAACAAAACTTAAGAATGGTATGCTAGTAGTAGGCTTGCCTGGTATAGGTAATGTTGGTAGAATTGCAGCAGGCTACTTAGTAAACTTCTTTAAAACTGAAAAAATAGCAGAACTTTATTCTGACCATTTTGGTAATTTCATCTGGATAGATCCACAAACCTCTTTAAGCCAAGTCATCAAAAATGAGTTCTTCAAAGTTAAAGGAGCTAGAAAGCTGAAGAGAGACATGGTTATTTTAATAGGAGATATGCAAAGCATGGACCCGCAAGGCCATTATGAAATAGCGGAAACTATATTAGCCTATGCTAAAAAAATTGGAATAAAGGAAGTGGTAACACTTGCTGGCTATTCCATAGGAGAAAAAGTTAATAAACCCCATGTTCTAGCTGTGGCCAATAGCGAAAAGATAAGAAAAAAATATGAAAAGCTGGGCATAGATTTTAACGCCAGTGAAAAAATAGGTAGCATAATAGGCGCTGCAGGCCTATTAATAGGATTAGCTAAATTTTATAAAATGAATGGTATTTGCTTGCTGGGCGAAACTCATGGTTCGCCAATATTACCTGACCCAAAAGCTTCAGAAGCCGTGCTTAAAACATTTTCGAAAATTATAAATTTTGAAATTGATACATCTGATTTACATAAGCAAGTGGTGGAGGCTGAAGAACTTTATAAGAGGGTAAAAGATATGGAGAAGCAAGCCATCATGCGCTTATTAAGGCAGGAAATGCCTAAAGAAGAAAAGGAAAAATTGACTTACATAGGGTGATAAAGTGCCGAAGAAGAAAAAAGAAGACTTACTAATATCACGTGAACTATACATAAAATCTGGAATACATGTAGGCAGCAAAAGAAAAAACAAAAAAATGGCTAAATTTATCTATCGAATAAGACCAGATGGAGTAGCCATAATGGACATAGAAAAAATAGATAAGAGAATTAGATTGGCAGCTCAATTATTGGCAAAAATGAATAATGTTTTAGTTGTTGGAAGAAAGCCTGCAGCGAAAAAAGCCGTAAAGAAATTTGCTGAGACAGTAGGTTTTAAATACATAATAGAAAGGTTTATGCCAGGCACTCTAACCAATCCAAAGTACGAGAAATATATGGAGCCAGATATAGTTTTGATTACTGACCCAGTTATAGATGAGCAGGCAATGGAAGAGGCCATAAAATCAAACATACCAATCATAGCCATTTGCGATACCCACACGAATCCAGATTATGTTGACTTGATAATTCCAGCCAACAACAGATCCAGAAAATCATTAGCAGTTGTTTACTGGCTACTAGCTAGGGAAATTTTGTTGTTGAAGGGAAAAATTAAAAAATCCTCAGAATTTAAGCTTACTCCTGTTGACTTCTTTAAATAGTTTGTAAAAAATAGATTTGAGAACATAAAATAATTTAAATAACACACTATATATTGTATTTTGTTGTATCAAAAAAACACAATATATAGTATTTTGGGCTGATACAGTGAAATGTCCCTACTGTGGATACCAAGAAACTAAAGTTAAGGATAGTAGAGATTTTAACGTTTTTGTAAGAAGGAGGAGAGAATGTATAAAGTGTGGGAAAAGGTTTACCACGTATGAAAGAATGGAGTTGCCAGTTATTTATGTAAAGAAAAGAGATGGAAGGTTGGAAAGATTCAGTAGAGATAAAATAAAGATAGGTATCATGAAAGCTTGTGAAAAAAGGCCCATAAGTTTAGATAAAATTGACGAAATTGTAGACAGAATAATAATGAAAATCATATCTTCAGGTAAAAGAGAAATAACTTCCAAAAAGATTGGAGAGTACGTTATGGAAGAGTTAAGGAAATTAGATGATGTTGCTTATATAAGATTTGCAAGCGTTTATAGAAGGTTCAAAGATCTTGGATCTTTTGAAAGAGAGATAAGAAAGCTAAGGGGTGTTAAAGTTGGCAGTAAAAACAAAGCTTGAAAATCAAAATGGCTTGCCAGAAGAAACACTAAGATGGTTTGATGGAGACGAATTAAGAGCTAGAGTATTTTATGAGAAGTATGCTGTAAAGGAGCTTGGTGAGAAAACACCAGAGCAAATGTGGCAAAGAGTGGCTTCTAGCATAGCTTCAGTTGAAAAGGACAGGGAAAAGTGGGCTAAAGAATTTTATTGGCTATTATCTGATTTCAAATTTGTTCCTGGAGGCAGAATATTGTATGGGGCAGGTAATCCCAACAGAGTTACCTTAATGAACTGCTACTTCTTACCTATAAAAGGTGATTCTATAGAAGACATTTTCAGAACTGCTAGGGAAATGGCAAGAACCTATTCTTATGGTGGCGGAGTTGGTATAGATATAACCGTATTAAGACCTAAAGGTACGCCAGTTTCCAATTCAGCAATAACTAGTACAGGAGCTGTTTCCTTTATGGATCTCTATTCTAAAGTTACAGGAACTATTGGGCAAGCAGGGAGAAGAGGGGCTTTGATGATAACCATAGAAGTTAGACACCCAGACGTTTTAGATTTTATAAGAATTAAAGATGACCCTAGCAGAACTCATGTAAGGTTTGCGAACATTTCAGTAAAGGTTACTGATGACTTTATGGAAGCTGTTGATGAGGCTTTAAAAGGAAACAAGAATAAAGAATATACTCTTTGGCATGAATTTGAAACAAAGATACCTAAGGATTCAGAAACAAAAGAAAAAAGAATAAACAGAATTAAAGAAATACTCAAGTCGAATGGTTATGAGTTTGAGTTTCTTGACGAAAAAGAATATGACGAAAAGTACAATTTGCTTAGAATAAAAGTTATGAAGAAAGTTAAAGTTTTAGAAATTTGGAATGAACTTGTTAAGCATGCATGGAGCTCGGCTGAACCAGGTGTAATTTTCTGGACTAGGATGAAAGAAATGTCTAACAGCGATTATGATGAAAAAATGGTCATTCAAGGAACAAATCCTTGTGGAGAAGTACCTCTTGAACCTTATGGTGTATGCAATCTAGGCTCTATAAATTTATCTAAGTTTGTTATAAACGCATTTACCCAGGATGCTAAAGTTGATTATCAAAAATTGGAAAAAGTGGTTAAGCTTGGCGTAAGATTTTTGGACGATGTTTTGGATTATAATAAAGACAGGCACCCATTAAAGGAACAGAGCGAGCACTCATTATACTCCAGAAGAATAGGTTTAGGTATAATGGGCTTAGCAGATATGCTAATTAAGTTAGGAATAAAGTATGATAGCCAAGAAGCTATTGAATTTGTTGACTATTTAATGCATAAAATAAAAGTCTGGGCTTACGAGGCAAGCATAGAGCTTGCCAAAGAAAAGGGTCCATTTCCAGGCTTTAATGCAGAAAAATATTTGCAAAGAGGTTTTGCAAAGAATTTGCCAGAAGAAATAAAGAGGAAAATAAAAGAACATGGTATAAGAAATGTTACAGTTCTTTCTATAGCACCTACAGGAAGTATTAGCATACTTGCAGGCTGCTCTAATGGTATAGAGCCAATATTTCAGCTAAGCTATATAAGAAGAAGTGAAAGTTTATCTAAGGAGATTTTCAAAGTTTATCACCCTTTAGTTAAAGAGTATATGGAAATTTTCGGCGTTAATGAAGAAAGCTTGCCAGAGTTTTTCGTTACCGCTCATGAAATCAAACCAGAATTTAGAGTTTTGATGCAAGGAACAATACAAAAACACATTGATAGCTCAATTTCCTCAACTGTAAATTTCCCAGAAGAAGCTACGGTTGAAGATATAGCAAAAGTTTACTTGTTAGCTTGGAAGTACGGTTGCAAAGGAATAACAGTTTATAGGGAAGGTTCAAGAGAAGGTGTAATGATTTCAGAAAAAGAACTTGGCAAAGAAAAAAAGAAAAGGGATAGGTCAATCATATTACAAGGTAAGACTTACAAGTTCAAAACCGAGTTGGGTAATGCTTACATAACAGTTAACGCTGACGAAAGTTCCAAGCCTTTAGAGGTCTTTGTTGAAATTGGTAAAACAGGAAGTACAGTGCAATCTTTTGCTGAAGCTCTTGGCAGATTGGTTTCTTTAGCTTTAAGGTCAGGTATTGATGTCCATGAAGTTATAAGACAGCTAGACAACATTAAAAGTGGGGTTCCGATAAGACAGGATATTGGTATAGTAATTTATTCTGTCCCAGATGCTATAGCCAAAGCCTTGAAATTATTCATTGGAGAGCTGGAAGCACAAGAAACAAAACTTTCTCATTTCATTACCCTTCCAACAAAACACGAACAAAAAGAAGAGAAAATAGAGTATGGTATATGCCCAAATTGTGGAAACCCAACTGTTTTACAGGCTGGATGTGAAGTTTGCTACTCTTGTGGCTTTTCTAAATGTAGCTAAAATAAGGAAAGAATTAAGCTATATAAACCTTTGAGAAGTGTTATTAATCCAAACACATTAAAAATATCAAAGTAAAGTAAGATACCAGTTATTAAATCTATGGCGCCCATCCAATCGAAATAATAACCCGAAGATATACTTGTTAATAAAGAATAAACACCTTTAATAATCATAAAATAGGCCAGATAAAAAGCAATCAATCTCAGATTATAGTATAAAACCAAACCCGCCAAAACATCCATTAGACTAAGGAAAAAAATTAACCATTTCATTAAGTTATTTTTCTTTGTTTAAAAATTAAATTATGATTGATTGGGAAGAAATAGAGGAAATAGAACCTGAGGAAAGAAAAAAGAAAAAATACAAAGGTTACAAAAAAGGCTACAAAAGAAAATACAAAAAAGTAAAGTTTGGTTAGTTCATTTTAGCTAAAACTCTTTCTTTAGCTATAGCAAGAGCAGCATCTCTTGTATGTACGTTTTCTTCTTTTGCTCTTTCTAGAACTAACTTAACGTTTTTGCTTATCTTTTCTTCAACAAGCTTAAACATTTGCTCTTCATTCATACCAACGTATTCTGCATAGCTTGAAATTACGCCGCCAGCGTTTGCTACAAAGTCAGGTACTATTAGTATGCCCTTATCACTTAATTCCTTCTCAATATCTTCACGCATAGGTATGTTGGCACCTTCAACAATTATTTTAGCTTTGATGAAGTCTTTGTTGTTTTCGTTTATTACATCTGTTAAAGCTGCAGGAATTAACACGTCAACATCTAGTTTGAAAATTTCATCTCCAACTAACTTTTTACCATCTTCATAATTTGTTACACTTCTTGTTTCCTTTTTAACTTCTATAACCTTTGGTATGTCCAGACCGTTTTCATTGTATATAGTTCCTTTGCTATCAGACACAGCCACAATTTTTGCTCCCCACTCATGCAAATACTTTGCTGCAAAACTACCCACATTACCAAAGCCTTGTATTGCTACTTTGCAATCATTTAGCTCTCTGTTTGCAAATTCGCAGGCAATTTTTGTAGCTATAGCAACCCCATAACCAGTAGAACCAAGCTCATGAGGCAAGCCTCCCATTTCTCTTGGTTTGCCTGTAGCTGCTTTATTGTTTCCTATTTCATCAGCAAACCAAGCCATCTCTTGCTCACCAGAATTAACGTCTGGTCCAGCTACGTAAAGTTCTGGAACAAAAGGTTTTAGCTTTCTAGCAAAAGCCCTTACAAACTTCTCCTTTGTTTCTTTATCAACTTTACCAATTCTTAAACCAGATTTTGCTCCACCAAAAGGCAATTCTGCCAAAGCATTTTTCCAGGTCATTGTTCTTGCAAGTCTGAAAACTTCTTGTGTAGTAACGTTTGGCGTCATTCTAATACCGCCTTTTCCTGGGCCCAGAGCAGTATTGTCTATAACTAACACTCCATACATCTTTAGCTTAGGATCATAAACCTCTACTATATACTCAGGCCCAAACTCATCAGCAAACTCTACTATCTTCATACAAAACCTATATAGTAAAACTCAGTTAAAAACTTTACAGAGATTTGCTCCAGTCGGCAAAAATCGTTTCGCCCAAATCATGCAAATAATTATATGCTTGCAAAGCAGCCACGCAGCCTTGGCCTGCAGAAACTACCAATTGCTTGAAAGGTATATCAGTAACATCACCTGCAGCAAACACACCAGGCTTTATTTCATCACTATCAGGTTTATAAGTTCTACACAATTTGTCAACAGGTATGTAATTATTCTTTGCGATCTTAACAAAACCTTCCACGATATCTGTTTTAACATAACTTCCAATCTCTATGAAGACGCCATCAACTTGAATTTCTTTAGTTTCACCTGTTTGAACATTCTCCACTAAAACACTTTTGACTGTTATATCACCTTTTATTTCTTTAACAACTGTGTTTAACACGAATTCAACATTTTCAAGCTTCTTTACTCTTTCAACAAGATATTCGAAAGCTCTAAACTGTTCTCTTCTGTGTATCAAATATACTTTCTTTGCTATCTGGCTTAGTATATGAGCAGCCTCAAAGGCAGAATTACCCCCACCAACAACAGCCACTACTTTATTCTTAAACAAAGGGGCATCACAGGTTGCACAATAAGATACGCCCTTACCTACAAACTCTTTTTCTCCAGGAACATCTAGGTTGCGTGGTGTTTTGCCAAAGGCCAGTATTACTGCTTTAGCTTTGTAAGTTTTGCCTGAGGCAGTTTTTATAGCATAAACAGGCTTATCATTTATTTTTTCATCTGTATCCTCAACCTTAACAACTTCGTCCAAAATAATTTGAGCACCACTTTTAACAGCCTGCTCAAAAATTCTGTTAGCAAGCTCAACACCGCTAATTCTTAAAAATCCAGGGTAGTTTTCTATATTATTTGTTTCTAATTCTTGCCCTCCAATCCCTTTGGTTATAACTAAAGTGTTAAGTTTACGTCTAGCTGCGTAAATAGCTGCAGTTAAGCCTGCAGATGCTCCACCTACTATAATAATGTCGTAGACTTCCATACGAAAATATAATTAAAAAAGTAGCTTAAATAAATTGGTATGAAAGCTGTAAAAGTAAGGATTTTTGGTGTTGTGCAAGGTGTTGGGTTTAGGGCAAGCGTCAAACAGTTAGCAGATATTCTTGGCCTAAGAGGCTATGTCAAAAATTTGTCGAATGGAAGCGTAGAAGCTGTTTTTGTAGGAGAGGAAAGAAAAATAAACAGTATGCTAAACTTTTGCAAAAGAGGCCCACCTTTAGCTAAAGTTGAAAGAGTGGAGGTGGAAGAGCTTAAAGAAATACCAGAATTTCAAGATTTTAAAATAATTTTCTAATAAATTTTTATGGCCAAACAACTTGAGATAAAAAGATGGAATATAGAAATAGAGAGTAAAATCAGGAAAATTTGGGAAAAGGAATGGCAAAAGCTTTATGGTTTTAACGTAAACACAAAGAAGAAGATTTTTGTTATTGATACACCCCCACCTTATCCTGCTCCTGTATGGCATATAGGTGCGGCTATAAGTTATAGTATGCAGGACATTGTTGCAAGGGCTTTTAGAATGCTTGGCTATGAGGTTTATTATCCTATAGGCCTAGATAGAAATGGTATACCAGTTGAGTGGTACGTTGAGAAATATGAAGGAATAAACATGTGGGAGCATCCCAGGGAAGAATTTGTAAAGAAATGCTCAACAGTTCTAGACAAGTACTGCGATAAAATGGTAGAAATAATGAAAACTCTGCTAATTTCTGCTAATTTTAAGGAAATTTACTATACTGATAGCGATGAATACAGGGCTTTGACTCAAGCAACCTTTATAGATGCCTGGAAAAAAAGCCTAATTTATGAGGATTATGTTCCAGTAAACTTCTGTCCCAAATGTAAAACAACAATAGCTGACAATGAAGTTTTGCACGAAACCAAAAAAGGAAAACTTTACTACATAAATTTCCCTCTAAAAGAAAATGGTATCATAACAATAGCTACCACAAGACCAGAGCTTCTGGGAGCATGTGGTTTAGTAATTTTCAATCCCGAAGATGAAAGGTACAAACATTTGGAAGGTAAGAAAGCAATTGTGCCAATTTATAACATAGAGGTTCCTATAATGGCAAGAAATGAAGCTAAGCCAGAGTTTGGTACAGGCGTAATGATGATATGCTCTTACGGTGATTTAACTGACGTAAGGATATTCAGAGAGCTTGGAATGAAAGGAAATGTTATAATAAATCAAGAAGGAAAGATGGAGGATGAAATTCTAAAAGGCTTAAGCGTTTCTGAAGCCAGGGAAAAAATTGTGGAATTACTCAAAGAAAAAGGCTATTATGCAAAGGAGGAAGAGGTTGAAAGTAGCGTACCAGTTCATGATAAATGCAGGACGCCTATAGAGATAATTCATAGCAAAGAATATTTCTTGAAGCAATTAGAGTTCAGGGATAAAATAAAAGAGATTGACAGTCAAATAAACTGGCACCCAGAGCATCACAGAATAAAGCTTTTAAACTGGATAAACAGCATAACTACAGACTGGCCAATATCACGCAAGCGTTACTATGGTACAGAGATTCCTTTATGGAAATGCAAAACATGCAATTACATTTACTTGCCTGAACCAGGCAAATATTATAGGCCTTGGAAAGAAAATCCCCCCATTGAAAAATGTCCAAAATGTGGAAGCAATGAATGGATTGGAGAAGAAAGAATACTTGATACATGGTTTGACAGCTCAATTTCAATTTTATTCATAACAAAGTTCTTGCGAGATAATGAATTTTTCGAAAAAACGTTTAATGGCGTAAAGTTAAGGCCTCAAGGTTATGATATAATAAGAACGTGGCTTTACTATTCTTTGCTAAGGGTTTATCAAATCACTGGCAAGAGAGCTTTTGAGCATGTGATGATTAACGGCATGGGTTTAGATGAGAAAGGAAGGAAGATGAGCAAAAGCTTAGGTAATATTATTGATCCAGAAGAAATATTGAGAAAACATGGAGCAGATGCTTTACGCTTATGGGTATCTCTGGAGTGCACCATAGGCTCAGACTACAGGATAAGCGAAGCCAAAATAGAAGGTACAAAAAAGTTCCTTACAAAATTGATTAACATAGCGAGATTTGTTTCCATGTTTGAGGAAAAGCAAGCAGATGAATTAAAGCCTAGCGATAAATGGATAATTTCAGAGCTGGAAAAGTTAAAGAAAGAAGTTGTTAAGGCCTATGAAAACATAGACATACATGTAGCTGCCCAAAAACTTTACAGCTTTACTTGGGATGTTTTTGCAAGCCATTACATAGAGCTAGTTAAGGAAAGAGCTAAAGCCGGTGATGCTTCAGCAAGCTATACTTTGCATTACGTGCTTAAAGAAATTTTAAAACTATGGGCACCAATAATACCAGCTTTAACAGACTTTTTGTTCAGGGAAATTTATAATCAAAGCGTACATACATTTGTTTACGAGTTAAAAGATTTTGATGAAAGCTTAATTGAAAAAGGAAAAAAACTTATGGAATTCAACTCTTTTGTCTGGAATAAGAAAAGAAGTATGGGTAAATCGTTAAAGGAAGAAATCAGCGTAGAAATTCCAGAGGAGCTAGAAGAGTTTAAAGAAGATTTGATAGCATGTCACAAAATAAAACTTTGAATTTTTTAGAAAAGTTTGGTTTCAAAGATATTTCCAGAATGATAAAATTTGCTATGGTAGGAGCTTTAGGAGTAATTTTTAACGAGTCCATTTTGTACCTATTGACAGAAAAGATTGGAATTTTTTATCTAATTTCTGGATTAGTAGCTATTGAGGCAAGCATTATTTTTGTTTTTTTGCTTAACGATTTTTTTGTTTTTAGAGATAGAAGAGCTCCAGGCAAATTCCAATTTTTTAAGAGATTAGTAAAATCAAATTTGGCTAGAGTGGGAGGTATGATAATTAACCTAGCTATTTTATTTTTGTTAGTCGAGTTTTTTTACATTTATTATTTGCTAGCTAATTTAGTAGACATAGCATTAGGATTTTTGTTTAATTATTCTCTAAGCTTTGTTTGGGTGTGGGTTAAAAATTAATTTTTTTCTATCTTACCTAAAAATGTGAAAAGCATTTTATCTATAGAGAAATTTTTGATGGATGTCGAAAAAGAAACTCATAGCTTTAGTTCTCAAGATTTTAGAAAAATAACCCAAGTAATGTATCAAACAACCATTTGTGAAAATTTTCATGGTTTATACATAATTATGCCAAAGGTTTTGTTGCTAGCTCATAATTCAAGCGGATTTCAAAAAAAGATATTAGATCTAATTATAGGCTACTATAAATCAATACCCAAATATAAAGAATGGAAAATTTTAAGACCGAAAAAAGAATATTGGGACGATAGCACTTATTATTTAAAGCCTCCGATTTTTTATCAGGGCAATATAGAAGATTTTGTTGCAAACGAGAATGAGATTTCTTATGCTAAACAATTAGCCCAAAATTTCGTATCTCAATTAAAAAAAGAGATTAAAAAAGATATTAATACAATTTTTAAAGGTTCTTTATTTAATACAAACAAGAATTTTGTTATTAGAAAGTATGAGAATGGAGATGTGAACTACTTAAGTGATGTAGACATTCAGCTTTTGTCTGATATAGAACCAAGCGTTATGGATCAAATAATACGTCTAGCACTAGAATTTTACAAAAAATATGGTATTATCATAAATGTAGTCTCCTATCGTCCTTTAAACCAAATAAAGAAAAAAGTAAAAGCATAATTCGATATTTTATATATGAAGATTCAGGAGATTTTAGTCCACAGAGTGAGGGATTTTGAGATAATTTTTAATGCTCATAAAAAATCGAAATTGTTTACTTATATATTTCTGAGGCAAATCTTTAAACTTTTTGGGATAAAAGAGGAAAAAGCAAACCGCCTAATAGAGAACAATATAGTTAAATTATACAATTACAAATTTTTCACTAGAGCCCGAACTTTAGATTTTTTGTTTTTTTCAAGATTTTACGAACCAGAAACGACTAAATTTATTATTCAAAATACTGGCAATATATTTCTAGATGTGGGGGCACATACAGGGAGGTTTTCTATACTAGCTTCAAAAAATTTTAACAAGATTTATGCTATAGAGCCGTTTCCTGAAAATTTTAGTGTTTTAAAAAAGAACCTACATATCAACCACATTAAAAATGTTTATCCTATTAATCTTGCAATCTCTGATAGAAATCGTGAAGTTTTTTTATCAGAACTAAATATGAATACAGGGGCTGTTAGAGTGGCAAAAAAAGGCAAAATAAAAGTGAAAGCTATAACCTTAGATAATCTAATAAAGAAAAACAAAATCCCGCTCAATACAATTCACTTAATAAAAATAGATGTTGAAGGTCACGAGTTAAATGTTGTTAAAGGAGCGAAAAAAATATTAAAAGAGAGCAATCCGGTGCTTATTATTGAATCAACAAAACCAAACGTTGAAAAATTAGAAAAATTTCTATCTAAATTTGGTTTTCAAAAGAAATGTACATTAGATTTTTATAATAGAGTATTTACCAAAGAAACCCCTAATTCCTCATTATAAATATGCCCCCAGCGGGATTTGAACCCGCGTTTCCGCCTCGAGAGGGCGGCGTCCTTGGCCGGGCTAGACGATGGGGGCACGTATTAAATCTTATTCAAATTTTATATAAAAATTCGTGCGGCTAGAGGATTCACAATAAAAATAACACATAAAGCGATTAATATTAGGAAGGGTTTAACAGCTTCTTTAAAAATTTCTCGATTTCCCATAATATAACAAAGTGATAATTTAAACAAAGTGTTTGCCAAACTTATAGTCAACACACTACTTATTAATATTTCTGTTGATAGACCCGCATCTAAGAATGCTATTGTTGGAGCATCGACTTCTGGTATACCTATAAAAAATGCTATCAAATTTGCTGAAACACTTCCAAGAATCGTAAGCAAAAATTTGGATATGAAAAAAACTAAAGTTAACATTATTAAGAAATAGAAAGCTGGCTTAAACTTTATAGGACTTTTAAGCTCTATTTTGGTTTCCTTCTTTATTTTTATAAGAGCATGAGAAAAAATAGTTCCGACAATCCCTATTAATAACAAAGGCCAAAAATAGACAACTATATCCGGTCTAATTAATCCTATTATCAAAAATTGTCGGAAAAACATAACTGAACTGGCACTGGCCGATATCAACACCGCCAACTTTGGATTCCTTTTAAAATGAGTTACTGCATCAACAGTAGTTGCTGTGGAGCTTATGAGCCCACCAATTAAACCAGATAGATGAACCCCTCTCTTGGGTTGTATTTTGAAGAGTATGTATGCCAACCAACTAATTCCTATGATTAATGTAAATGCAAAAAATATCCTTCTTGGATTTAAGGCATTCCAGGGATCAATGTAATAATTTGGGAGCAAAGGCAAAATAACAAAAGCAAGTAAAGCAAAGACCAGAGCATCGAAAAGTTCTATAGGCTTTATTCTTTTAGCAAATCTATGGCTTTCTTCTCTTAAAAACAGAATAAAAGTTAAGGCAGCCGCGCTAAATATAGAGACAACGTATGTGTTTGTTTCGTAAAAAATCAAGCTTCCTATCAGGAAAGATATGATGAAAGCAAGCTCTGT
This sequence comes from Candidatus Aenigmatarchaeota archaeon, assembly GCA_015522145.1. Classification (GTDB taxonomy): domain Archaea; phylum Aenigmatarchaeota; class Aenigmatarchaeia; order CG10238-14; family WAMV01; genus WAMV01. Next base: position 5,923 of record WAMV01000006.1, on the reverse strand, counting down.
TGTTATCCCCTTCTTTTGTTTCTTTTGTAGATATACATAATGATTAGCCATAGCTATACCTACTATGCCAATAAACGTTAAGATTAAAAACAGATTACTCTGCACCAGAAAAGATATGAAAGTAGTAAAATATCCAAGGAAAGTCACTAAAGTAAAGCTTCTTATTCCAGCAAAAACAATTCCTTTAGCCCTTCTTTCTCTTTCCAATCCTATTAGTGCCCCTAAAGCTAACGCGAGAAGCATTTCAAAAAGTATATCCTTGCTATAGACAGGAGTTGGTGCCACTATGGCCATAAAAATAGTATAAATTTAAAAACTTAAAAGTGGGCCCGCCAGGAATCGAACCTGGACCTCCGCCACGTCAAGGCGGCGTCCTAGCCATTAGACTACGGGCCCTCAAATAATTTTCATTAACTTGTTATTTAAATTTCTATCTAATTTTTCTAAACTCATGGCTGATGTAACCATTCTTTATTTGGATAATGTGGTAAGAAGGAATATTCAACTTCAACTCTTTCTCTATTTCTTCGAAAGGTCTTCTCGAAAAATAAGTTTTGTATCTGGAATGTCTATAAACATAAATTTCCATATCACCCATATTTTCTCTTTTCAAATATTCCTTCATCAAGGCTATTATTTTTTTAGCATGTAGACTTCTCCAGATTCTTCTTTTTATTCTAGTTTTTTTGCGTAATGCGACTACAACATCTTCATTTTCTAAATAACTCACAACTTCTGCTATAATTTTCTCAATATTTCCTTCTGAGTCGATGTTTAACGTTTTTACCATCATAATTTCTTTAAGGCATTTTTTAATACTCTTAAAGCTAGAGTTGCGCATCCAAATCTTCTGTAAGTGATGTTTATTTTTAGATGTTTTTTGATGAAGTCTTCGTAACTCATCTTTTCTATTTCTTTTTTTGGTAAATCTTTTGCTATTTCACTAAGGATACTGGCCGCAGCCTGACTTATTGCGCATCCATGGCCCGTAAATTTGATTTTTCCAATTTTATTTCCCTTCATTTTTACAAAAATTTCTATCTCATCTCCACAGGGAATATTGACATCTCTGGCTTTCACATCATACTTCTTTAGTTTTCCATAATTTCTTGGATTCCTGTAATGGTCCAGTATCCTTTCCGCATAAATTTCTTCAATCAACTTTAAACACCCTCTTAACTTTTTCTATTCCCTTTATCAACGCTTCTAAATCTTTTTCATCGTTGTAGATGTAAAAGCTTGCTCTGGCAACACTGTTTACACCAAGTCTTCTCATTAAAGGCATGGCACAACCATGACCGCTCCTGACAGCTATGCCTTCTGAGTCCAGAATGTGAGCTACGTCGTGGCTGTGTATCCCTTTAATATTAAAGGAAAATATGGCTATCCTGTCTTTTACTTTGGTAGGTCCATAGAGCTTTAGACCTCTAATGTTTTTTAATTCCCTCAAGGCAAGTTTAGATATTTTTTTGTCGTGTGCTCTTACTTTATTCATTCCGACTCTTCTTAGATATCTTATAGCTTCACCAAAAGCAACCACATCAGCTATGTTAGGCGTACCAGCCTCGTATTTGTAAGGTAATTTGTTCCACTTTGTTTTGGTTATGTAAACTTCTTTTATCATTTCCCCACCGTACAAAAATGGGTTTAGCCTTTCTGCTACGTCTTTTCTAACATAAAGAACACCCACACCTGTAGGCCCAAACATTTTGTGTGCACTAAAAGCTAGAAAATCAACGTCCAACTTTTTAACATTTATTTTTAGATGGGGAGCGGATTGTGCAGCATCCACAACAAAATAGGCATCCCCCCCCTCTTTGGCTACTTTCCCTATATCGTTAATACTTCCCAGAATGTTTGATACGTGTGTTAATGCTATAACTCTGGTTCTTTTATTAATTTTTGAATAAAGGTCTTCATAATTTAGTGTGAAGTCTTCATTGATGTCAGCAACTCTGAATTCCATTCTTTTCCTTATGCACAACTGCTGCCAGGGCACAAAATTAGAATGGTGCTCCATTATGCTAGTAACAATATTTCCAGATTTAATTTCTCTAGCCAGCGTATAAGCAGCCAGATTTAAACCTTCTGTGCAGTTTTTAACAAAAATTATCTCTTCTTCTTTGGCGTTTATGAATTTGGCAACTTCTTTTCTTGCTTTTTCGAACTCTTCAGTAGCCATTTCACCAAGCGTGTGTATGCTTCTATGGATGTTAGCGTTAAAACATTCATAATATTCTACCAGTTTTTGAATAACCTGTTTTGGTTTTTGGGAGGTTGCAGCATTATCCAAGTAAACTAGTCTCTTTCCGTTTATTTTGACCCTTAAAATTGGAAAATCTTTTTTTATTTTATTCATATCTAACATAGTACCAAATTTAAATTTGAAAGTAATTATAAAAAATGTTTTATGTCAACACTTCTTAAGATTCAGAATTTGCACGCAAAAATAGGAAAACTAAAAATTCTTAATGGGATAAATCTTTCTATTAGAGCAGGCGAAATTCATTTTATCATGGGACCTAATGGCTCTGGTAAAAGTACACTAGCTCTTACAATAATGGGCGATCCACGAATCAAGGTTACAAAAGGCAAAATCTATTTTCAGAATAAAAACATAACCAGGTTAGAGCCAAATGAAAGAGCTAAGCTAGGTATTTTTCTAGGCTTTCAGAACCCCATAGCTATAGAAGGCTTGTTTTTAGCAAGTCTCATAAACACGTCAGCCAACGTTCTAGGCAAAAAGATAGCAGATAAGGAAATAGATGAAGCATTAAGAAAAATTAACTTACCCAAAGACTTTCTGTACAAAGATGTTAACTATAATATGTCGGGAGGAGAAAAGAAAAAGGCAGAAGCTCTGCAGCTTTTGCTTCTCAAACCAAGACTAGCGATACTGGATGAGTTCGATACGGGACTGGATGTTGATGCCCTAAGAACAATATCTAAAGCAATAAAGAGCTTAATGAATAAATATCGATCCTTCTTAATCATAACCCACTACAGCAGAATAGTTGATTACATAAAACCCGATAAAGTTCATATTATGGTGGGGGGCAAAATAGTCAAAGAAGGCAATGTTAAGCTGGCTAAGAATATTGAAAAATATGGCTATGCAAAAGTTTTAGGTGAGAAATATGCTGAAGCTTAACAAAAAATATAGGGAAAAATATGGTTTTAGAACAAAGGTAGGGTATGATGCAATTTATGAAGGATATCCCAATGAGGAAATGGTTAGAGCATTGTCCAGAGAGAAGGGGGAAGTGGGGGAGCATGAATGGATTCAGAAATTTAGGCTAAAAGCTCTGAAATACTTTTTGCAGAAACCCATGCCCAGCTGGGGGCCTGATTTAAGCGGTATAAATTTTGAGAACATAATTTACTATGCCAGACCAGAAGTTAACAGAGCTAAGACATGGGAAGAACTGCCGAAAAAGATAAGAGAGGTTTATGAAAGACTTAACATTCCTGAAGTTGAGAAAAAATATTTACTTGGCCTATCAGCCCAGTTTGATAGCGAGATTGTACTGAGGAGAATTAAGGAAGAATTAAAAAAGTTGGGCGTTATATTCACAGACCCAGAAGATGGTTTGAAAAACCATCCCATCTTCAGGAAGTGGTTCGGCAAGATAGTTCCTCCAAACGACAACAAGTTTGCTGCTTTGAACAGCGCTTTCTTTAGTGGTGGTTCCTTTATTTATGTACCCCCAGGCGTTAAGGTTCCTTATCCTCTAGAAACCTATTTCAGAATAAATATCTCCAGAGCAGGACAGTTTGAAAGAACTTTAATCATAGCAGATGAGGGAGCAGAAGTTACTTATGTTGAAGGATGTACAGCACCGGTTTATTCTAAAAGTTCCTTACACGCAGCAGTAGTAGAAATAGTAGCTTTGCCTGGAGCTAAAGTAAGATATGTTACTTTACAAAATTGGAGTAAAAACGTATACAATTTGGTTACTAAGCGTAGTGTTGCTTTTGAAAATGCTACGATAGAATGGTTGGATTCCAATATTGGCAGTAAGATAACCATGAAATACCCCAGTGTTTACATGCGTGGAGAAAATGCTAAGGCAGAGATAATAAGCGTTGCCTATGCTGGCAAAGGACAGATACAGGACACAGGGGCAAAAGCTGTACATTTAGCCAAAAACACATCATCAAAAATAGTAGCCAAGAGTGTTAGTGCTGAAGGAGGAGAAGCAAACTACAGGGGATTAATCTCAATAGCTAAAGAAGCAGCAAGAAGCAAAGCAGTAGCGAAATGTGATGCTTTGCTTATCGATGAAAAATCAAAAACAAATACCTATCCATACACAAATGTACAAAATCAGGAATCAAGCGTTGCTCATGAAGCTTTTGTGGGAAAGCTGAGCCAGGAAAAGCTCTTTTATCTCATGTCCAGAGGTTTAGATGAAGATCAAGCCATGAGTTTGATTGTTTCTGGATTCTTTAGCGATTTCATAAGGAAACTTCCTCTTCAGTATGCTATAGAATTTAAAAGGCTAATAGAGTTAGAGATAAAGGGTGGTGTTGGTTGAACTTTTGTAAAGAGTATGAAAAATTAAGCGTGGAACAAGAGTTATTCAAGTACAATTCATTATTTTCATTTTTCAATCCTGATAAGATAGTGGGAAATTATAAATTCAATCAAGTTAGTTTACCTTATGATTTAAAAACAAAAAAAATCAATAGGCTTGAAGCGGCCAAAAAAGAACTTAAAGTGGTGAAGGACAAGTTTCTACTTTACAATTATTGTAAAATAAAAGACGTTATTTTCCTTCCAGTCAACAAAAAACAAGTTACTCTTAATTTGGACTACTCTCCCAAGGTTAGTGATTTTACAAAACTGTGGCTAGATGTTAAAAATTCCAAGCTAAGAATTTTTCTTAAGATAGACAAGGATTTAGGAAATTTAAACTCTTTTTCTCTTTTTTTGACCGCCAAAAATAGCAAAGTATATTTTTTTGTAACCAGTACTACCAAAAATTTAACGCTTAATCACTTTACTTTTGTTCTAAATCAAAGCAAACTCAATATGAATGTAGCTACTTTTGATAAATTTTCTAGGCATAGATTCGTTGTTGTAGGTAATAAAGGCTCGGAAGCGTCTGTTAAGCATGTATCACTTTTAACAAAGGACGAAAAACAGGACATTTATTTCGAAATAAATAGCATTGGCACATCCAACCTTAAAGTTCTGAGCAGGGCTGTTGCTTTTTCCAATTCCAATTTAATCGTAAAGGGAATGGCTAAAATAGGTAAAAGAGCAACAAACTCGAACTCTTATCTTTCTTTACACGCTCTGGTTATGGATAAGAATGCTAAAGCACAGGCCTTGCCTATGCTGGAAATTGAGAATAAAGATGTTAGAGCTACGCACAGTGCAAGTATATTACAGATAGATGAAGAAAAGCTCTTTTATCTCATGTCCAGAGGTTTAGATGAGAAAAAATCCAAAGCTATGATAGCTCAAACCTTCTTAGATTACATCCTAAGACAGATGAATGATATTGACTACATAAAAGGTGTAAAATCCACTATTTCCGACAAGACTAAAGGCAAAATACCAATTGATTTAATAACTTTGAAACTATGGCGGGATTTGGGCTTTTTTGAGGAGCATTACAAATACCGTTAATGGCCCCGGTGGGATTCGAACCCACACTACCGGGTCCGAAGCCCGGCAGGCTATCCGGGTTACCTCACGGGGCCTCTATTAAAATTTCTATTGAATATAAAAAACTGATTTTGCCACAGTCTCTATTACAGCCTTGGTGTGTTATATCATTTTTCCTATTTCAAAACTGAATATCGATTTAGTTTTTCTTTAACTATTTTGTTGTTTAAGTAGACAAGGCTGTAGTATATATCTTCTTCTCTATCTCTTCTGTTATACTCTAGAAAATCCATTAAGTCATCATAC
>WAMV01000005.1 GCA_015522145.1 Candidatus Aenigmatarchaeota archaeon | reverse complement strand
ATTAACATGAGTGAAAGACCAATAGATGCATTAGATAGAGCAAAAGGAAAAAGAGTTCTTGTAAAATTAAAGAATGGGGAAGAAGTTACAGGCACTTTAAAGGCCTTAGATTTGCATTTAAACTTGTGGTTAGATGATGCAGAAGTAAATAACAGCAACGCAAAAATTAAAGTAGGAACTTTGCTAATAAGAGGAGACACAATAGTTTACGCAACCCCAGTAGAATAATTCTTTTAAGGTGACTAAACATGGTTAAAGGAACTCCTAGTTTTGGTAAAAAAATTGGTGTAAAGCATATACGTTGTAGGCGTTGTGGTAAAACAAGTTATCATTTCTCTAAAGGTTATTGTGCATCTTGTGGTTATGGTAAAACTAAAAAACTCAGGCGCTATTCTTGGCAATCTAAAAGACATGGGAAAAGAACTTATTAAATTTTAAATAATCCAGCTTATAAGAAAAATAATTTTATGAAAGCAAAGGTTGTTGAAGTTGGTAGGAATTGGGTTTTGCTTGAAAACGAAAACGGTCAATTTAAAAGATCTGTAAAGGCAAGTGATGCAGAAAAACTTCAAAACTTTGTTGGACAGGAAATAGAGTATGAGGAAAAGAACGGCTTACTTTTGCCAAAAATTTAATTTTTTTAAATAATCACGTAAGATTAATTTTTAGAGGGCCCGTAGCTCAGCATGGTAGAGCGGCGGAGGCGATGTGAAGCCGCCGAGGCTTTTAAGCCAGCTGAGCTTAAAAGCTCTGATTTAATGATGGCAAAGAAACCCGTAGGTCGCGGGTTCGAATCCCGCCGGGCCCATGATTAAGTGATGATACCCGCTGAGCGCTGATTAATGATGAAGACCTACGACTCTGATAAACTAAACCTTCTTTCTTTAGGGACTCTATTCATAAGTCTTTTGCCATCAGAAGTTGTTGTACCTAGATAATGTTCTTTGTATTTTACTATGTAAACACCTTTAGCTAAAGATTTTCTAATATCTAAGCCTTGCATCCATTTTTTGAACTCTTCTTCGTTTAGCTCAACAATATTTTTCTTAGCATACTTTCCAAAAATTTGAGAACCCTCTATACTTAGCTTAATACTTTTTTCATCAACTTTTGCGATGTATAAACCTGCTCTTTGCACGTTTAATTTGAACAATTTTTTATTTTTCAAAATTTCTTTATTAGCAATCAATATTCTATTTTTTCTTTTTAACAATACAAAATCAAATTTAGCTTCAATACCAAACTGTAGTCTTAAGCGTGAATGAAACTCCTTTACTTCCTTTTCACTCAACACTTCATACTTTCCTAATTTTGGCAAGGAAAAATCCCTCCGAGTCTAAATCTTGAAATAATACTCGCGCACATTTTTTTACCTCTTCACTAAACCTAAATTTTCCAAATTCAACTATACCAGGCCTTAGCTTAACACCATTAATTCTTATTTTCTCAAGTCTAGCATTCTCAAATTTGTTCAACAAATAATCTATAACACCTTCATTCTCTTCTGGTGCTAAAGTGCAAGTAGAATAAAGCAAAATACCATCTGGCTTAAGCATGTTAAAAGCGCTTACTATCAGTTTTTTTTGCAATTTTGAAAAATAACTAACTTTACCATAGCTCCAATTGTTCCAAGCTGATTCGTCTTTTCTAACAGTACCCTCCCCACTACAAGGCGCATCTACAAGCACTTTATCAAACTTTTCGTTTGTCAACTTGTATAACTTTTCTCCTCTTTTTTGTATAACTAAAGTGTTCATTACTCCACATCTTTGAAGGTTAGAAGCTAAAGCTTTAAGTCTTTTATAATGTATATCGTTAGCTACTATTACGCCTGTATTTTGCATATGCTGAGCTATTTGCGTAGTTTTAGAGCCTGGGGCTGCACATAAATCCAGTATTTTTTCATTTTTTCTAGGTTTCATAGCTAAAACAGGAAGCATGCTAGCTAAAGATTGGGAATAAACATAACCCAAAACATGCTCTAAAGTGTTGCCCAAAGTTACTTGATTTTTAACAATGAAAGCATACCTGTACCAACTTACTTTTTCAAGCTCTAATTCTGTTATTTGCAAGAATTTTTTTACACTTATTTTTAAAGTGTTAACTCTTATTGCATCAGGTAAAGGTCTAGCTGCATAACTTAGAATTTCTTCATACTCATCTGGCCACAAAGTTTTTAGCCTTTCTAATAACCTTTCTGGTGGGTTTAGTACCATACTTTAATTTTTAATAAACATACACAAATTTATGAACCTAAAAGATATAGCCAAGAAAGAAATTGATAAAATTTCCAAGGTCATGGAAAATTTAGAAACTATCGAAGAGAGCGAATTGTTAAGCTTAGCTAAAGCATACTGGAGAGATGCTAATCATTTTTATGAGAAAGGCATGTATCTACAGGCTTTTGAAGCAGCTGTCATAGTTTGGGCGTACTTAGATGCTTTGCTCCATTTTAACAAAATAAAAATTCCCAATGAGCTAAAACACATTTTTACAGTAAGTTAAATCTATTTGATTGAAAACCATAAAATTAATTAGGGAGCATGGATACTTACATAACCAAGATAGTTATTCAGGGTTTTAAGAGCTTTAACAAAAAAACTGTTATACCATTTTCTAAAGGGTTTACAGCTATAGCTGGACCAAACGGCTCTGGGAAAAGCAATATAGTAGATGCTATAACCTTTGTTTTGGGCAAAATTTCTGCTAAGTCCTTAAGGGCAGATAGGCTTCAAAAATTGATTTATGATGGCGCAGGCATAAAGAAAGGTGCTCAAGAAGCTGTGGTACAAATATATTTTGACAATTCTAAGCGCGTTTTCCCTTTTGATCAGGACGAGATAATCATTACCAGGAAAATAAATAAAAAAGGTGTGTCTGTTTACAAACTCAATGGAAGAACCACGACAAGAGATAAAATATTGCAAGTACTTTCCATAGCTAAGATAAGGGCAGATGGTTATAATATTGTGTACCAAGGCGATACTACCAGAATACTGGATATGAACCCTGTAGAAAGAAGGAGAATTATAGATGAAATTTCTGGCATAGAGGAATACAACCAAAGAAAAGAGAAAGCTTTAAGGGATTTAGAGAAAGTTGATGAAAAGCTAAGACAGGCTGAGATAATTTATGAACAAAAGTTGAGAAATGTAAGGAAGCTTGAAGAAGAGATGAGAGCTGCTAAGCTGTATGAGGAAATAAGTAGAAAAATCAAAGTACTAAAAGCCTCTTTATTGCATGCAAAACTTAACGAGCTCAACCAAAAAAAAGAAAAAATTATTAATAGGATTGAAATATACAAAGAGTATCTAACTCAAACAGAAGAAAAAATAAATAAGTTAGAGGAAGAGTTGGCTAAAAAGGAGCAGGATATTACTAAGTTACTTTCCCAACTCCTAAAATTCTCAAAAGAAATTGAGAAGGAAAGAGAAAGAATAAGACTTAAATCCCAGTTAGAGCTGAATAAGCAGCTTATAGAAAGCTACAAAAACGAAATAAAAAGAATAGAACAGAACATTGAAAAACTCAGAAGCTTGGAAGAACGAATGGAAGAAATTTCTGCAACTATACCAAGACCGGTTAAAGAATTGTTATCTATGAACATAAAGGGTGTTTATGGAATCGTAAAAGATGTGATTAAAGTTCCAGAAAAGTTTAAGATTGCTATAGAAGTTGCAGCTGGACATCATTTGTTTGATATTATTGTAGAAAACGAAGACGTTGCTTTTCAATGTATAAGAATTCTAAAAGAAAAAAAGCTTGGTAGAGCAAACTTTATACCTTTAGACAAGATAACCGTTCGCAAAGTTGTAGATAGAAGCTTGCTTAAAGAATATGGAGTTTATGGTTTGGCTAGCGATTTAGTCAAATACGATTCAAGATTCATAAAAGCAATAGAATATGTTTTTGGAAATACACTAGTGGTTAAAGATTTAGAGGTTGCTAAAAGAATAGGTGTTGGGAAAGCAAGAATGGTAACCCTTGATGGAGATTTAATAGAAACAACTGGCTATATTACTGGTGGTTATATAACTACACATCATCCAGATGCAATGTCTAAGAAAATTTCCAAAGAAATAGACATGGCAATAAAACAAAGAGAAAAATTGCTAGAACAGATAGAAAAGCTGGAGAAAATCAACAAAGAGTTGGAACAGAAAATTTCTAGCTTGGTCGTTGACACCACTCAATACAAACAGTTAGAAAAGGCTAAGATAATTTCAGAAACTGAGCTTGAAAAATTAAAGCAAAAAAGAAAGAAGCTATACTTGAAGAAAACAGAAATTGATAACAAAATTAACAGCTTGAAGATAGAAATAGCTAAGCTAGATGTAGAAATAAACTCTTTGCAAGAAGAGCTTAAAGAATATGAAGATGTTAAACCAATTAAAGAAGCTCCTAACGTTTTAAGAGATATGCTTCTGAAAAAAGAGCAAGAATTGAGAAGTTTAGGAGCTATAAACTGGAGGGCTGTGGAAGAATATGAAAAAGCTAAGCAAGACTTTGAAGAGTTCAAAGAAAAATACGAAAAAATAGTTCAAGAAAGACAAGACATCATAAAACTGATTAACGAGATTGAAGAAAAGAAGAGAGAAGTTTTTATGAAAACATTTAATAAGGTTTCAGCTAAATTTGCAGAAGTTTTTTATAACTTAACTGGAGGCAACGCTACGCTAGAGCTAGAAAATGATGATATAAATGCCGGCCTAATCATTAAGGCAAACCCAAAGGGAGGAAGACCAATTAACATAGATGCTTTGTCTGGTGGGGAAAAAAGCATAACTGCTTTAGCTTTCATATTTGCATTACAATTTTACAGAATGGCTCCATTTTATGTTTTAGACGAGGTAGATGCTGCCTTAGACAAAGAAAATTCCAAAAAATTTGCCCAATACGTTAAAAAACTTTCCAAAAACACTCAGTTTATCGTTATTACGCATAACGATCAAACACTTAAGCTAGCAGATAGAATATATGGAGTTACTATGGAAAATGGCGAATCAAAAGTTTTAATGGTGAAATTACCATGAGCAAAGAAGAAAATATACTAAAAACAATAATAGAGAAGGAAAGTTGGGAAGAATTAATTTATTATGTTGTAGGAGAAGAGAAAATAGACCCTTGGGACGTTGATATTTCTAAGCTTGTTTATGGATTTTTGAAGTTTTTGAGAAAGGCTAAAGAGCTAGATTTTAGAATTCCAGCAAAAATTGTATTTGTAGCTTCTATATTGCTAAGAATGAAAGCCGAGCAACTTTTATATCAACCTAAAGAAGAAAAAGCAGCAGAGCTAATAGAGTTGGAAATTCCTTTAGAAGAAATAGAAGTTGCTTACCCAATTAAAAAACGGGTTAAGAGACCCATAACTATAGAGGAGCTCATTTCTGCTGTTAGAAAAGCAATGGAGATAAAGGAAAAGAAGAAAGCTAGAGAATTCTTTGAAAGGGATATCATAAGAAGAGAAATTGAAGTTAGAATTGAAGAGGAAGACATAGAGCAAAAAATAGAAAAGGTTTTTACAAAAATTAAAAAACTAGAACAAGAAATGAAAGAAGTACCCTTTTCTAAGCTTGTCGGTAGATGGGAAAGAGATTCTGTTGTAGATAATTTTGTTCCCGTGCTTCATTTAGAAGCTAAAGATAAGGTAAGGAGCAAGCAAGAAAAACCATTTGCTGAAATATATCTAAAAGCTTTAGAATAATGAAGTGAAATATATTTTTGTTATGAACTTTGAAGAAAAGAAGAGAGTTGTCGAGGCAGCACTTTTTGCATCTGAAAGACCAATAAGTTTGAGTAAAATAGCTAAGCTTATAAATTCTGACGAAAACGAAGCTTTGTTTGTTTTACAAAGTCTAAAAAAGGAGTTAGAGGATAAAAGCTTAGATTTGGTTGAGACAAAGTTAGGGTATGAAATTAGGATTAAGCCACAATACAGGGAGTACATAAAGCATATAGCCACTAACGCTGACATATCACCAGGCATGGCAAGGACACTTGGTTTAATAATACTTAATGAACCTGTCAAACAGTCTGATTTAGTTAAGATTCAGGGAAACAAAGTCTATGATTATGTAAAAAAATTAGAAGAGAGAGGTCTCATAAAAACTAAACAGCAAGGAAGAACAAAGATTATTTATCTAACTAAAGAGCTTGAAGCTTATTTTGGTATGAAAAAAGAAGCTTTGAAATCCAAAATCAAAGAAGAATTATAGTTTTGGGCTGGGTAGAGAGGCCTGATCGTAGCAAGTGACCCGGAAGTGCCCGGTCCACACCGCTACTTACAGACCCCTCGACCATTATAGGGTGGTGCCCCGGGAGCTAATATGGTGATTTACCCTCCTTTCGGAGGGTTGCCCATTCACCATATTAGCCTGGACCGGCACCAGAGCCTATAATGGCCAGATAATCCCATCATTGTTCGATGGGATTATCCTACCCATATGCCCAACAATATTAAATTTTGATTTTAGCTATATTTAAAGTTTACTGTTAACATCTAAAGTTAATCATTAATGTTTAATAAACTTTAAAAATCAATCTATTATTATGGTTATTTACGTCACAAAAGCTGATGGAACCAAACAGCCTTTTGATAGAAGAAAAATAGTAAAAACATGTTTAAAGCTTGGGGCATCTAACAGAATAGCTAATATAGTGGCTAACGAAGTGGAAAAAAAGGTCTACGACGGTATACCAACTAAAAAACTGTTGAGATTGGTTTATACCCAATTATCTAACTATATGCCTGAAATAAGGCGATTTATGGATTTAAGAGAGGCACTAAGCTTGCTACCACCTAAACCAGGATTTGAAATTTTTGTCCAAAGATTATTTCAGGAGATGGGCTATAAAACAGAGCATGGTAGAATAGTAGAGGGTTTGTGTAGCGAACATGAAATAGATGTAATAGCAAAGAAGGATGATAAGATTTATTTAATTGAAGTGAAACACCACATTTCTTTCCACACAATGATAGGAATGGATGTACTGTTACAATTAAACTCGACTCTTCAAGATCTGAGAGAAGCTTACTATAAAGAGAAAAACAGAATATATTTCGATAAAGCGATTTTAGTTTCAAACTCTAAATTCAGCGCTCACGCTAAAAAATACGCTAAGTGTAGAGGTATAGATATAATGGGTTGGAACTCTCCAGAAGGAAGGGGTATAGAGTATTACATAGAGAAGTTTAAGGTAAAGCCCATAACCATACTAAAAGGCTTAAATGAAAAGGAAATTGAGAAGCTTAGCGAAGTTGGGATTGTGACAATAAAAGATTTGGTTTATTCTGATTTCAAATTTTTGAGAAGACTTCTTGGGCGAAGTGAAAAATCTGTTAAAAATATGGTAAATAATGCAAAACTATTACTCGAGCGTTAATTATCTTAACAGTAGCAATTTTAACGAATCTGGACTTATAAAAATGACCCGTAATGGAAGCTGGATTGTTTAAAAAAATTAAAAAAAGAAAAAGGCTAGTAAGAAGCAAAAACGTTATAAGTGCCTTCATAACCCAAACCACAGAATGTTCCGTTATTTAATATTTGGGTAGTTGTTTGAGTGTTGTAAATTTTGAAAGCATAGCCATAGGCCGGATTGTAATATACTACAGTTCTGCAAGTACTGAATGTAACGTTTTCTGGAATTTCCAAATATTCATAAATGCTAGCATTACTGAAAAACTCATCCACGGTGACATTGGTAGGTAAGAGAACGATTTCCTTAGGTGTCCAATAGAAAGGTCCTAACTTGAACTTGAGAGTTCCCACAATCATACCAAAGTTGGTTGTTAGTGTTAGATTACCCACATCACTAACACTACCGTTTTGAAGAGTTACTTGTGTTGCCGTTGCTATAGGAATTATTAATAGAAGCGCTATTAATCTTTTCATAATTTTTTAACAAATTCATCTAGCTATTTTGCTTAATTTACCACCATCAGTAGTTTATTGAGAAACTTTAATTTTTCAGAAGTTCCAATCACCATTATGCACGAAAAAATCAAAGAAGTGCTTTCAAAACTAGGTTTTGAAGAACTCACTGAAATACAAAAAATATCATATCAAGACATATACGAGGGTAAAGACGTTTTATTAATATCTCCAACGGGTACAGGTAAAACGCTAGCTGCTTTATTACCCGTTTTCGATAGGTGGTTGGAAGAAAAACCAAAACCAATAAGCATACTTTACATAACACCATTAAAAAGCCTTAATAGAGATTTGGTAGAGAAATTAACAAAAATTGGTAATATGCTAGAGCTAGAAATAGTGCTAAGACATGGCGATACCTCTGCCCATATAAGAAAATTACAAAGTGAGTTTCCTGGAGATATGTTCGTTATAACCTTAGAAACTTTACAGCCCTTACTGACAGGTAAAAAGCTGAGGGAACACCTAAAAAATGTAAAAGTTGTGGTTTTAGATGAAGTTCATGAGATAGTTGATTCTAAGAGAGGAGTACAGCTAGCACTGGCTTTGCAAAGACTTAGGTTATTAGCTGGTGATTTTCAAACGGTTATGTTGTCGGCAACTGTTGGAGAACCAGAAAAAATAGTCAAATTCTTCAATACAAAAGCTATAATAAAAAGAAGCAAAATTGTGAAGAAAAAAGAAATTATTGTTAGTTACCCAAAACCCACAACCAAAGATACTGAAATAGCTGCAAAACTTATGATAACTAAGGATGCAGCAGCCAGATTAAGAAAAGTTTTAGAATTGATTGAGAAATCTAATTCTTGTATCGTATTTACCAATACAAGAGAATTTGCGGAAATTCTTGCCAAAAGGATAAAAGAAGTAAGCGATATTAGCATAGGCATACACCACAGTAGCTTAAGCAAAGAGGTAAGAATAAAAAATGAACAGGATTTTAAGAAAGGTAAGCTAAAAGCTCTTATCGCTACGTCAAGCCTACAATTAGGTATAGACATAGGTACTGTAGATTTAGTAATACAATACCTCTCACCTAGACAGGTTACTCAACTCATACAACGAATTGGAAGAAGCGGTCATAAAGTTACTGATGTCAGCAGGGGCATTATTATATGTGGTGACATAGAAGATGTACTAGAAAGCTCAGCTATAGCCAAATTTGCAATTAAGAATAAGCTAGAAAAGTTAAGAATCCATGAAAACGCTTTAGATGTCCTTGCTCATCAAATAGCGGGATTTGTTCTAGATTTGAATCAAGTTGAAGTAACAAAACTGTATGAAAGGGTTAGAAGTGTTTGGCCTTACAGAAATTTGAGCTTTGATGATTTTTATGCTGTGTGTAAAGAACTGGAGTCATTAAGAATAATTAGAATAACCGAAGGCAAGCTTGCGAAAGGCTCTAGAATATTTGATTATTATTTCTCAAATCTAAGCACCATTCCCGATACAAAACAGTACAAAGTCTATAATATTATTGATAACACCTATGTAGGCAACCTTGATGAAGAATTTGTTAGATTACATTGTGAGGAGGGAAACAGTTTTATATTAAATGGGGAAGCTTACAGAGTGGTTAGTGTAGAAGAGAATAAAGTTTTGGTTGAACCAAGTTTTGTAGCTGAAGCTGTGCCTAGCTGGGAAGGAGAATTAATACCAGTACCTTATTTCGTGGCCCAAGAAGTAGGCAAATTAAGAAAAATGTTGGCAAGCGATAAAGCGAATCAAGACATTTTAACTAAAGAATATAGAATGGATGAAGAAGCCATAAGACAGGTTAACCAATTTTTCAAAAAACAAAAAAGCTACGCAACCGGCTATGATGATCAAATTGTTATAGAAAAGCTGGAAGACGGTTACGTAATCAATTGTTGTTTCGGAAGTTTGGTTAATGAAACCCTAGCCAAATTTATATCTTCTTTCCTTTCTGCAAAATTCGGAACTGTAGAGGTAAAGCACGATGCTTATAGAATTTTCGTAAGAAATCCTAAAATCAATGAACAAGATATTATAGAAGCTTTCAACATAAACCCAGAACATTTAAAATATTACATTCAGCTAAGCCTGGAAAACACTAATTTATTCTCCTGGAGGTTTCTACATGTTGCTAAAAGATTTGGTTTAATACAACAAACATCTCAGCTAACCAAACCCATGCTAAGAAAATTAATAGAGGAGTACAGAGGTACTCCAGTATACAAAGAAACTATACGAGAAATTGAAACAGAAAAAATGGATATAGAGCAAGCTGAAAAGGTGCTTAAACGAATAAAATCAGGTGAAATTAAAATAACTATCTCTAGCAAGTGTTCACCTTTAACTAAATTGGCTGAACAAACAATGAAGTTCGACATTACCATTCCTTCAGAAATAACCTCTCAAATACTAGAAGTTTTTAAGAAAAGGTTGTTGGAAAGTGAAATAACTCTAGTTTGCATCAACTGCCTTATGTGGGAGAGAACTTACTTGGTTAAAGAGATACCTACTCATTTAAGATGTGGTAACTGTGGCTCTCTTCTTTTAGCTTGTCTGAAAAGGAATGGTAAAGCTTACAGAATATTTAAAAAAGTTTCCAAGAGGAAAAAACTGAAGGAAGAAGAAATGAAAATATGGGAACACATCAAAAAATCCGCTGAGTTATTTTTGAACTATGGTAAAAAAGCCTGTTTGGTTTTAGCTGCTAAAAATGTTGGACCTGTTACGGCCGTGCGAATATTAAATCAATTCTATAGAGATGAGAATGAATTCTATAAAACACTTCTTCAAAAAGAAATAGAAAATATCAAGGCCAGAAAATTCTGGAAGGTTTAAAATTTTAAATAAACCTAATAAAACAAAATATACGGGGTGGGTTGGTTGGGTAGCTTCGGCCTTGCTTCAACGCAAGGCTGAGGAAGCTCCCCCCGCTGAGAGGGCTACGAAAGTAGCTGCGCGAAAGCGCAGCTGGGGGATCAGAAACGATACTTGCTGTGCTTGAGCAAGGATTAGATATGAGCTATGATACGCAGCAAGGTGAAACGGCCCCTAGACCTCGATGAGGCGCAAGGCGTAAGCCGCTCAGACGAATGCTACCCAAACAGAAGGGGGGCTACAACCAACACACCCCCAAAACAAATAAATTATTTCATTCTTAACCTTCTTTTATGGTTAGAAGGCAAAGAAGAGTAGTAATGCCAATGAGCTTTGGTGGCCTTATTAGGTTTCCTGAAGAAGAGGATATGAAATTTAAAATCAAGCCAAAACAAGTTTTATGGCTCTCCATAGTTTTAGTGATACTAGAATTTTTGTTTAGAATGTTGGTTTAGAGAGGATGTATAATGGCTATAGTTTGGTTGTGTATGATACCAATATAGTAATTGATATTTTTGATAAGTCAAAAGCAAAAAATAGAATTAATAAAGAAGATAGAAAAAAACTAAAAAAGATTACCACACAATTATTCAAACAAAACAAAGTTTTTATAACACCTCTTAATAGATTGGAATACTTAAATTTGACAAACAATAAAATCTACCTACCAGAATTAGATTTAGAATATATACCCAGAGAAGAGAAGAACAAGTACTTAAAAGAGCTTAGCAAATTATATCAGAAAAAATTAAAAGAAAATTTTCTTGAGATAGATGATAAAATGGACTTAGCTACTATAGCTTCTCTTATAGTTTATGTTATGCAAAAAAATGTTAAGATACTTTATCTTACCCATGATAAAGTATTGAACGATCCAGAAGTGTATGGGTATATATATCAAGAAACTGAAGGGAGACTAGAAATTCATGATCTGGATACTTTTATTCCGCTTTTTAGAAGTTTGTATGAACGTTAATTAAAAACTGCTGTTATATTTTTACTAATGAATAAATATACTTGAAGATAAAATTATTTTATATATGAAACCACTAGCCCATAGGTATAGACGCATTCAAGCAATACAACACAAAATTATAGAATTAAACAAACACAGAAACATACTATCAGAGAATATTAAAAGAAAATTAGAAAAATTAGTAGAGCAGGCAAACAAATTAAACTCAAAGGATCCAAGAGTAGAAAAAAAGTTAGCTAACTTAGAAAATGAATTATACAGGTTAGAACACCAAGCACGATACGAATTAGACCCAATAAAACAACTTTATAATAAGATAGAAAAAACTTTAGAATCTTTAAAATACAATCAAGATTTCAGTATTCTACCTATTGATATAACTTCCTTAACTAAAGAGCAAGCTGAATATTTACTACAAAATTTTGAAAAAATAGAATTATTTATAAAAAACACACTAGGAGATTATAAAAATAAGGATGGTGTTCAACCTCAAATAATTGTTTCATATAAAAGTGGGTTTAAAATACATATAACAATCTATCAAAATAGATCAAATGATAAAAATCCATTTTATGTTCCTATATACCACAAAAGTAAAAAAATAGAAATCTAAATTGTTCTAAGTAAATTATAAACGAAATAAACCCTACATAAAAATCCTTTGTTGTTGTGAGAATGTTTATATATTTTTATTATTTCTTCTTCTGATGGTAAATGTTTATCCAGAAGCCAATTGAGTTTTTCAACATATGTAGCCAAACCCCCATCTGTATAAAAATGTAGAGCATCGTTTCTTTTACTTTCTAAGGTTTTTGGTATGGACCACTTCATTAAAATACTATACTCTATAGCATTTTTGGCAAGTCGTTTAGCAAGTATTTCTATATTTAATCCTTCAAGACCAAAATTTCTATCTAACTCTTCTAGAGAATTTTTTATATAATGTGTTAATGAGTCTAAATAATTTTCGTTGATTTGATTTTTCTTAACATTTTCCTGAAATTGAGCATACGCTTCTTCTCTATTTCTTCTATACTCTTGAAAATCTAAATTTCCAAACAAATAATGATATATAGCATCATAAAGCCTTTGAGCAACATAACACGATAATAAACTCATTTTAGTTAAATCCCTTACATTAATGTTTTCTAGAGGTGTAGACAGCTGTAGATAAGCATTCAATTCTTGGTGAGATGTTTGTTCTGGTCTATAACTCTTTCCAAACCTTTCTTTTACAGAAACTTGTTGTTCTTTTATTTTTTTCAAGTTTTTGTTTAATTTTTTCTCTAAGTGTATAGAATAATCATCTTCTTGTGGTATTAAACTCATATGTACTTTATTTTTCAAGGCCAAATCTTCTAAATATTTTATATTCAACAAATGGTTCACGATATACAATTCTTCAATACTCATTACATTATGTTGAACAATTTTTAACAATTTAAAGATTTTGATTTAGTAAACTAAGTTTTAAATAAAATCTAACTAAAATAATTCAAATATGGTGTGGAAAGAAAAGCTAAGGCGTGTTGGAGATTATGAATGGGAATTACCTAAAGGTACTAAGCCTTGTATGAATACACCATCTAGATTCTTTTTATCTGAAAGGTTGCTAGAAGCTGTGGAAGACGCTGCCATAGAGCAAGCAGCAAATGTTGCCTGCTTGCCTGGCGTGCAAAAGCATATTGTTACCATGCCAGACATGCATACCGGCTATGGCTTCCCGATTGGTGGTGTGGCAGCCATAAGCTATGATGATGGCGGCATAAGCCCTGGTGGTGTGGGTTTTGACATAAATTGTGGCGTACGTGTATTAACAACTAATTTTGAAGAAAAAGACGTTAGGCCAAAACTAAAGCAATTGTTAGATGTTATCTTTGTTAATGTGCCTAGTGGTGTTGGAAGAGGAGGAAAAGTCAAGCTAAGCAGGGAGCAATTGTTGGAAGTTCTTAAGTATGGTGCTAAATGGGCTGTAGAGAATGGCTATGGGTGGGAGAAGGATTTGGAGCATATAGAAGATAAGGGTACAGAAGAGCAATACGCTGATCCTAGCAAAGTTTCTGAGAAAGCAATGAAAAGGGGTGCACCTCAACTAGGAACTTTGGGAGCAGGTAATCATTTCTTAGAGGTTCAAAAAGTTGACAGAATATTTGAACCTGAAATAGCTAAAGCTATGGGAATATTCAAAGAAGGACAAGTAACAGTTATGATTCATTGTGGCAGTAGGGGCTTTGGACACCAAGTAGCTACAGATTATTTACAAATGATGGAAAGGGAGTATAGAGATTTGTTAAGAAAGTTGCCAGACAGGGAGTTAGCTTTTGCACCTTCTGGTACCAGGCTATTTTATGATTATTTTGCTGCTATGAACACTGCAGCAAATTTTGCATTTGCTAATAGGCAGATGATAACCCACTGGGTTAGGGAAAGTTTTAAACAAGTTTTCAAAATGGAGCCAGAGGATATGGCTATGAATATAGTTTACGACATTACACACAACATGGCAAAGCTAGAGGAACATGAAATAGATGGAAAGAAAAGAAAAGTTTTAGTGCACAGGAAAGGTGCTACCCGTGCTTTTGGTCCAAAATGGAAAGATGTACCTAAAGATTACAAATCTTTTGGCCAACCAGCTTTGATTCCTGGAAGCATGGGAACAGCAAGCTATATATTAATAGGTACTGATAAATCTGAGCAGATTACTTTTGCTAGCATAGCTCATGGAGCAGGTAGAGTGAAGTCTAGGGCTAGAGCATTAAGAGAATATAGAGGTGAGAGAGTAGTGCAAGAATTAGCAAATAAAGGCATTTTAGTAAAAGCTGGTAGTTGGCGTGGAGTTGCTGAGGAGGCCCCAGGCGTATATAAGGATGTTGACGAAGTTGTTAGAGTATGTAAAGAGGCAGGAATAGCAAGACCAATAGTCAGGCTTGTGCCCATAGGTGTTGTTAAAGGTTAGATATCAAGAATAACGCTTGCTTTCCAAATTCCATTTTCTTGCCAAACTCTCATTTTGTGATAGGTGGCTGCTTTAACCTCTATCTTACTTTTGTGTTTATTTTCATCAAAAACTTCGCCTTTAGCAACAGCTTTAAGTTTGTTGCCATCTATTTTAACCTCAAACTCACTAAAAATAAGATTTTCAGCACCGTAAAAAACAAGAAGCTCATTTAAAAAATTGAACAACATTTCTTCATAATCTTCTCCTTCAACCTCTACAACTCTTTCTTCCTTAGGCTCGACATCCTTCAAATCAACCATTATATCAAACATAGCATAGGCTGAGTTGGCCATTAATTCCTCTAAACTCTTGCCATAGGCGATAAAAGCTACGTCTGCAGTTGTAATATCCCAGAGCTCGTACTTCATATACTAAATTATTTTTCTTACACTTTTAGTTTTTGGGTCCCAGACAGCTATTTCATCTTTAGGCTCAGATTCTAAAGCCAAAAATTTACCCCTTTCTTTAAGTGGAATTAAGAAAAACTCTTTATGTTTGTCCTGGTTTTTCAGAATTAATTTTGTCTTATTTTCTTTTTTACCAGAAGCGATGTCTTCGTAACTATAAATATAGTATTGGCCTTCTTCTTCCAGAATTCTTGCCTCAATCTTTCCTGTCTTAGATTTAGTTAAAACCTCTTTGGGATATTTCATAACTAAAAATTTATTTAAAGGTGTTGATTTAAATTTACAAAAATACAACATAGATTTAGGTGAGTTTATGCCTGTAAGCGAAGCTCCATATAAAAGAACGTATCAACATACAAAACAAAGAGGAAGAGAAGTAAGAGTACACTGTGATTACTGCCACAAATTGGTTCCTAAGTACAAAACAATCGTTGTTTATAGATCTTTTGGGTTAAACGATCCCACGCTTAAAAAACAAATTGACCCAAAGTATATGCACACGTTCAAGAAAAAACTTAGAGTTTGCTTAGAATGTTCAAGGTTTAGAGGATATGTTAAGCCTGGTATATCTGTTAGAAAGAAACATAGAGAATAGATTATGCCTCTCAAAGGCTTGTTGTATAGAAAAATCAAGAAAATTTTAAAAGAAAGTAGAGAACTGTCTTTACCTGGTTTTGAAATCAAAAAGAAAGTTTCTATGTTTTACGAGCTAAAAAAACCAAAAGATATAACAACTGTAGATGTGACATATCCTATTATAGAACCCTTTGTCTATGTAAACATAAAATTTGACCCTCAGCTAAACCAGCTGATTTACAATGTAATCGAGCCCAAGCTGGATGAAATAGAGAAAAAGAAATACAAAAAAATTGTTGAAGGTTTGATGCAAACAGTAGATGTAAGTATGAGCAAAGTAAAAAATTTAGAAAATGCTTTGAAATACTTGGAAGAAAATGTTTTGAGAATAATCAAAGATTTAGGAATCAAGCTAGATAAGTCTGAGTTCGTTAAAATAATGTACTACATTTACAGGGATTTTATAGGTTATAATGAAATAGACCCTGTGCTTAACGACCCTAATATAGAGGATATTAGCTGTGATGGGGTAGGCATACCTATTTACGTAGTCCACAGAATTTATGGTACCTTAAGAACAAACATTGTTATAGATGATGTTGAGAGACTTAGAGAGTTGGTTGTTAAGCTGGCTGAGAGAGCAGGCAGATACGTTAGTTATGCCGAACCAATATTAGATGCAACACTACCAGATGGGTCCAGAGTAGCAGCAACTCTTGCTTCAGACGTAGCCACCAAAGGCCCAACTTTCACAATAAGAAAATTTAGAGAAAAACCCTTCTCACCAGTAGAACAAATAGAGTTAGGCACAGCTTCTGCTGAAGTAATGGCTTACTTATGGTATTTGGTTGAGAAAAGAGCATCCATCTTAATTGTTGGAGGGACCTCAACTGGAAAAACATCTTTTCTCAACTCAATTTCTATGTTTATCAAACCAGAAGCAAAAATAGTGACCATAGAGGACACAAGAGAGCTTATGCTTACCCATGAACATTGGGTACCAACACTAGCTAGACCTGGTTTTGGAGCATTGCTTCCAACAGGCGAAAAATATGGTGCTGTTTCTTTATTTGAGCTCTTAAAGGAAAGCTTCCGACAAAATCCTGATTATGTTATAGTAGGAGAGGTTAGAGGAAAAGAAGCTTATGTTATGTTCCAGGGAATGGCATCTGGGCACAGTAGCATGAGTACCTTTCACGCTAGCTCTGTAGAAGGAGTTATCAGAAGGCTTATAACTCCACCAATTTCCCTGTCACCAAGCCTGTTAGAAAGTTTAGATGTTATAATCATAATGTCCTTCGTTAAGGAAAAGGGATCTAGTGCTAGAATAGTAAAGGAAATTACAGAAATAATAGGTTACGATGAGAGTGAAGATAGAGTTAAGTATAGTAAAGTTTTTGAGTGGGATGCCATGGAGAAAAAAATAAAGAAGGTTGGTGAGAGTTATAAAATAAAAGCCTTTGCCAAAAAATACGGAGAAAGGTTAGAAGATGTTTACAGGGAGCTAAAAATAAGGGAAAAAATCCTTTTGTGGATGTTGGAGAATGGTATAAAAGACTTTAGAGAAGTCACAGAAATAATAAGAACTTACTATAAAGATCCAGAAAAAATACTGCAAAAGATAGGTATAGAGAAAAAAAGTAAGGATGTAATAGAACAAGAAAAAGAGGAAGTTAAAGAAAAAGCTAAAATTCAGGTTAGTGTTCCTCGAAAAATCAAAAGAAAGTTGATTAGTGTTTGGTCGTTAATAGGGGAGATGGTATGATACTATCTTCTCTGGCTTCAAAGCTCTTTGGAAATTTGGTAGATATGATAGCGCCTCAACTTGAATTTCTAACAGACTACCTGATAAAAGCAGACATTAGGGTTCCCACAAAAGTTTACGTTTCATGTTTAATTTTGTATGGTGTTATAGCCAACATAATTTTTATACCGTTTCTGTACTGGCTTTCTAGGATGTTTAATTGGTCTCCTCTCATAAACATAGCAGCGTTCATTTTTCTACCAGTTATATTATTCTTGATGGTTTTCTTAATTGGAGTGTTTTATCCTATAGAAAAAACTATAAGAAGGAAAAGAGATATAGAGACTAACTTACCTTTTGTATTGACACACATGGGAGCCATAGCTCAATCTGGGGTCCCTCCTCAACACCTCTTCAAAATAATATCAAAGTTTAAAGAGTATGGAGAAATCTCTAGAGAGTTTGAAAAAATTGTTAGGAACATAGAAGTTTTTGGTCAAGACCCTTTAACAGCAATAAGAGAAGTTTCCCAAAGAACTCCCAGCGACAGATTTAAAGAAGTGTTGATTGGATTTGTCTCAACAATAGAAGCTGGTGGAAACATCAAACAGTATTTGAAGGTTCTATCTGAGCAGACACTATTTGAGTGGAGGACTAAAAGACAGAAATTTATTAATCAGTTAGCTACGTATGCTGAGTTTTATACAGGCATACTTATAGCCGCACCTCTAATTATAGTTGCTCTGTTTGGTGTGCTAGCAATGTTTCAACCCACCTTAGCTGGGTTTGACATAGTGACATTAACAAAACTAAGCACATATGTTTTGGTACCAGTAATAAACATAGGGTTTTTATTATTCCTGAGTGTTATAGAGGTTGAAATATGAAGATGCCAAAAATCAAAGTAGGAATTAAAGAGTTTATAGTTATAGCTCTTTCCGCAACTTTAGCAGTAATAACCCTTACTTTAGCTTATTTGTTTTCAAGCTACAGACTTCTCTATACTATTATACTGTTTTTTGGTAGCTTTGCAACAGTTATTCCAATTCTGATTTTATTCTACTCAAATTATAGAAGAAAAAAGGAGATTGAAGACATGTTTCCTGCATTCCTAACAGATTTGGTAGAAGCTGTAAGAGGTGGTTTTACGCTCACAGAAGCCTTAAAGCTTGTATCCAAAAACGATTACAAAAGTCTCACACCCTACGTAAAAAAAATAGCTGCACAAATAGAATGGGGAATACCTATTGAAAAAATTCTAACAAACTTTGCTAAGGAAGTTAATTCTAGATTTATTTCTAGGCTTGTTGCTTCAGTTATAGAAAGTCATAGGTATGGTGGGGATATTGTCGAGACGTTTGATGCTTTAAGCTCTACAGCCTTGGAAATTGAACGATTACGAATGGAAAGAAAAATGTACTTACAAACCCAAATGATAACTGGTTATGTCATATTTTTTGTGTTTCTCGGCGTAGTCATAGGACTGGAAAAATTCCTGATACCAAGCTTGCAGACTAGCATACCAAATGTTCAG
The DNA here is from genome assembly GCA_015522145.1 of Candidatus Aenigmatarchaeota archaeon. Lineage (GTDB taxonomy): Archaea > Aenigmatarchaeota > Aenigmatarchaeia > CG10238-14 > WAMV01 > WAMV01. The sequence continues at coordinate 3,872 of WAMV01000005.1, read as the reverse complement.
GGATTTGGCACACCTGAAGCTATAGTAGCTGAGTTTAAAATAGTTCTCAGAAACCTCATATTCCTACAAGGCTTATTCGCTGGCCTCATAGTGGGTAAGATGAGTGAAGGTTCAGTTATAGCAGGAATTAAGCATAGTGTAGTACTTACTTTCATAGGAGTTGGTGTGTATCTGATTTTAGCTTAATATATCGCCTTTGCTAACTTCATCATAAACCCCAGTACAGTTAGTTGATATTCTAACGCTATCATAGTTAGATCCAATTTTAAGTTTGAATAACGCAAGCTCACTTGGTTTAAGGGTTAGATTTGAAGAGCTACATACAACAACACTATTACCAGCTTCGCAAAGAGGGTTTTGAGAGAGAGTTCCATTATCATAAATTACATACAAAACCAAATCCCCCAATTTTATGTTTCCTGTGTTAACAATTTTACCTTGAAGCTCATTTGTAGCGCTCTGAAATCTTAAGTCTCTCAAGCTTATAGCCCCATAGCTACAAGTTATACTCTCCTCGGCCCTGCTCCCAATTTCAGAGGTTTGTGTTTTTGAAAAGCTAAGGATCCAAACATTAAGAATGCTTGCTACAGCAACTGTTATGGCTATTAGCAAAACGGCTGAAACTATAACTGAAATTCCTTTCATTAATTAATCTTAGCTAAAATCAGATAATAAAATTAAGCTAAGACACACTGCATCTTGAGCTTGCTGTAGGCATGTTTGGACACTCTGCAGAACCAACTATTACTTGAGATATAGATTTGTTGGGGGCCAAACTAATCTGGAATGACTTTATTTCAGCGAGACCAAGTTTTCCTTCTAAAGTGTGAGAAGTGGTTGTTTTATCAGAATAAAGTACGTTAGCTGTCAAATTCTGTAAGGCTATACCACCAGTGTTTTGCAAAACCAGGGTCAGGGTTCCAGATGAAGTATCATAAGAACAATCGAAAATATCAACGCTAGCAAAACTACATTTTGTTTGTTGTGTTTGATTTTCAAAAGTTTCTGTCTGAGTTTTTATAAAAGTTGATGCCCAAAACGCCAGCATTCCAGCAATGGTCATGGTAATAGCAACCAATAGCACTGCGGCAACCAAAGGTGAGATTGCTTTGAAACCCATATAATCTATTATATGTTAATATTAACAAATAAGTTTTATGAAAAAGCTTGGTTTGTTGGTACTGATTCTTTCTATTGTTATTCTTTTGTTTTCTCAAAACTCACAAAATGTTGGAGAAATAGAATATCCTTACCTAATAGATTTAGAAGGTTATGTTCAAGTTTATCCTGATGCTGCAGTAATTAACAACGTGGGAGTAGTTTCCTTATCTTCAGAGTGTTATAGATTGATAGCCAGAACCGAAACTAGCCAGGCTAGATCTATTGAGCTTGGTATAAAAAAACAAATAATGTTTCGGCCAACAACTCATGATATAATGAAGGAAGTTTTGGACAAATTTGGTATAAGAGTCTTGGGTGTAAAAATAGATGATGTAAGAAATAACACTTTTATAGGCCAAATCATATTAAGAAAGGGCAACCAAGTTTTACAGCTTGATTCAAGACCCAGTGATGGTATAGCCCTAGCCGTCAGGACAAATTCTCCTATATACATAAAACAATCTTTGTTAGAAGAATTCGGTGAAAAGGTTTGCTAGATTTTCTTAAGAGCTTCTTGAAGCTGTGCAATATTTTTTAACAGACGTTCAGTAGCTTTTTTGAGCTTAGTTTTTGGATTTGGGGCAACTAACCAAAGTTTGGATGTGGATAGAAAAGGATGCTCTTTAATGACAGTGGCCTCCAACACCTCTTTTTCTTTCCATAGTTCCTCTACTATAGGGTTTAGAAGTGTATAACCCTCTGTTGGAAACTCTATCAAAATTTTATCTTTTTCCTTTTCCAAAATGTTGAAGTCCATATTAGCTTATTATGCTTTGTTTTTTAAATGTTTTACCAAATCTGTGTAGTTGATGATTGGTATTGGATATCTTTCCATATCATCCCATCCTATTCTTGGACATGCGGTATTAACTAGGAACTCTATACCCATTCCCTCAATTTTTTCAGGTGTAATTTCATCTCCAATCAGGACAAACACTTCTTTACCAAAAGATTCCAAAAATTTCTTAATAGTTTGCACATCAAAATATTGTCCTGGTTTGGTGCTTATAACCACTCCAACCTTCTTAACTTCTTCAAATTTGGCCAAATTCCAAGCTATCATCCTTTCGTATTTTGTTTTGTCCAAAATTTCCAAAGATTTTTTATCAAAATCTAGATTGAATACTGGCTTGTCTGTCATTAAAGCTAATCCTAAACCATAAAATTTGCCAGCCCCTATACAAATAAAACAATCGACCTTTCTCTCAACTTCTAGACCTGCCATAACATTACAGCCTAATATTTGGCCTGCATACATATTACTCGCTTTTCCAACAAAAACTTTCTTCCCAACACCCTCCAAATAAGTTTTTGCCTTATCTAAAGATTTTAGAAATTGTAGACTGGCAACTAAACCTATGTTTTTGTATTTTTCTAATTTTGAAAGATTTTTTTCTAAAATTTCCGTAGGATCCAAATCATAATAAAATTCAACGTAAAAAAGTGGTAAGTCTGTTTTAACCCCAAAATCTGTGTGACCTATATGTACTATAGCATCATAACCATAGGCTTTGGCTCTATGAATGGGCATATCACAAGCCCCATATGTGTTCTCTACCCACAAATGAGCTTCTATATCGTTTTCATCGAAAATCTTCAGTAATTCCAGCGCATCTCTTTTTAAACCATCTGGAATCTGAACTAATATTTTAACAAATCCTCTAGCTTTAATTTCCTTTACTGTTTTTATCAACTGCTCTTTAATGTCAATATACATAGTAATTAATTTTCTTTGAACGCTTTTTAAATCTGTCTAATATTCCTAAAATTAACCCACCTAAGAATCCAAAAACATGAGCAGCATAGGCTATTTGTGAAGGTGCAAAAATGTTCAAAACATTAGAAAAAAAGTACAAAAATCCAAAAATAAAAAGAGGTAATGCATATCCTGGAGGTATAATCACAACCAGCCAGGGTGTGGCTATAAAACCATACCCAACTAACCCAGAAATAGCTCCAGAGGCTCCTATAGCTATGGTATCGTATTCATAGCCAAAAAACCTTATGAAAAACGGTACATAAGAGACTACACCAGAAAAAATGTAAATTGTCAAAAATTTTAATCTTCCAACTTTAGCCTCTAAAGCGTTACCTATGAAAAAGAGGAAGAACATATTATAAAACAAATGTAAAATGTCTCCATGAATAAACATCGCGGAAAGTATTGTGTAATATTTTCCCTCATAGAAATTTTTTGCACTAAACCCTATATCGTTTAGAGAAATGTTAAGGAAGGGCCAAATAAAAAACACCACAATATTTATGATGACCAATAGATTTGTTAGTCTCATAAATTATTTTTAATCCAATCATTAATTAATGAAGAAAAGCGAAAAAGGTTATTTCTTATTCAGGAAAAAGAAAGTTAGTATAGAAATAATCACAAATAAAAGAATTCATTTTTCTGTTAAGGGAACTAAAGAAAATCATGATGTTATCTATTATAAAGACAAAAAAATCTGGAGTTGTGATTGTAAGTACTTTTCTTTAAAACAAAAAGAATGTAGCCATATTTATGCAGCAAAAAAACTTCTACAGCTACTACAGATTAAGTAACAGAGTCCATACTACAAACCATACCAAGAAAAATGATATAGTTACATCTAAAACAACAATAAGCTTCTTTCTAACATTGTAATAAGATATCATACCTATAAGAGCAAAATAGAACAAAAAAGGCAAATAGTTCACAGGGCTGCTAAACTTGAAAG
>WAMV01000004.1 GCA_015522145.1 Candidatus Aenigmatarchaeota archaeon | reverse complement strand
CTCCCCAAACTAAAGAAACTTGGCAAAGTAGTTATAACTTCAGACCACTCTGAACTTTTTGGTGAAAGATTTTTATTCTTCAAAATATATGGCCACGTAGATGTACCCTCACCTAAACTAAGAAGAGTCCCCTGGTTTGAGGTTATATAAACCTTTTAATTTCTCTTTCAAGACCTTTTACAAAATTATCCCAATCATACTTTAAAGCCATATTTCTACAAACTTTAGCTTGCTTTTGAACATACCATTCATTTCTGACCAAAAATTCCATTTTTTCAGCAAAGTCATAAGGATTAGCATTAACAAGAAAGCCATTAACTCCATTCTTTATACTTTCTCTAGGCCCACCTTCATTGACAGAAATAACTAGTTTGCCACAAGCATTGGCTTCCAAAGGTACAAGTCCCCAATCCTCATTAACTGGTGTAAACAAAACAGCATAGCAATGTTGGTAAAGTTTAACTAATTCATTTTCATTTACACTTCCTTTAACTATAATATTTTTGTTTTTTCTAGCTTCTCTTACCACAAGTTTTGCATACTCGTCACTTTTATCATATTGCCCAGCTAATACAAGCTTAAAATTTCTAAATTTTTTGCTAAAAGCCTTAAAGGCTTCTATAGCAAGCAACTGTCTTTTGTATTTGTTTATTCTTCCTGGCACAAGAAAATAATTTTGCCATTTGTTTTTTGGTTTGAAAACTTTGGTATCTACGCCAGGATGCAAAACCTTTACTTTTTCTTCTTTAACCAACTTGCTTCTTACCAATCTTTTTTTAGTGTTTTGGCTATTAGCAAAAACTCTTATAAACTTACTCCAAGCTAGTTTTTCCAACCAATAATAGCTTAGTCCAAGAGTTTTCACCAAGCCCTTATATACAACATTTTTTCCTTTAAGTCTTTCATAAGCATAAAGCTTATCGTGCACAATTCTTAAGGGTGTGTGACAAAAAGCAAAGCTAGGCATAATGTTATTTCTCATTACAAAAAACTCTCCCAAACCTCCAGTTGAAACTAATAAGGCATCATAATTCTCAATTTCTTTAACTTTATCTGTTAACAAATGAACAAGTCTTGCACCTCTTGCAAGGAATCCTTTGGCTTCCCCTTTCCTAAGTTGAATAACTTTCATTTTTCCAAATTCTTTGAAAGTTTTTTCCTTCTCAAAGAACGATGTAAATATTGTATAATCGTACCTACCTCTCTTAACAATTTCCATCAAAACCCTTTCCATACCACCCATGCTACGAATCCAAGCTTGATAAATTGCTACCTTCATTCAAAACACCTTAGTAATTTATCCAGAAGAATACCAACAAAGCTATAATGCAAAAAACACTTTCTATAGCAATCATGTAGTAAAGCACCTCTTTTTCACTCTTTGGCTTACCAAGATTCATTATCACATGCGTTAAAGAATAAATTTTCTTGCCATAAGGTGCTTTTAGCTTGCCATTCTTCTGTAATATGCCTAAAGAACTAGCTTTAAACCTTGCCCTTGCCTTCAAGAAAAATTCTATTATGAAAGGTATCATAACTATTACACCATAACTTTCTATGTTGCCAAGAATTACACCAGTTGCTACTACACCACCAAGAAAATACGTTAAGCTGTCGCCAGGCAAAATCATTGCTGGATACCAGTTATACCTAATATATCCGAGCAAAGTGGCCAAGGCAATTATTAATATGGGAAAAGAAATTGCTCCAGACAAAAAAGCTATTATGGCAAGAGTAGCTACGTAAGCTATTCCCATACCAGCCTCGCTCCCATTAAAGCCAGCAAGCATGTTTACTGCATTAGATGTAAACACAAAACCAAGAGGAATCAAAAACAAAGGATAAAATATTCCAAAGTCCACACTGCCTATAAAGGGTATGAATATTGTGTGTACACCAGCGTTAACTGCCATTAATGGTATGGCTGACGGTATAGTAAGCAAAAATTTTGTTTTCTGGCTTAATCCAACTCTTATGTCCTTTAAACCTTTTTTAACTTCTTTCGGCCTTCTGGTTGTTGACAAATCATCAAAAAACCCAATAAAGGCAAGAATTAAAATCGCTATAGTTCCTGCCATCAGATATACCAAGCTAGAGAAATCGTTAAAAACAAAAACCTTTACTGCTATGTAAGTAAAGAAGCCAGCTATGAAGCCAGCGACTAAAGCTATGCCTCCGCTAGTGGGCAATACAGGCTTACCTGGTTTTTGCATGTCTTTAGCGTAAAGATTTAGGTTAAAGGCAAAAAACCTGACAAGCTTAGGCGTAGCTATTAGCGTAAAGAAAAAAGCTACAATGCTTGCAATAGCTTCTGCTAACATCCTAATAAATACTTAGTTTTCAATTTAAATTATGGGCTTACTCCACACATTTACGTTTGAGAAAATACTAAAGTTCTACGGTGCCCAAAGAGTTTCGCTTGAGGCAGCTCAGGCTTTTGCAGAGGTAATGGAGGAAATTTTGCTTGATATAGCTAGGGAAGCAGTAAGCTATACTAAACATGCAAACAGGAAAACAGTTTTGCTAGAAGATATAAGGCTTGCTGCTAAAAACATAATTAAATGAAGCTAAAGGCAATCATAGATAGAATTAAGCAGGAAACTGGGCTAGATGAGCAAAGCATTCTTGAGCTTATTGACAAAAAGCAAAAAGAGCTTGATAACTTAATAACAAAAGAAGGTGCAGCAATCCTAGTTGCTAAAGAATTTGGCATAAAGCTTGAGTTTCCTAACAAGCAAAGACTTCAGATAAGAAACCTTGTTCCAGGCTTAAAGAATGTTAGCGTTGTAGGTAGAGTTTTCAAAATAACAGAGCCTATAGAGTTTGAGAAAAATGGCAATAAGGGCAAGCTAGTTAAGCTTTACGTTGGCGATGAAACAGGCTATTTTATACTAACACTCTGGAACGATCAGGTAAGCTATGTGGAAGAGAAGCTAATAAAGCTAGGTGATGTTATTGAGGTAAAAGGCGCTTTAGTTAAAGAAAACATGTATGGTGAGATAGAGATAAATCTTGGTAAGTATGGTTTAATTAAAAAATCTAACGCTAGCTTACCAAGCTTGGAAGAGCTAGAAAAGCTACACTTTCAATCTTACAAAAAAGCAAACATAGTTGAGCTAAAGCCAGGCTATTATGAGGTTAGTGGTATGATAGTGCATATATTCAAATCTAACTATATTTTTGAATTCTGCCCAATTTGTAAATCTAGGATAGAAGCCCATTATTGCAAACAGCATGGTAATGTGGAGCCAAATTACTCAATAATACTAAACACTCTGCTAGACGATGAAACCCAAACCATAAGAGTAGTTTTCTTTAATGAAACAGCTAGCAAGCTATTGGGCATGGATGCTAGTGAATTTTTAGGTATTGAAGACAAGGAAAGCTTTTTAAGAGAAAAAATTCTGGGTAAAGAAGTAATTGTTAAAGGTAAGGTGCGCAAAAACCCTATTTTTAACAGATTAGAACTACTGGCAGATAGTGTGGAATATTTAAATATTGACAAAGCCACAAATGAATTAGCTTCGGTGCTATTATGACAGAGGAAATTAGGCTTGAAGATATTAAAGGTGTGGGCCCAAAAATAGCTGAGAAGCTAAGACAGGTTGGCTATGATGACCCAATGACAATAGCTGTAAGCTCACCAAAAGAACTTGCTGCCATAGCTGAAATTGGTGAATTGCAAGCAGCCAAAATCATAAACGCTGTTAGAGAAATGCTAAAAATAGGCTTTGAAACTGCTGACAAAGTTCTTGAACGTAAAGAGAAAAGCTTGCAAATCACAACAGGAAGCAAAGCTTTGGACGAGCTTTTGGGAGGAGGCGTACCTACACAGGAAATTACGGAAGCCTTTGGGGCTTACGGTAGTGGGAAGACCCAACTAGGTTTTCAGCTTGCTGTTAATGTTCAATTGCCAATAGAGCAAGGCGGCTTGGAAAGAAATTGTTTGTTTATAGATAGCGAGGGCACTTTTAGCCCACATAGAATAGCTTCTATAGCAAAAGCTAAAGGTTTAGAGCCAGAAAAAGTGCTAAAGAACATTTATTATGCTAGAGCATATAATAGCGACCATCAAATTTTACTTGTTGAAAGAGCTAAGGACATAATAAAAGAACACAATATAGGTTTGATAATAGTTGATAGCATAACTTCTCATTTCAGAGCAGATTATGTTGGCAGAGGCTTGCTTGCTGAAAGACAGCAAAAACTAAATAAACATTTACACACATTGCAAAAATTAGCAGATGCATTCAATCTTGCAGTTTACATAACAAACCAAGTAATGGCAAGGCCAGACGTGCTTTTCGGCGATCCAACAGCTCCTGTTGGTGGGCATATTCTAGGGCACATAAGCTATTACAGAGTTTATTTAAGGAAAAGTAAGAAGAATTTAAGAATAGCAAGACTTATAGATGCACCAAACTTGCCTGAAAGGGAAGTGGTTTTCAAAATAACTGAGAATGGTATAGAGGACGTTTAGCTCTTTATGAAATTGCTTTATCAAGGTGCAGAAAGCAAGATAATTCTTAAGCAAGGCGTAGTGGAAAAAGTAAGAATAAGGAAAAACTACAGAATTAAACAACTAGATGAAAAGCTGAGAAAGCTAAGGACAAGAAGGGAAGCAAGAATAATGCGTGAAGCAAGGAAGCTTGGAATATTAATACCAAAAATAATAGAGGTTGATGAAAAAAACTACACAATAAAAATGGAATATGTGAAAGGCATAACGGTTAAGCAAAAACTTGAGCAAGGCTATAGCAAAAAAATTTGCAAAAAAATTGGTGAGTACATAGCTAAGCTTCATGCCAATGGGATTGTGCACGGCGATTTAACAACTTCCAACATGATTCTAGCTAAGCAAGGTCTTTACCTCATAGATTTTGGTCTGGCAGATTTTAGCAATAGAATAGAGGATTATGCCCAGGATTTGCTTGTACTTAAAGAATGTTTAATATCTACGCATCCGGTAATAGCTAATAAATGCTGGAAAACAATAATTAATTCTTACGCCAATAATTTTGATAAAGCAGAACAGGTAATAGCTAAAATAGAGGAGATTGAGAGCCGTGGCCGCTACACAATACGCAAAAAAGATTGAAAAAATAATCGTAGAGTTAGCTAAACAAGGCGTACCTCCATCTAAAATAGGGTTAATTCTAAGAGACCAGTATGGCGTACCAAGCATAAGAAAAGCTACAGGCAAAAAACTCGTGCAGATATTAAAAGAGCACAACTTGGCTCCGGAAATTCCAGAAGATCTTTTCAACTTAATGAAAAGAGCTGTAAATTTGCATGAGCATTTAACTAAACATAAAAAAGACAAGCATAGCAAAAGAGGCTTGCAAATGATAGAGTCTAAAATAAGAGCTTTGATAAAGTATTATAAGCGGGAAGGGCTTTTGCCTGAAGACTTTAGTTATGATCCTGAAAAGGCTAAATTGCTTATAAGAAAGTGATGAACTTGTTTCTGGAAAATATTGAAAAAGTGGCTAAAGCAATTAAGCCCATAGCTAAAGCTAAGAAGGTAATTGTTTTTTCTCATTATGATGCTGATGGCATTGCCAGCGCAGCCATTTTTGCTAAAATGTTGTTAAGGCTTGGAAGTAATTTTCAAATAAAAATCCTTAATCAGTTAACCAAAAAAACTGCCAGTCAGCTTAATTTTAGCAACAGGCTTTTAGTTTTTCTTGACTTTGGCTCAGGACAGCTTGATAGCTTAGCTCATTTGCTTGATAATAACATAGTGCTTATAATAGATCACCACAAACCAAAGAATTTAAGTCACCTAAACTTATTTCATTTGAATCCACATTTGTTCAATGCTGAAGAAGCTTCTTCTTCCGTATATACATATTACTTTGCCAAGTACCTAGATGTAAAAAACGTTGATTTGGCTTACTTAGCTTTAGTTGGTTATTTCGGAGACAACATTTTCCTGACAACTCAGGAAAAAATTCTAGAAAAGGTTTTAAATGAATGTGTAGAGCTTAAACAAATAGAGGTAAAAAAAGGCTTGAAAATTTTTGGTAGGTTTAGTAAACCTTTGTACAAAGCTCTAGCTCAAAGCTATGAGTGCTTCATACCAGGAATTACAGGAAGTGAAGAGGCAAGCGTTCAATTTTTGTCAGAAATAGGAATCCCTTTAAAAAAGAGGGAAAATTTTGTTAGGTTGGCTGACTTAAGTGAGGAAGAAGAAAAAATACTGGCAAGCGAAATAATAAAACTGCGTATAAATGAAGATAGGCCAGAGGATATTTTTGGCAACATATATTTGATTAAAAAAGCCCCTGAAGAGCTAAAAGACATTAGGGAATTAGCAACTTTACTGAATGCTTTGGGAAGGAAGCAGTACTATGACATTGCTATAAAGCTTGCGTGGCTCGATAGTAAAGTTTTGAATAAAGCGATGCAAATTTACTCAGAATATAAAAAGGAACTTTCCAGCTACATAGATTTTGCTTTAAAAAACGTGAAGCACATGGAAAACGTTTACGTAATAGACGCACAAGATAAAATTCCCCATTATGCCATAGGTATAATAACCTCCATACTTTCTAAAACAAACTATAGCGATAAGCCAGTTATAGGCTTGGCAAATTACGATGAGGAAACAGTTAAGGTTTCTATAAGATTTTCCGGCAATTTAGATGTTATAAAAGTTTTAAAGCCTATAGCTGAAAGTATGGATGGTGAGGCAGGTGGCCATAGCAATGCGGCAGGTGCTTTTATACCTTTAGAGAAAAAAACAAATTTTATCAAAACCATAAATAAAGCTATAGGTGATGCTAATGGTAAAGGCAGCCAAGAGCAAAAAATGGTACACAGTGGTTTTAGGCCATCTCTACCCCAATAAAGAAATCGGGGAAACCCCAGCAAGCGATCCAAGCTTGCTGATAAACAGAGTTATTTCTGTAACTGCTATGGACGTAACAGACAACTTGGAAAAATATTACATTAAACTTTACTTCAGAATACTGAAGCATGAAGATGGTAAAGCAATAGCATATTTTGATGGTAGTGAATGCCTGCGTGACTACATAGCTAGAATGGTAATGCGAAGAACTACACGCATAGATGTTGTACAGGACGTTAATACAAAAGATAACCATAAAATAAGGGTTAAAACAATAATAGTTGCGCCAGGAAAAATAACCAGAAGTATTCAAAAAGCTTTGAGAAAAACCATACAAGAATTGGTGGAGCAGATAGTAAGCAACGAAACACTTGAGAACTTTGTTAAGAATATGCTCTCAGACAAATACCATAAAAAAATCATAAAAGAACTATCAAAAGTATATCCAGTAAGAAGCTTTGAATTTAGGAAAATAGAAGTTTTGGAAAGACCAGATAGCCAGAAGCAAAGTTAGCTATAATTAATGCTAAAATAAGAACGCTAACCATTGTGGATATTTTTTCTGCCTTCTTCCCAATTTTACTTTTTAAGAATTCTTCAAACATAAGACCGCCATCAAGCGGTTTTATTGGTAGCACGTTAACAATACCAACACCCAGGTTTAGTAGAAATAGCCAGCTGATTAAGGTCATTAAATGAGTTATAACATAATCAAAAGGCTTATACATTTCTTTTAGCTCAAGCTTTGTTTCAACTATAACGCCCAAATAAGCGCTTCCGTTTTTGTCAGCAAGTTTAACGCTATAATTTCCTTCTGTAGTTATGATATTAACAGTCTGACCAGGCTCTAGCTTGCTTAGCACATTAGCTAAAGACTTCACATCCTTTATTGTATAATTTTCAATCATAATTATGGTTCCGCTTAAGTTTGTCCGCATTGCAGGCGTATTGTTAACTAAGCCCACTATCTGGGCGCCAGACTCTACGAACAAACTATTAGCTAGCAAATATCCAATTGCTAACAAAATTAAAGCTAAGATTATGTTGGCAAAGCTGCCAGCAGCAAGTATTCTTTGTTTAGCCAAACCTTTCAGCTTTTTCAGCTTTTTTTCATCAGGCTCAACAAAGGCTCCTATAGGGAATATAAGCAACAATATTATACCGTAATTTTTGATTTTAACTTTTTCTTTAGCTGCAAGCAAAGCATGCATAGTTTCATGCACCACCAATATTGTAAATATTCCAACAATCCAGTACCAGAAAGGAATTGCTATTGCTGGTTTGGGATATTGAACCCCAGAAACACTGGGCAAAACAATACCAAAGGCCTGTTGACCCTGCAAGGTTGCGTTTAATAAATAATAAATTCCAAAAGCGCTTGCTAAAACAGCCACTATTACAGCTAAATTTCCCATATAAGTCAAAAGTCTTTCATGTTTTTTGGCAAATTTCTCAATTTTTTTTCTTCCTTTTTTCCATCTCCTTATGATAATAATTTTTTTGTAAACCTCTATTTCATCCCTTTCTTTGATTATGTAAGCACTTATTAACAAGAAGAAAACGATTATTGAGATTAATTCTAGCATAAAAACTTATTTTTTGCATAGCACCTTAAATAATTTCAACATCCAACACAACCTTCCACTTTCTTGGTGCGTAAGGCAGAACTTTCTTCACTTCTAGAAGTTTTGCATCCCTGTTATGCTTGTTTGCAATTTCTTTTATCATTTCAAAAACCTTCCTAGCATTTTCTTGCCACGGCTCATCAACTATGTAGTAGAAATGTATTATTCCATGCTTTTTTACATGCTTTATTGCTAAATCTAAAAACTCATGTGCTTGTTTTGGTAAAGGCATAACTATTCTATCAAAAGGCATTGGTAGCACAATTCTTTCATACTCTTCTTTTCCGTTCAGCACATCCCTGACGTCTGCGTTTATAAGCTTAATTTTTCCTTTAAGTTTGTTTATCTTAACGTTTTCTTCAGCATACTTATGAGCATCTTCATTTATTTCTATGCATGTAATGTTAGCGTTCTTATTCTTAGCTATAGCTATTGCTATTGGTGCAACACCAGAAAACATAACCAAAACGTTTTCACCATCTTTAACTTTGCTAGCCAGTCTTTGCCTTTCTGTTGCTTCTCTTGGTGAAAAATAAACTTTTGTTGGATCAAGCTTTAGATAATAACCATATTCTCTATGCTTAACCTCTGTATCCTTGCCATATATCAACTTGTAGCTAGCTATCCTTTCCTTACCTTTCCTACCTTCAACTTTTTTTAATATTGCTGAAACGTTTTTGTAGGTGTTTAGAATTTCTTTAACTATTTCTTCATCTGGCTTATCGCTATCAACTATAACAACCTTTTTTTCCTTTGTGCCCAAAATGTCTATTCCCATACTTTAACCACCACAATCGTTTTGTCATCGTTATAGGGCTGAGGCTTAGCCCTAACATATTCAATAATTTCCTTAACCACAAGCTCTAGGTTTTCATACTTTTTAACTAGCTTTAACAATTCTTTTTTGCTTAAGTAATCGCTTATCCCATCTGTACACAGGCAAAACATGTCATTAGGCATAACGTTAACTTTTGCTATGTGAAATTTGGTGTAGCCATCCATAGCCCTTATTCCAAAAGGCGTTCTGTCATTAACATAAATTTCCCTAACCTCATTCCCTCTTATCAAGAAAGCCGGGCTATCACCAATGTTAGCAACTTTAGCTTCATTATTTTTTATGCAAAGTACTGTTAAGGTTGTGAATCCAACAACTTCCTTCTCTTCTCTTTTCTTTGCGAAGATTTCATTTATTTTATCCAAACTTTCTTCAAAATTGTTTGCATTAATATGTTTTCTTACAAGTTCTATAGCTAAGTTGCTAGCTTCTTTGCCTCCATAAGGTATGGTTACACCATCAGCTACAGCAAAAACACCTTTAGCTTTATCTATAAGAAAAGCGTCTTCATTTTCCGCATGATCCAAACCTTTGACAGACATTCCGTAAGCTTCTAGCCTCACATTTTAATTTTTGAAACGAATGTTAAAATATGCTAACAATAACTGGCTTAGGTCTTTGTGATGAAAAAGACCTAACACTGAAAGCTTTGGAAGAATGTAAAAGAGCTGATAAAGTTTACATAGAGCTTTACACAAATCTTTGGCAAGGAAATTTGCAAAGGTTAGAGGAGCTAATAGGGAAAAAAATATTTAAGCTAAAGCGCGAAGACATAGAGCAAGGATATGAAAAAATTCTAGAGGAGGCCAAAAACAACAACATAATTCTTTTGGTTCCTGGCGACCCGTTTATAGCAACCACTCATAGCTTTTTGCTAAAAGAAGCCAAAACTAAAAACATAAAGGTTAAAATAATTCATAACGCAAGCATAATTTCTGCTATAGCTAAAACAGGTTTACACGCTTATAAATTTGGTGGTGTGGTCACAATTCCTCTGGCTAGCAGAAATTCCAATCCCACTTCCATAATAGAAAAAATAAAAACTAACAGGAAGCTTGGTTTGCACACTTTATGCTTACTAGATATAGATGTGGAAGCAAATGAGTATCTTAGCGTTCAGCAAGCTCTCCAATTTCTAAGAAACAACATTCTGTCTGAAGAAGATAAAGTTGTCGTTCTTTCAAAAATTGGTTGTGAAGATGAAAAAATAGTTTATGGTGAGGTTAAGTCTTTAATAAAAGAAAAAGTTGAGTTGCCAGCATGTATAATAGTGCCTTCTAAGCTTCACTTTTCTGAAGAAGAAATTTTAGAATTATATGAAGTTTCAACCTGATTGTTGTTTTTGTTGTTCTTGAGCTTCTTGAGATCCTTGATTTTTACTTTCTTCACCACCCATCACTAAAAATGCAAAAAGCCCTAAGAAAATTAGAATAGAAACTAGGACGAGAAAGTCAACTACTGTAAACTGGAAACCTATGACAGGAAGGGGAATGTTCTGAGGTATTGAAATGTTTACTAAAAGGCTTACTGCTCCAACAAAAGCTACTGTAGCCAATATAAAAATAAGCTTCTTTATATTTTCACTACCACCTATCCCACCAGCGCTTGCCAATTGCCAAAGCATTATGCCGCCAAGTATTCCTAACAAAAACATGGTAGTAAATGTGAAATAGGCACCAAAGAAAGAAATTATAGCTTGGCTAAAAGGTGCTGCGAAAACAACGTAAAATGCTGCTACTGCACTAATTATAGAACTTATCATTCTAGCTGCTCTATCATTTCCAAAGATATTAGATTTTTTCAATATTCCGAAAAATAAAGTATAAACTAATAAAAACGGAACAAAAACGCCAAGCAATCCACTTTCTTGTGCCGCTGCCAACAAAACATCAAATACTCCCATTCTATCAAAATAAATTTGGTTTCGAAAACATTTATTTATTTTTAGCCCTGAGTTTTAACTCCTTGACCTTCAGATTTTTCTGTTAAGTAAAATATTAAAAAGGCTAAAGCAAACATCGCAATCAAAACAATACTTGCTATAATAGTTTCGCTTATTTGAATGGAAGGGGCGCCAGGCTGTACAAACAAAGCTATTAAACCAGAGTTAACCAAAGCCGAAAATGTTACTATGCTTGCTGAAATTCCTATAAAAGGCAATAACCTACCTTTCTTTTCTACAAAATCCTTTAGCACGTCGCCAGCAAACATAGAAACTAAAATTAAAAAGACCAGTGTGGAAAGCATTCCAACAAAACCTGTAAACATGAAATAAGCTAGCTGAGTTTCAATGTTGACGCCAAGCAATATAGGGTATGCCCAAATAAAGAATGCTGCACCCAAAGCTATGCTTGCGTTAACAGCAACATTTTTTTCAGGATCTCCAAAAAGCTTACTTTTCCTTAACAATCCATAAAAAATTGCTGAACTCATTATGAAAGGCAGTATGAATTGGAAAAAACCCAAACTTCGTAATGCTAATATAGCATTTTCTATTAATGCCATTAGCTAGCCACCCTTGCTGCTAAAATAATTAAGGAAGCCATAACTATTAAAGCTATAATAAAGTATAACGCTTGTAAGTTAACCGGCATAGCAGGCTGAGTAGTAAAAGCGCTCATTAAGCCTGAGGTAAAGAAAACAATTATGATGGAAAAAATTGCTATAGCGAAAACTGCATTTCTTGCTTTACCAGCTATCATTTCAGCTACGTTAGGTATGAATAAAGCTGCTACGAGCAAAACCATTCCTATCAAAATCATAACAATTGTTAATTGCGTAAAGAATGCTGAAAATGGCTTTGCTAAACTTACACCAACAAGAACAGGAAAGGCAAAAATGAGCAATGCTATAGCTAAGCTAACAGTAGCTGAAACTAATGGACTTTCAAAAACTTTTGCTTTTCTGATTAAAGCATAGATGAAAGCAAGGGAAATGAAGAAAGGCAAAACATAAGAATAAATACCAATCTCTAGCATAGTTTGCACGGCTTGCTCAAAAACCATGAAAGAAATTTGTCAAATAAACAATAAATTTTGTTAACTTGCTAGCATAGCTATTGTCAAAAACAGAATTAAAACTATGATTGTCAAATATATGCTACTAAACCCATTAACATCAAAGCTTAATGGTTGAAACATTAAACTTGCGAATCCAGAAGAAACAACTATGGAAGTCGCAATTAACGAAACAATTATGCTTTTCCAAGTTATCTTTCTTGGAAATTCGTTTAAAGCAAATCCAATTAACAATTCAAAAACAATGAAAATTACTATAAAAACAAGAGCTAACCCGAAATTTCTTATCATTAGTAGAGAAACTTCAAAAACACTTTGTGGAACAAACAAAAAAGTTACAAAAACAAGAAAGAAAGCGAAGATTGCATGTTGTCTTTTAGTACTTTTTTTCCTAGAATCCCCTAAAAAATTAGCTTTCTGCAACGCTAAAAAGTAGAGTAAAAATAACAACATTAAAATTGGTATTTGTTTAAGTAATTCTATCCCAAACATTTTTTCACACACAGGTTTGGATGTAGTAATCCATCACACCAGTAATAACTGGATAAACATACATTATGTAAAGTACAAGAGCAACT
>WAMV01000003.1 GCA_015522145.1 Candidatus Aenigmatarchaeota archaeon | reverse complement strand
GGCTAACTACCTATCATATCGTTTTATATTTTCTTTAACTATTTTGTTATTCAAGTAAACAAGGCTGTAATATATATCTTCTCTTATCTCTCTTTTGTTATGTTCTAAAAATTCCATTAAATCCTCATATAAAGAAGAACCGTCAAGTTGTTTATTAAGAACAACATTAATATTCCACTTTCTTAGCTCATCATAAAATAAGGAATTTCTAATACAGTAGTCAATCTTCCTATTAATACTTTTATTGGATTTGATGTGGGTATTGAATAACTTGATGAATTCATCATCATGAACTTTAAAAGCACCATGCTCGTAAAGTACTTGATTTCCTGACATATCTTCTATGAAAAATTTGTGTTTGTAGAAGATATTAATCATGCGATTTATAGCATTGCTGATAATTTCATTGCCTAGTTGTGTTATAAGTTCTTCAGTAAGCAAAGCCTCAGGAAGTCTTATTATGAGGGTCGAATAACCCTCTCTAATCTTGGAGTAATAAATATAAGGTATGCTTATTCTTAGAGGTGCTATATCATATTTTGTTAAGAAAGGTAGGGTTAGTAAACCCCCAGTTATTTCCCCCTCTTTAAATTGAGTATTACTCATTAATCTATCCAAATCCAATCTTGTTTGGCCATAGCTAAGTATTTTTGCATAAGTTGAATTATATCGAGAATCGTAACGTTCGCTTAGTATGAGGTGCAAATTATCCAAATTATCAAGTATAACAAAAATAGTAGAGGGCACTTTTTTTACATAATAAGGAAATTGAAACATTTCGTTAGGATTTCTTAAATATACCTTGCCTTTCCAAATCTTGGTTTCCCTAGGGAGTTTTGCCTTTATAGTAAGTAACGGAACATTTTCTTTGAGTTTATCAAACCACAACCTGTAGCGTGCTCCAGCTTCTGCAATTTCAGAGCTAAAACCAGTCTGCATACTTTTCCTTCTTTCCATCTCTATTCGCGATGGAAAATCGATAAGGGGCTCATACAATTTATAGAATATATCATCTATATCATACTCACTTCCGAAAAGCTTTAGCTTTACATCTATTTCTTTTCCAGCTTCTATAGCTTCTAGCAAATCAAGAAGTATGCTCATAATTCGTTTTGTAACCAAAATTTATTTAACGTTTATTACTACTTTAAGGTAATTAAATATTTTGTCTAGATTTTTATATTTTAGCAATTTCAAAACAAAAATAGGAAAGCTGGGGTGGCCGAACCTGGTAAAGGCGCCAGCCTGCTAAGCTGGTGGGGCTCTGCCCCGTGCGGGTTCAAATCCCGCCCCCAGCGTTTTTTAGTTTTAAAAATTTATAGCAACATTTTACAAATGTGAAAATTGTTGAAAAATACTATAGATACTGGGGACATCCAACACCATACGATTTAGTTGTTCTAGACCAAATTTACGACCCATCTGTTATAAGGGAGTATTTTGAGCCTGATGAATTGCGTTGGGAAGATAAGGAGGAAGCTATTAATTATACCCTAAACAAAATGAGAAAATTCTTTGGCAAGAACTTAATTTCATTTAGACTAACAGGCAGTTTTGCTAAAGGCACCCATAGCAGGTATTCAGATTTAGATGGTTTGTTAATTCTTAAGAATGTGCCAAGAGAATTGCCAACAGAACCAATTCCTATGCATCTTAAAATTATCACAAAAGAAGGAGCAGAATTATATCTATTGCTTGGCGACCCCCTAATATCAACAAACATCATATACTCCAAAGTTATTTGGGAGAGTGAAGATCTATCCTATCTAAAAGATATAAAACCAAAAATAGAAATTTCAGTCCCCTATTTGAAGACAAAAAGTTTATACTCCTTAGATACAGCTCAAAAAGCCTATGAGTTTGGAAAGAAATACAAATCTGTTGCTTTGCATTTAGCACTGCTACCTGAATTAGCAGAGAGGGAGCTAGAAATTGGTTTGGTTGATGAATCATTTTTAGAAAGTGATGATGAGACAGTACAAATATATAATGATATAGCCCAAAAATACTTTCTGTTGAGTTTAGATAGAGCACACTTTTCTCTTACTCAACTACTTTATGCCCTCTATGTTATTGAAAACCAGACTTTGTGCGACATAGAAGAACTAATAAAATATTCTAAAGCCTTTTTGGGAGGATTGGTTGAAGATATCTATAAGCTCAAAAAAGCGTATAAGCGGGGCTTGAAACCGATAAAAGAGAGAGACGTTGTCAACTATTTAATTAACGTTAAAATCGAAATTCCTAAGATTAAGAAAATTGTTGACTTAAAGCTTAAAGAAAAGGGCCGTCATGAAGACTGGAAAGCACTGATGGAAATCCTAAAAAGCTATAAAATCAAAAGATAAATAGATGAAAAAAATTAAAAGCAGCCAGGAAGTTGAGAATTTTATAAATTTGTTTAAAAAACACCTATCAGATTTTGTGATTGGGGCTTTTGCCTTCGTTTCAGCTTTACTTTGGAGAGATGCTATACAGGAAATGATAAATAGGTATAGAGAATCCATTCAACAGCTAGTGCCGTTTGAAGGTGTTTTAATTACAAAATTTATTATAGCCTTAGCTGTAACATTTGTAGCTGTGCTTGCCATAGCTATAGTAAGTAGAGTTCTGAAAAAACAATGAAAATATTTAAACTTAGAGCAACAAAAATAATTTCATGGCAATAACAGTTAAGGAATTGAGCGAGGTTTTTGGCAAAGATGTGTTTACTACGAAAGGCTTCTATGCAGGTAAGGTTAAAGATGTTGAGCTAGACTTAAACAAGTTCAAAATAAGAGGTATGACGATAGAGGTTGCAAGAGGCACATTTCTAGACAAGCTTATTGGAGGCAAAAAAGGAATAAAGGTTCCCTATGATTTAATTCAGGCTGTCGGCGACATAGTTCTAATAAAACATGTTATAGAAGAACCAGTTGAAGAATAAACTCTTTTCTTTTGAATTTAAAAACAAAATAAAAAAGAAAAAGAAGGTTTTCATCAACCTCATTCAACATCAGTCTCTATTTCTCTGAAAAGGACTTCTTCTTCATCAAATTCATCAAATTCTAGTGGGTCCCACATGTCGAAATCACCCATATTCTTCACCCCCTGCCTGATTATCCACCCTAAAGAAAAAATTAAAGGGTGGGGCGTGGGGTAAAGCTTATTTAATGATCTCAATGCCCAATGCTGGACTTAGTTCCTTTACT
Source organism: Candidatus Aenigmatarchaeota archaeon (assembly GCA_015522145.1). Lineage (GTDB taxonomy): Archaea > Aenigmatarchaeota > Aenigmatarchaeia > CG10238-14 > WAMV01 > WAMV01. The sequence continues at coordinate 9,406 of WAMV01000003.1, read as the reverse complement.
GGCTGACTTTCTTTATGAACAGGTCCAAGTATGTATGGTGATTTTACGCCAGTAATTATTGTTATTACTTGTATCTTACCTTCAAACTCTGGTAATATTCTGGCACCCCAGAATACTTGTGCAGATGGATCTAAAGAGTTAACTACTGTTTCTCCTATAGAATTAACCTCTTCCAACGTCATGTCTGGACCGCCTGTAATGTGCACCAATGCACCTGTAGCGCCTGTATAGTCAACTTCTAGCAATGGGTTTGTTAATGCTTTTAGTACAGCATCCCTTGCCCTATCGCTAGAAGAGGATTCACCAACACCAATTGCTGCTACGCCACCAGTTTTCATTACTGTTCTTACATCAGCATAGTCTAAGTTTACCAAGCTTGGTAATGTTATTGTTTCTGTTATTCCTTTAACCATGCTTGCGATTAGCTCATCAGCAACAGCAAATGCTTGCTGTAAGCTTAGGTTGCCTGCATACTTTAGCAACTTATCATTCTCAATTACTATTGTTGTGTCTGCAACAGGTCTTAATGTTGCTAAAGCATCTTCAGCCTTAACAATTCTGGCTCCTTCTACCTTAAATGGCATTGTTACTACAGCAATTACTATTGCTCCCATTTGCTTTGCTATTTCAGCAACTACTGGAATAGAACCACTTCCTGTACCCTTACCTAGTCCTGCAATAGCGAAAAGCAAGTCAACTCCCTGCAAAGCTTCTTTTATTTCATTTCTTGACTCTTCTGCTGCCTTTCTTCCGACTACTGGGTCGCCACCAGCACCCAAACCTCTTGTTAACTCTTTGCCGATTAGAATTTTTTGATCTGCTTTAATTATTGCTAAATGTTTTGCATCTGTGTTTATTGCTATTGTTTTGGCGCCACTTATTCCCATTTCATAAAGTCTGTTGATAGCGTTGTTACCCATGCCACCACAGCCAATTACAGCAATATTAGCTTTTTTGGCAGCAATTCCAAATTCTTCCTCTACTAGCTTGTAATAGTCCACATCTTTGAATGTTGCTCCGCTTGTTGGAGCTATTTTAAATCTTGCTACTGGATCTTCAACTTGTTCTTTACCCAACGATTTTGCAAGAGCTTTTCTAACTATGGAATCCATTTTTACACCTTATTTTATACATTCCTCTATCGAAATCTCTTTAAATGCAAACATACATTCTATTATTAGGTTTCGAGAAATAGCAATTCCAGTACGCGGGTTTAAACGGGGCCTAAAAATAATTTTTTAAAATCTATTTAAATCCATTTGTATAGTGTAATTTCTATTTTTCAGAATAACAAACCAATTGTTAAAACTTTTTTAGCTATAATGAAAAAATTTTTTAAGGTGTTTTTTATGCAAACGATAGAAGAAATTCTCAAAGGTAAAGAAGGAAAAGTCAAAATTAAAGGCTGGCTATATCACAAAAGAAGCTCGGGAGGCGTGGTTTTTTTCATAGTTAGAGATGGCACAGGCTTTATTCAATGCACTTTACGCAAGGAGGTTTTTGGAGATAAACTAAAAGAAATTGAAAAGACTCCTGTAGAAAGTGTTGTTGAGATAGAAGGGGAAGCCAAGAAAGATGAGCGCTCACCTTTTGGCTATGAAGTAAGAGCAACAGACTTTAAGATTATAACAAAGGCTCAAGAAGGATATCCAATAGCTAAGAAGAAGCATGGTCCAGCATTCTTGCTAGATCATAGACATTTAACAATAAGAGAAAGAAAATACTTCCTAATTTTTCAAATAAGAGACGCTGTGTTAAGATATGCTAGGGAATGGTTTATTCAGAATGGTTTTAAGGAATTTCATTCCCCAATCTTTGTATCTGGTGCGTGCGAAGGAGGTTCTACTTTATTTGAGCTTAAATATTTTGACAGAAAAGCATACTTAACACAATCTTGGCAACTTTATGCTGAAGCAGGTATAGCAAGCCTAGGCAAGATTTATACAATAGCACCAAGCTTTAGGGCAGAAAAATCAAGAACGAGAAGACACTTAACAGAATATTGGCATCTTGAAGCAGAGATGCCATTCTGCGATTTAGAATGTTTAATGAAAACCATAGAGCGATTAATTAGCTACATGACCCAAAAAGTAGCAAAGGAAAAAGCTAAAGAACTTAAAGAGCTTGGGAGAGACCCTAAAGATTTGTTAAAAGTTAAGTCACCATTTCCAAGAATAACTTATAGTCAAGCAATAGAAATTTTGCAGAAAGAGGGAGTGCAAATAAAATGGGGAGAAGATCTGGGAGCAGATGAGGAAAGAGTACTAGCAAGTAAGTTTGATGTGCCGTTTTTTGTGATGTATTATCCTAAAGGAATCAAAGCTTTTTATCACAAAGTTAAAAGAGATGAGCCAAATGTTACGCTAAGCGTTGATTTGCTAGCTCCAGAAGGTTATGGTGAGATAGTTGGTGCTGGAGAAAGAGAGGATGATTATGAAATTCTGCTAAAAAGGATAAAGGAAGAGGGCTTAAATCCAAAGGATTATGAGTGGTATTTAGATTTAAGAAGATATGGTAGCGTACAACATTCTGGTTTTGGTTTGGGAGTAGAGCGCTATATTATGTGGATATGCAAGCTTGAACACATTAGGGATGCTATACCATTCCCACGCTTAATCAATAGAGTTTATCCATGAAAATAAAACTTTAATTTAGCTTAATTTCCATTTTATAAATTAAGCCCCGGTAGCTCAGTGGTAGAGCGCCCGGCTGTTAACCGGAAGGTCGTGGGTTCGAATCCCACCCGGGGCGTGAGCTAAAATATTTTGATAGTCATAAAATAAAATATGAAAACAAGAGCCAAGAAAAAGAAAGAACATAAGAAACGGGTTTTTGTTCTTGGGTGTGGGTATAGGATTTCTTACAAACCAACTTTTGCCAGGTATATTCATAGGCTTGGGTTTAGGCTATATAATTGGAGGAAATTCTAAATAGAAAGCATGGAAAGCGCTAAAGATTTTTGTTTACCAAATCAAAAAGGTGAAGAGATTTGTCTAAAAAGTTTACTAGATAGCTATGACTATGTCGTTCTATATTTTTACCCCAAAGATAACACCCCGGGCTGTACAATAGAAGCTATAGAATTTACAAAGCTACTACCTCAATTTAAGAAGCTCAATGCAATTGTTATTGGTGTGAGTGCTGATAGCGTTGAAAGCCATAAAAAATTCTGTGAAAAGCACAATTTGAAAGTACAATTACTTAGCGATAAAGAAAAGAAAGTTTTAAAAGCCTATAAAGTTTGGAAGCTTAAAAAAACAGCTGGCAAGGAGCATTACGGAATAGAGAGATCAACCTTCCTAATAAATAAAGAAGGCAAAATAGTTTACGAATGGAGAAAAGTTAAGCCAAGGGACCATGCCAAAGAAGTTTTACAAACTCTTAAAAGTCTAATTAAATAATAAATTTTATGGTTCATCCAACGCTAGCCCAGATAGTTTTTGTTACGGGTATAATAAATGTATTAAGTTTTATATTCATTTTCTTCAGCTGTAGGTGTTTTTCAGGCAATCTGTTATTTAAGTTAATGAAATACAAAAAGTTCAGGAAATTCTACCACAATCACTGCTACTACTGGTGGGTCTTTGCTATCTCAGTTCTCATACACTCCACTTTAGCCCTTTACGTAATAGGTATACCTTTTTAAAATCAAGCTTTTAACTTAAATTTCATGACAGAGAAAGTGAAGAAGGTTTCTTTAGAGTTTGTAGAAAACGGTCCTATACTGGTAAAAATTAACGATAGAATAGATGCGGCTTTGTGCAGATGTGGCTATAGCACCAACAAGCCTTTTTGCGACGGTAGCCATTCAGCATATGGGTTTGAGGCAGAACATAAGGAACTAGTGATTTACGAAGAAAAATAACTTTTCCTTTTTAATTTTTTAGTAAAATCTGTCAAGCCGGGGTCGCCTAGTGGTCAATGGCGGTGGCTTCAGGGGCCACTGGCGTTAGCGCCTTCGTGGGTTCGAATCCCACCCCCGGCATCTAGCAAATTTGATTAATCTTAAACCCCAGCTTAAGAAATTCTTCTTTATCAAGTTTTAGTAGACAATAATGGCTACCACCTCCAAAATACATAACATCATATTCTAAAACACTCTCATCAACTATAGTTTTTATTTTTTGTTTATGACCGAAAGGAGGTAGGCTACCTATATCATAGCCAGTTATTTCTTTAACCTCTTTAGCTTTACATAGCCTTACCTCTTTAGCGTTAAATATTTTCTTAATTTTTTCAAAATCAACTCTTTTGCTCCCCGGAAGTATACAAAGCACAGGTTTGTTATCGACCATAATCAATATACTTTTAACAACTTTTCTACCCACAAACTCTTTTGCTTGTTCGCTACTCATTACTGGTTTTTCAAAACAAATTATTTTGCCCTTTATGCCATTTTCTCTCATAAAAATTTCTAAATCTTCTTTACCCAACAACATTACATAACCTCTAACTTCTCAATACCCATTATTTCAAAACAAATTTCCATAATTTCTAAGAATCTCTTGACTATATTAAGCCTCAAGACTTCTTTCTCACTTCCAACCACTCTGTGTTTTTCGTAGAATAAGTTGAATGAGTTAGCTAGAGAAATTGCGTAATTTGCTATTATGCTTAAATCTAAGAGATTTACGGATTTTTCTATAACAAAGGGTAATTTAGCCATTGTTTTTAACAGTTCCTTTTCTTCTTTGTTTAAATCTTCGATTTTTGAAATTACCTCCACATTTTTTCCATACTTTTTAAGCACGTTTTTACCCCTTACGTAAGAGTATTGCAAGTAGCTTGCTGTATCGCCTTCAATCTTTAGAGAATCCACTATATCAAAAACTAAAATTTTGTTTCTGTCCATTTTTATCAATTCATATCTTAGCGTAGATTTAGCAATTTTTTCAGAAATTTCCCTCACTAGTTTTTCATCCATATCGGGATTTCTTTTCTTGGTCTCTTCCATTATCTTTTGAAGTAAAGTATTGTAAACATCATCGACATTAACTATAACACCTTTTCTTCCAGACATATGTAAAAACTCTTTGTCTGTTTCAATCCCCAATAAGCTTGCTGTACCCCTGCTTAAAGCTACGACTTCATAAGCATAGTGTATGTATTTAGCTTTTGGATTCAATCTTTCTATAGCATTTTGCACTATTTTTTGAACATATGTTTGTCTGACATCTATAACGTTAATGGAAATTTCAACATTGTTAAATCCTTTCATAGCTTTTCCTTCTGGATGTGTAGCATATAATACATGACCATTTGGTTGTTCAACAAACTCAACATACTTGAAGTCTTTATCTATTAGTCCATGCTTCCACATTGCGTAAGCAATATCTTTAGCTGTATACACAAGAGTTCCATCACTCCTTACTAAAACCTTATCAGCTTCTTTTAAATTTTCAAACTCCTTACCTTTAGCTTCAAAAACCCAACAGTCTTTAAGCTTACCATCTTCAACCTTTTTTACTAAACCAAGACTTTTTAGCTTTTCAAAAGCTTCTTTCCACAAATCAAACAAAATTATGTGAGATTCAAAATTCAGCAAATCATAAAAAATGTTAAGATTCCAAAGGGTTTGTAATTGTGCAAGCAAAACTTTTCTGACAAACTTCTCAGCCAAGTTTAAAATTTCTTCATCTCCCTCTTCCAATCTCTTTATTATTTTTCTTGCTTTTTCTTCCAATTCTGGATTTTCTTTAACTTTTCCTATGATTTCTGGATAAATTTCACTAGCATAAATATCAAATTTCTTTTCGACATCAAAATTATAGCCTAATTCCTTAAAAGCTAAAAGATGGTAGCCTATTTGCAAACCTGTATCATCAATGTAGTTTAATACTTTAACATCATAGCCCACTTTCTTTAACAATCTAGCTAAGCTATCGCCTAAGCAAGCATTTCTTAAGTGGCCTATGTGCAACGCTTTATTTGGGTTTACACTTGTGTGTTCAATAATTATTTTTTTACTTTTGCCAATGTTGGGGAGCTCAATACTTTTTGTTAAAAATTCTTTACCTAATATTTTCCAATTCAAACTTAAGTTGACATAACCATTAACAACCTCTACTTTATCTATTATCTCCAAATCCTCGATTCTTCTTGCAATTTCTTGAGCGGCTTCATTTAAACCAATCTTTTCTTTTCTAGCCTTTTCAAAAGCCAAGGTTATTGCAAGATCCCCAAATTCTGGTTTTGGAAATTCCAAATATTTATCCAGCTTGATGTTTAATTTTTCCTCTAGTTTTTCTTTAACGAATCCAAATACATCCATAACAAAAATTTTATTTAGTTAGGCTTAATTTTATATTGCCGGGGTCGCCTAGTGGTCAATGGCGGCGGGCTCAAGATTACTTGAGCTTTGATTTGATGATAGGAAACCCGCTGGGCGTAGGCCCTTCGTGGGTTCGAATCCCACCCCCGGCAAAATTTAAGGTTCTACAGTAAAATACAAACGTCTATTATTTTTTCCTTTGTTTTCGGTTTTTAACAAAACAATTTTTCCAATTTCTTTGGTGTTTTTTACATGCACACCTCCATCAGCCTGTATGTCTATGTTTTCTATTTCTACAATCCTAAGTTTTTCAACGTTTGGTGGTAGCTTGCCCGCTAGCTTTACTATACCTGGGATTTTGAAAGCTTCTTCTTTAGGCAAATAATAAACTTTAACTTCTATGCCCATTTCTACAACTTTGTTTGATTTCTCAATTATATTTTGTAAAAATTTCTTATCCATTGTTTCTAAGTTAAAATCTATCCTGCTTTTATCATAACTTATTTGATTTCCAGTAATTAAACAATTTCTAGCTTTGTAGAGTAATGCGCTTATTATATGGCTGGCTGTATGCATCCTCATTACTCTATAGCGTCTTTCCCAATCTATAATACCCTTTACCATATCTCCTTTAGCTAAACCTTCTACATTTTCAACTTCATGATAAATTTCTCCAGATTCTTTACCAACAAAAACAACCTTATACTCTTTGGAATCTTTTACTAACTTTCCAGTATCGCTTACTAAACCACCGCCCCTAGGATAAAAGGCTGTTTTATCTAAGTAAACTTTATTGCCGTCAATCTTTGTTATTTTTGCTTCAAATTCCTTTATGTAAGAATCATCCATGTAAAGCGCCTGGGTCATTATAATCAACTTTTCCTTACTAGTATAAAACATTTATTCAACCAAAGCCCTTATTATGTCTGCCCTAGCTATTATACCCACAAGCTTCCCATCTTTAACCACAGGCAACCTATTTACGTCATGTTTCTCCATTATTTCTGCGGCCTTTAACACAGTGTCTTCAGGTTTGACAGAATAAACTATTTTGCTCATTATTTTTTTGACTTTTATTTTCGAAACTTTTTCTAGGTACTTTGTAAACTCTACTTTTTCTTTGATAGTAAAAAGCAAAGTTACTGTTAGCAAGTGAAACTCAGGTATTTCAGATTCTTTTATCTTTATTTTTTTCTTTATTGTTTTTAGTATGTCGCTAACACTAAGCATGCCAACAAGCTTACCATTCTTAACCACAGGCGCTCCAGAAATGTTATGTTGGGCTAATAATTTAGCTGCTTCAAATATATTCATCTCTGGCTCCAAATAAACAACTTTTTTGTTCATGTAATCCTTAACATACTTCATAAAATTTCAGCTCCTTCTTCTATATCAACTACAGGAGCTAATAAAGCGACTTTACCATCTTTTTCCGCAGCTAAAATCATACATTGACTTTCTACACCCATGAACTTTCTTGGTTCCAAATTAACAACAAAAGCAAACTTCTTGCCTATTAGATCTTCAGGCTTGTATTGGTCAGCTATTCCAGAAACTGCCTGCCTTTTCTCATTACCAAAATCCACTACTAATCTTAAAAGTTTTTTTGCACCAGGTATTTTTTCAGCCGAAATCACTTTACCAATTCTCATCTCAACTTTTTTGAATTCTTCATAACTTATCACTCATTTCACCTTTACAAACAAATACTCTCCTTTTTTAATTTTGCCTTCAAACCTTTTAAACTTACAGTCTTTCCAGCTACCTAGCTTTACACCCAATTGCTTACAAATCTTAAGGCTTGTGGAAGGCATGAAAGGATACAAAAGAATTGCTATTATTCTCAGCGCTTCAAGCAAATTATAATTTACTTGCTTAGCAATTCTTTCGTTTTGCCATGGTTTTTTTGCGTTAATGTATCTGTTAGTTTCTTTAACAAATTTCCATATTTCATCCAAAGCTAGGTGAAGCTCCAACCTCTCCATGTGTTTTTCTATTTTTCTTAGCTTGAGCTTCTTTTCCAGCTCTTTTTTACCATACTTGCTGTAGCCAAATTTCTCAGCTAAAGATAAAACTCTATAAACCAAATTTCCCAAATCGTTAACCAATTCATTATTTATGGTTTCTTTCAACTTTTCCTCGCTAAAATCTCCATCCTCACCAAAACCAATATGTCTAAATAAGTAAAATCTTATGGCATCGACAGGATATTTTTTCGCAAGTTCCACAGGATCAACAACATTCCCTATTGTTTTACTCATTTTTTGTCCATCAACAGTCAAAAATCCATGAGCAAATACTTTTTTAGGCAGAGGTAAGCCAGCGCTTAAAAGCATAGCTGGCCATAATGCTGCATGAAACTTTAATATATCTTTAGCTATTAAATGAACGTCTGCAGGCCAATACTTCTTAAACTTCTTTTCATCCCAACCATAACCAATACCTGTCAGATAATTTATTAAGGCATCAAACCAGACATAGATTTTGTGATTTTTGTCTATGGGACTAGTAATTCCCCATTCAGCCTTGTACCTGGTTATGCTTATATCCTGGAAGTGTTTTTCTAAATACTCGAGAACAGCATTTCTCCTACCCTCAGGTTCAATAAACTTCTTATTCTTTTTTATGAATTTTATCAGCCTTTCCTTATACTTAGATGCAGCGAAAAAATAGTTTTCTTCTTTTATTTCTATGGGTTTCTTTTTGTGAAGCTTGCATAGTCCTTGCTTGTCTAAATCTCTTTTCGTAAGAAAAGCTTCACAAGCAACACAATACAACCCAGAATACTGTCCCAGATAAATATCTCCTTTTTTGTAAACTTTCTTAAAAAATTTAATGACACCCTTCTTATGTTTTGTGTTGGTTGTTCTTATGAAATAATCGTAGCTTATATTCAAAACCTTCCACGTTTTTTTCCATATCTTTGCCATTTCATCTAAGTACTTCTTTACTGACATACCAACTTTTTTCGCAGCCTCAACATTTTTCTGACTGTTTTCATCAGTCCCAGTCAAGAAAAAAACATCATAACCTTTAAGTCTGTAATATCTTGCTATAATGTCTGCTGCTATCGTAGTATAAGCATGTCCTATGTGGGGCTTATCATTTACATAGTATATTGGTGTGGTTATGTAG
>WAMV01000002.1 GCA_015522145.1 Candidatus Aenigmatarchaeota archaeon | reverse complement strand
TGTTGATATAGAAAACCGCTTATACTGGAAACACATCTGGAGGTAATGGTGGTAATCCAGGATTTTGTTCTTCTTGAGTTTGGGTCTCTATACAGGAAGGGACGTAATTAGAGCATGACTCAACGCCTTTTTGAGCTAAAAAGTCCTGCCAGGAAATGCTAGAGCCTTTTTCTATTTCTTGACAGTAAATTTGTTCTAAGCTTTGGCATATTGCCAGATTAGAGACTTTAATACCAGAAGACTCTGTGCTATAATACCAATAACCTACCAGCGTCAAAACACTAACTGAAAAAACTATAGCTACTATGTAATTTAGTGGTATAGCTGCTTTCATGCTCATTGTATCGGCAAGCCCAAATTTTCACACAACTGATTCTCGTCCGTAATACCCAATATGTTTGCACAGGCGCCTTTACCTTTTTGATCCAACCATTCTGTCCAGGATTCCGGTATTTGGTCAGAGGCTCTTCCCTGGCAATATTGTATTGCTAAATTGTTACATTCTGTCCTAGTCAAGCTTTGCTGAAAGCTACCACCTGTGCTGTAGTACCAATAACCTACTATAGCTATTACAGCTACGGCAAAAATCAGAGCAATTATGTAAGGTACAGGCACAGCTGCTTTCATAAAAATAGTTTAATTTTTTCTATTAAAAATGCTTTATTAACTGCTTAAATTTGCTTAACCATCTAGCATAAATTAACTCGCTATCCAAAGCCCCAACTTCTTTTTTAACTTCATCAGAAATTAAATGAAAGTGTTCATTGGCTTTTACCACATACTCAGCTTCCAGAATTTCTGGCCTGTTTAGTTTTAAAGCATAATCAACCATTGTTTGCTTTATTCTTGCCCTTAACATTATGTTGCTCCAAACAGCTTCCCAGTTTCCGCGCCATTCCCTTACCCTTTTAGCAATAGCGTTAATAACTTCTGACTCTCCATTTAGCAAAGCATCTGTTGGCTTAAGCTCGTCTTGCTTTGCTGAGTATTCCATTAAGTTTACAAAAGCTCCTTCCTGCAAAGGATCTTCCTGCCATTTTTTTCTTATTTCAGTAAGCTCTACCACACGCCTAAACCTATGCAAACCATCTGGACTTTTTAGCATGTTTGAAATGCTTACTATATCTACTGCTTTAAAGCTTGTTTTTGGTACGCCTAAATCGTTAACTATTCTATCATAAACACCATAAGCTGACTCACCATGTATAGTGCCAGCAACCAAATTTGCTAAAGCGCCTATACGCATGGCCTCAAACAAAGCCTTGCCCTCTACGCTTCTTATTTCTCCTATAATCAGAACAGAATCGCCAAGCCTTAAAGCTGTGCGCAAAGCTTCATCAGCAGGCAACTCTGTTTCTACTTGCGTAATTACGCTACGCGTCTTAAGATTCTCAACATTGTAGCCAAGCTTGCGGTAAATCTCCACAGGAAGCTCACGAGTATCTTCCTGAATTATTATCCTGTATTTGCGCATTAGCTCTAGGATTAGGGAAGAGAGCAAACTTGTTTTTCCAGAGCTCCTGCCACCAGCTATTAAAATTGCTCTGCCACCATCGGCCAAAAAGCTCATTAGGCCTGCGTACAAAGCATTAAAGTATCTGACTTTTATGAATAAAGGAAACGTCCATGGCTTATCTCTATGTCTTCTTATAGCAAACGCTAAACCTTCTGGACTTAAAGTTCTTGTAATTGCAGCAACCCTTGCCCTACCACCAGGCACAAAAAGCTCTGTGTCTAGCACAGGATTTGCCTCATCTAATGGTCTACCAGAATATAGTCTGAAGCGTGTAGCCCAAACTTCAGCATCTTCTTTGCTTGGGAAAACATTGGTTTCACATTCCTCAAAATCGCTATGAAAAACAAAAACTGGTGTAAAGCCTATGGGCGAATTTATGTAAATGTCTTGCAATTTATCATCACTTATCAAAATCTCTAAGATGCCAAAGCCTGCTGTATGCCTGGTTAGAATTTCTGCAAGTTCCTCAACTTTATCTTTGCTTAACCTTATGTTTTCTTCTGAAGCAACTTGTCTTATGGTTGATTTAGCAATGTCTTTAAAAGTTTCTCTTGCTCTTTCCATATTGCTATAATCTATTTCTCTTGTAGCTTCAGCTATTCTGTCTTTAGCTAAATTAATGATTTTTTGATCTTCCATACTTAGCAAAAACTCAGGAGCTATTAAATGATAATAATGCCTAACCTTGCCAGGAATCCTATAAATTTCAACTTTGCTTCCATTTCTCAGCTTGTAAGAATCTATTAGCATTGCATTTCTTGGTGGAAAAATGTAAAAGCTTGTTGTCATGAAATTTGGTCTTATCATAGGCATGAAAATTTTTCTGTAAATTTTTCTAAGGCCTGGCTCATAATCTTTAGCATACTCCTGAAAAATTTTTAGCATGGTTAAGCTTTCCATCATTTCCTTTAGATTTGTTGCCAGCACAAAAACTTCTGCATCTTTAGTTTTGCTTAGCAAAACATTAAGCTGAAAGTAAGCTAGCAAAGGATCTTTTTTAATTGTTTGGATTATTTTCCTTAGCTTAGAATATTTTAACATTTCTTTTTCATGCAGTTCTATGCTGTCTAGCAACTCCGCAATTTCGTTAAGCATTTTAACAGCAAAGTAATCATACTCTATTTGCTTTTCCTGGCTAAAAACAATTTTTTCTATGCCTTTATTCCTTCTTAGCAATTCTATAGCTATTGCCATAACGCTTGCATTGTCTTCTATGCTCGGAAAAGTTAGCCAGTTACTAGCATCTATAACTAGAGTTTTGTCTTTGACTTTAAACTTTACCATACTTAATTTTATTTCTTAGCAAAAGAAATTGTTAATTAATGGACAAAAAAACTGCAGATGCTTTAAAGAAAATTCTTGCTAGAGTAAATGAAAACTCTAGACAATTAAGAATTCTGGAAGAAAGTTTGGAAAGGGAAAGGGAAAGTAGAAGAGTTATGGAAGATGAGTTGCTAAAAGCTATGCAAGACATAAAAGTTTCGCTAGAAAGAACGATTCGCAAGTTAGAAGGTTTAGCTAACAAGCTGAAGGAAATGGAAGAAAAAATTAATGATTTGCAAATAGAGCTTAGCAAGAAGGTTAATAAAGAAGAGTTGAAAGAGCTTGAAGAATATGTTGAGTTGCTAAGTCCTTTGCCTAAATTGGAAGAAGCTTAGCATTTTAAAATTGAAAAAACAAAATTTTGATATATGAAATTTGATTTGTTCTCGAGAAAAGAAGGAAAGGGTTATGTGCCAATAGATAGGGTTAGGGAATTGGCAGATAAAGGTTTTAGCGAGGCAGAAATAATTGATATATTGCGAAAAGAGGGTTTTAGCCCAAAGGAAATTTCTGATGCTTTATTGCAAGCTTTAAGGCTTGGTGTTGAAAGCAAACCTAAAAAAGAGGAAAAGAAGGAAGAGGAAGTGGAGTTTGAAGAATTGCCTATAGAGCAGGAAATTGAAAATTATCCTAATGAAGAGTACATAGAGTATTTGGTTGCTAGCAGAACTGCTGAGCTTGAGGAAAAGCTTAGGGAATTTAGCATACGCTATGAGGAGCTTGCCAAGAAGGTTGATGAATTTAGGGAATTAGTAAATCAAGTAATTACGCATAAAGAAAGGGAAGAGAATGAGGTTTTGCAAGCAATAAAAGAGCTTAAGGAAAGTGTAGATGGAATGAAAGCTAAAGTTTCTGCTTTAGATAGGGTTCTTAGGGAAATGTTACCGGCTTTAATAGAAAGCGTGCGTATTCTTGGGGAAGTTGTGCAGAAAATGAAAGAATAGTGTAACTACTTCTTGGTAGCTAAAAACCGAAAGCTTTATATACCCCCTAGGTATATTATTACTATTAGGTGGTGACTAATGGAAGATAACATATATAGTATGCAAAAAGAATTGGCAGAAATGTACAAGCCTAACAATATAATAGGAATCTCAAAAACAGAAGCAAGAAAAGTCTTAAACAAAATACAGCCACTTATAGATTTATCAAAACAATATGGTTTGACAAATACAAAGGAATATGAACAGTTAATAAAGGTTTACGATCATCTAAAGAAATACACCAACAACGGCAAAAGAAATTACGGTAGTTATAGAAAAAACAGCATAGAAAAAGCATACATAGAAGAAAGCAAAAGGAAATATGAGTTACTCGAAAAAATTTTGCTACAAATGCTCAATAAAGATAAAGAAATGGTCCAGCTGTTCTCAAACGAGTTAGCTAAATACATCAATAAAGATTTTGCATATAAAGAAAACCTAGAAAAGTTACTAAACAATGTACTAAATAATGATAACTTGGATCCAGAAACGAAACAAAAATTGGCATTAAACATAATGGAAATAATTGACTACATAGCTGTTTCAAACTCAAACGTGAAGCCGGATACAGTCAATAAAATGCCTAAATGGTCTGGAAAAGCAAAAGACTCTGAACCAGAGCCAAAACCTGAACCAACTCCAGAACCAACCCCCAAACCAGATAAAGAAAATGGAGAGAAAAATGGTAAAAACGGGAATGGTGGTAAAAAGGAAGATAGTAAAGAATCTGGAGAGAAAAAAGAAGGATGGAAAGACAAGCTTAAGAAAGCTGGTGGATGGATTAAAAGAAATATAGGTAAACCGTTTGAAAAACCACCATTTGAGATAGAAGGTCTTCACTACAATCCAGCAAGAGATAGTTCTAATACAACAACATCTGAATAAATCCAGCAATCAACTTATATGACAAAAAACAAACATTAAAATTAATGAAAAGGTTTGCCCTACCTTTACTTTATTTTTTAATTTTGTTTTCCATAGCTAGAGCTCAAAATTTTTACTATGGTGTGGAAAGTATTAATGTTGCTGAAGCTATTCTTGGACCATTGCCTGGAGTTTGTTATGTTGGTTTTTCACAGGAATGTTTGAATTGTTTAGTTGCATCTAAATTTTTGCCCTTAGGTATAATGTCTCTAATACTTTGGATTGTGCTAGTAGCAATGATGACCTATGTTGTAAGGCCCACCCCAGCTAGCTATCAAAATCAGCCACATCCAAGAAGAGGAATGACGATTAAGGAAGAGAGGGTTATAGCTGCTTTAAGCATACTAATAAGCTTGCTATTCTTGCATTCGCCAAATGTGGATGCAAGCTTTAAAATTGTTGTTGTTTGGGGAGGATTCTTCTTATTGATAGCAATACTACTTGGTGCTGGACTTTCAGGAAACATGTGGATATCTTTGATTCTATTTGTTGTTGCTGCAATACTTTACTGGAATGTTGTAACAAACATAGTATTTGGTATGTTCTCTTACTACGACACTTTTTGCGTAGGGTGAAATTATGAGCTACGAAATGGAAATACTAATACAATTACCTTTCATAACCTTATTATTCTTCATTTATTTTGCTTTATTTCAAAAGATGAATTTTTTGGGAGATAGTAGGAAGAAAAATGTTAAGAGGGGACATGTAATACTAGCCAGCTTGGTTGTTTTAGCAACAGCCATATTTGCTCCGCCTGAGCTCACTTATTTTTTCTACGTTTTCTTTAGAAATTTAAGCGTTATTATAATGAGCTTTTTCATATTTGTCGTGCTAACAATAATTTTTAACTTTGCCCTTGTGGGAGAAAAGAATAGGAAGAGGAAAAGCATTATACTTGCTTTGGTAGTCACTACAATCTTAGTTTTTTCTACAAACATATTACAAATATTTCAGCTCCCCCCAGCAGCAGGAATTTACAATCTTTATATTGTATGGTTAATACTCTTGCTAACTTTTGGGCTTTTCTTCATTGTTAAATAAATTTTCTAACAAATTTCTTTCATGGTTTTTGAGCAAGCTATAAAAATAATGCTAGAGCTTGGTATTTATTCTTATGTTTTACCTTTCTTTATTTCTCTTGCCTTCATCTATGCATTAATCAGAAAAGCAAAAGTTTTTGAAAGTCCATTAGTTGCAGCTACCGTTAGCTTAGCTATAGCATTGCTCATTTTTGCCTTTCCTGTTCTTGTTGGTGTAAATTTAGCAAAGCCATTTTCTGCATTCTTTACGCAATTAACAATTGTTATGATTTTGATAGGAATGGTTTTGCTTGTTGCAGCATTATTCATACCTAATGTAGCTGAAGCAATAGCTGGTAAAGCAAGAAATGTTGTTTTTGCTATAGCAATTTTTTCCATCATAATTGTTTTCTTTACCTCAGGCTTAATGAGCGCTTTTACTACTCAGC
>WAMV01000001.1 GCA_015522145.1 Candidatus Aenigmatarchaeota archaeon | reverse complement strand
TGTCCACCGAGAGCATGCCCCTGCCTTTATAAATTTATTTTTCCTATCACAATCTAATCACATGAGAAAAGAAGTTTTGTTACTGCTAATCTTTATGGTTTTCTTATTTTTACAGAAACCTAATACTCAAACAACTGTAAAAATTGTTAAAATAACAAATGCTAGTGTTGAAAGAAACGTCAGTAAGATTTTGCTGACTGCTGTTGATAGACAGGGGAATGGAGTTGCACTACCGTTAATAGTTGAATCCTTGCCTGGTAAAGGAAGGTTGCTTGTAGACATAAACTTATTGCTCTTCTGGATTGATACTCAACAATCCATACAAATAGCCAAAGAAGTTGCTTCCGACTATTTAGGAAGGACTTTGGATGATGTGGATTTAATTTATAGCATAGAAGCCTCTAATGTAAGCATTGTTGGTGGTCCTTCAGCTGGAGCAGCAATAACGGTTGCCACCATAGCTGCTTTAGAGGGCAAGCCAATAAACCAAAGCATTTTTATAACAGGTACAATAGAGCCTGATGGTAGCATAGGGCCAGTGGGTGGTATAGAAGCAAAAGCCATAGCTGCCAAAAACTACGGAGCCACTTTATTTTTAGTTCCTTACGGTCAGGGAAAGGAAATAAACTATGTACCCAAAGAAGAATGTAAGAAAATAGTAAACATTGTTGTTTGCACAATAAGCTATGAAAGGGAGTATGTTGATATTTCCGAAAGAGTTGGTATAAAAGTAGTAGAGGTTAGAAACATAGAAGAGGTGCTGCGCTATTATGGTTTATGACATGCTAAAAGAGCTGAAAATGGATGTTGAGGAAATTAAGGAAATTCTAATTGCTACCGTCTACGTAGCTTTCATGTTTGGTTTCAGCATTTCGCATCCACAAACAATTATTTATCTGTTTCCGCTTTACTTGCTGATTTCATTAGTTTCCTTCATACCTCATGAATTAGCTCATAAATACATGGCCATAAAATACGGCTGTAAAGCATATTTTAAGATGTGGAAAGAGGGTATGCTTTTCAGCATATTCCTAGCTTTTTTTGGATTCAAGCTAATTGTTCCTGGGGCAGTAATGATTTACCCTTACAGGTTTAGCAGATGGGAAGGTATGAAAAGAATTACGCTAAAAGAAAGCGCAATGATTTCTTTGGTTGGGCCTATAACTAACATTTTGATTGGTGTGGCTCTTTATTTTATACCTAACTTTCTTGCTCAACAAATAGCTTTACTTAACTTCTGGCTAGCATTCTTTAACTTGCTGCCTATACCTCCATTAGATGGAAGTAAGATAATTTTCTGGAATTTCGTGGTTTGGTTAATAACAATTTTAATCCCCTCTGTGTTTTTATTTATAATTTAGAGGGCCCGTGGTCTAATGGCTAGGACGCTGCCTTCACGCGGCAGAGGTCCCGGTTCGATTCCGGGCGGGCCCATTAGAAAAGGAGTTTAGAGATATAAAGTGAAGGAACATTATTAACAGTTTGACATGATGTCATTTTGAAATCACATCGTTGGGTGGGCTAGGGGGTAAGGAAGGTGTTGAACTTCCCCCTTCTGTCGTAGTGGGTTGAGAAGGCAAAGTTGGTGTTATTGTTGATTCTTCTGGTTTAATAACTTTTATAGAAGTGCTTGAATCAATGTAATATTGATAATCCAAATTAACATTCAAAACCACATCAACCAAGTTTGTAAATGAACCTGGGTTAATATAGCAAATTATTGTTTTCCTTTCTCCTCTGATTAAAGTTTCTAAAGCACCATTAGCATAGTCTTTATCACCACACTCCACTGTGCCGGGATTCACATCAATTTGAACTCTAACCACTTTTTCATCATCACCATAAAATGGAATGCCACCACCTATGTTCTGTATTGTAACTTTTACTGGCAAGGAAGAAACACTATCAGATACTTTGAACAATTTCTTGGTTGTTGAGAAGGAAACCGTGATAGGTGCCTTGGAAACTTGTGTGGACATTATTCCCGTTTGTACAGTTTTCCTTTCATCCAAAGGCAAAGAGTTATAATAATCATCTGTTATGAATCTTATGTTTGCAGAGGCCGCAGTCCTATAGTAATATTCCACCCTAACTACAGGTGTAAAGGTAAACTCTGGAACGCTAATGCTTGGTGCGGTAGCGCTCCAGATAATTTCATACTCTTCTTGCGGTTCTAAGCTACCTATTGATTGCACATCATTTGCTATTCCCCAACTATTTGGATCTATACCAAACAAAGTTGCTTTAACATCACTTGCTACAGAATCGCCTATGTTTTGAATTATTGCTGTTATCATTACATCTTCTCCCTCAAAAATTTCTGGCACTTCTGGGGCAAATTGAGTTACAATTACGCCACTAGGCGTAGCTACAGTTTGGGCTTGCTGAACACAACCAGCTACGAAAATTATAGCTAAAATTGGCAAAAGGCTTTTTAGATTCATGTTTCTCTTATAAAAATTAGGATATAAAACTTTAATAATGTTTCATGAAAAGATTGTTAGCTATTTTTTAGATCCTTTTGCTGAAGGTTATACGTTTGAGAAAACAGTGACTCTTGGTTTAATAGCTTTAGCATTTATTTACATCATTTACGAATTGCTTAAAAAAATGAAAATTAGAATTGATGAAAGGTTTGCAATTGCTTTGTTTCCTTACATTGTTTTCGGCTCCGCTTTAAGAGTCTGGCAAGATGCTGGTATAGTTAACAGCATTCTCTTTACCACACCAAACATATACTTGCTTGTATTCTTTGTTTTTTTCACAACTTTAGTTTTTTCTTGGTATTTGATGAGAGAAAAGTATTACAAAATTACTTCATTGTTTGGAATTGTTTTGGCTAGTGTAGCTTTAGCGAACATAGAAATTGTTAATTATGCCATGCCTATTCTTGATTTCATTGTTTTTTTGCCCATAGCATTGATACTCTACAAAATAAAATGGAGTAAAGAGAATAAGATTGTGGCTGGTGCGCAAATATTTGATGGGACAACAACATATTTAGCTATAAAGTTCTTTGGTTATTCCGAGCAGCATTTTGTTCCAAGTGTGTTAATTTCTCTAATAGCTCCTGAAATATTTCCTTTGCTTAAAATAATAGTTGTGCTGGCCTTGCTTTACTATTTAGACAGATTTGTTGAAAACAAGGATGAGAGAAATTACACCAAAGCTTTAATAGCCACACTAGCTTTAGCAACTAGCATAAGAGATTTGCTTAGAGTAAGTGCCCTAGTTTAAGTAGTATATGTAAAGGTTTACATTAGTTGCAATCAGCTTGCCCGGTTCTTCCAGCCTTATTCTTAGCTCATTCTCTTCCATTCTCACGAACAAAGGATTACCAAACAAATCATTTTCAAAAGTTTTAGAAAATGCTACCAAAGGTGGTTTACTAGCATATAAAAGCTGATTGTTTAAAGAGATGTAAAGTTGTTTAACTTTATTTTCCCTTGCCAAGAATTCGATTTTCAGCTTTAGGAAATTGTTTGCTTGCTTCTCGCTTAGATTAAAATTAAAAATTACTTCTGGTTTTTGAATAGTTCTTGCTTCAATCTTTGCATTTTTTATGCTATAGTAATTTTGCAGCCAGGGTATTGGAGGCAAATCTGCATATACCTTTACAACGTTGGTATTAGCTAATAGGCCTTCAGACAATTCTATTTGAAGTAGATTTTTTTGAGGAACGTCATTATAAATTGTTTCTCCATTAAGCTCAACTATCAGAGGTGCTGCTCCGTTATAATCTTCTAGCTCTAAATTCAAAATTAAAGATTTTTTATCCACGTTTGGACTCAAAGAAAATTCCAACGTTAAATAATTGGATTCAAATCCTGTTGTTATCAGCTTTGTTGATTTTTCTTCTGCTAAAACTAAGCTAACATTTTCTTCCAAGAATATGTTAAAGTTGCCCAAAGGTATAATATCTTGAACCATCAAACTCTCTACATCTTCTTCTTTTACGACTTCTATGTTTACAGGAACTATGAACTCTTTGTAAGGATTTTTAACAATCAGCTTTCCTGAAAATGTGCCCTCTCTTTTAGCTTCAAAAAACATTCTAACTTCTCTCTCTCCAAACACATCAAAGTTTGTTGAATCTAGCGTCAAATAAGGTTTTAAATTTCCCTCAACATCAATGGAAACATTGCTGGAATTGGATTTTATTGTTATGACAAAGGTTTTGAAGCTACCCTCCACAAGCTTTGCGTTTATTGAGCTTGGCTCAACTATTATGTCTGAGACAACTGTCTGAGAGAAGAAGGCAAATATTAAAATAAAAGCCAAACCTGCAAGAAGTATAAAGGCAAACTCATCTATGCGTGCTTTCATAATAAAAACTTTGAAAAATAAACAATAAATCTATTCTTCTTTTCTTTCAACAAGCCTTGTAATGTAGCCAGTAATGACATTTATCATTTTCTTGCTGTGTATTGGTAGAATTTGCTTTACTATTTCTTTGTTCTTTTCAAAATCATCGCTAAATTTGTCTTTGTATTGCTCGTAAATTTTTTCACCTATTCTTTTTACTAGGCTTGTTTTAATTCTCCCCACTTCATCACCTCAAGGCGTAATTCTCGTTATCTCGTAATACGTTACATCATTCTCTTTGTCTACAACTGCCCAGAGCATTTTAGCTCTTATGTTGTGGGCAAGTCTTACTGCCCTAGACATCTCTGGCAGGCTAAATGCTGCATTCTCACTTACAGCATGCACAACCCATTTTGTGTGCTCATGTGGAGCCTTTGGTCCTCTTTTTAGCTTAACTCCCCTATCATAAACTCTGAAATGCGTGCCAAACTTGAAACCCGTTTTGACTAGGAAGCCCCTATCCCTCAAATCTTTGTAAACTATAAATTGGGTGTGGAAATTTAAAACTCTATCCTGCCCAATTCTCATCAAATCGTCCAAGCTAAGATAATTTTTCTCTCCATTTTGTTTAACATAAACCTTAAGTCTTCCTTTCTCAGCAAGATAAACAGCCTCTACCAAATCAAGCTCCAGTCTTTGTGGATTTTCTTCTGGCATTGGTTTACCATAGCCTTTCTTATCATAAAGCTCAACGGCATCAGGAGACCAAATTATAACTTTATCTTCGACAAGCTCACCTTCCCAAATTTTTTTCTTCTTCATATGGATTTTTTTGTAAAAATTTGTTTTTAAGCTTACGCTTTAAAATCCACAAGACTTTTTTGTTTGGAAGAAATAGCTTCTATTTTTTCATCGTTAAAAATTGGCTGGCCATAAACTCCGTCATAACCAGGCCTAAACTTAACTTTTCCTTCCCTTACTTTTATTATTGCATCGGCAATTTTTTCATTACTTAGCTTAGCTATTGTTTCCCTATCCGCTTCAAGCAAAACTTTTAGCTCATTACCAATTTCTTTTATAAGCTTATCGTGTATTTGCAAAACTTTTTTAGAGTAAAGTTGCTTAACGTTTAAAGCAAAAGAGATTATTTCATAAAGCGGCAGCAGAGTTTTGTAAGGAATCGCATCCTTTGGCTTATAGCCTTCTGGCCTATCTGCAAGCTCTTCAACTCTTTGCATAACTCCCACAGTTAGCTTTTTGCCACACACTGGACAGATATTGTTGATTTTTAAAGCTTCTTTAGGATGCATGAAAACATTGCATGCTCTATGGCCAGTATAATGGTATTTGCCATAATTTGGGTCTACTTCTATTGTGTAAAGGAATTGTTTTTTGTCCTTTTTCTTTATTACTTCATGCAAATGTTTGTAGCTAAATTTTTTAAGTTCAAAAACATTTGCTTCCCTGCCTAAGCGCCAAGGCCATGGACTATGACTATCACTATTGCTTAAAAGAGTAAATTTATCCAAGCTACTTACACGCCAGTTCATGGGTGGATTACTAGATAAGCCAGTTTCTAAAGCATAAACATGCTTTACTTGATCCTCATAGCATTCATCAACAGAATCAAAGCCTGATTTGCTGCCTAAGCAAGACATCCAGGGAGTCCAACAATTGTGGATTGCTGCACATTCTGCAACATAAGAGTTATCCTCCTCAACTTCCAAATTGAAAACAATGCCTTCATAATGCTCTGTTTTTATTTTTCTGATAGGAAGATAAACATAATTTTCATCAATCCAACCATGCCTAGAATTTCTCCTAATTTTAAATCGAGAGAAAGCTTTATCGCTTAGCAAGTTAAATTTGTCTTCAAAAAACACCAAATAGTGGAATGAATAAACATCATGCCTAGCCATTATTTTTCTTTCTGCGATAAAATGTTTCCCTCTTTTTTCATGCTTTAATTTCGTATCAATATATATGCAGGGCACAACACCCAGCCTTATGCAAATTAGTTTCATTTGATTTGCCAAAATGAAAGAAGAAGTATAGCCTTTATCTCCCCTAAACCACCCTCTTAATATTTCTGCCTGCTTTTCTAAAGGCAAGTAAAGAGCCCAATCTGGCAATGCTTTGTTATAAGCTTTGTAAGGTTTTGTGAAATAGCATAACTTTTCAAACAAGACTCTCAAAAACTTAGAATAAAAAACAATGTCTCCTTCTCCTTTCCCGTTTTTAGCTTCCACTCCAAACTTCTTCTTTATTAATCTTTTAACATCCTCTATATACTCCTTTTCATTTGGATTAAAAGTAAAAGCTATGGCATCTCTTGCATTTGTATAACCTTCTGCCAAATAATAGCCAAGAAGTCTGCAAAATTCAGCATCTATTTTTATTTTATAACGTTTGGATTTGTAAGTAAAAACAAAAAACTTCTTGTCCCTTATTTGTTTCAATCTTGGGAATACTATAACATCTCCTTTCTCCAAATCCTTTGCCATTATCCATGTTAGCTTGTATTTTTCAAAGTACTTTCTTTTACAAGAATTTGTAGAAGAGCATAATGGCCTACAAAGTCCTCTTGTAGTTTTGCATTTCTTATAGCTTTTAATTGCAAGAAATGGATGCTCCGGCGTAACCTTTATACCCAAGCTGAAATACCAAGGAATGATATGATAGATAATTCCTTTATAGTTTCTTTTAAAAACTTGAGTAACTTTTCTATATCTTCCTAAATGTGTAAGAACCTTATCACCAACTTTAATCTCTTCTATATTTTTAGCATGTGGGTTTGTGATTATTTTGGTTTGGGGTATTAAACAATGTGCAGGATAAACAAAAACGTTTTTATCAACTTGCTTAATAGTTTCTACTAGCTCTGCAGCACTCATGCTTAAAATTGGTCTTCCATCAGCTTTCAAATCTCCAAATTTGCTTAATCGTTCATTAATTTGTTCCACAACTTCGAAGCTTGGAGCATGAATAACATGATGCACACGCTTTTGCTTTCCATTTCTTTTAAAATAAGTTGCAACTTCTGCAGTTAATATGAAATAAACATCATCATATTCATAAATTCCATTACCTAAAGGTTTTAGCTTTGATTTTAGCTCTTTAAGCCATAAAGGATGTGTAAAATCTCCTGTGCCTAACAAATTCAATCCTTTTTCTTTAGCGCCTCTTGCCAAACCCTCTATACTCATTTCTTTGCTTGTAGCCCTAGAATATTTTGAATGTAAATGAAAATCAGCTATTATCCTCATACACAAAAATTATGTGTTTTATTATAAAATGGGGCGGGTGGGATTTGAACCCACGACACACCGGTCTTCAGCCGGTCGCTCTCCCGGGCTGAGCTACCGCCCCTGAATTAATTTAATTTATGCATATTCTTTTAAAATTAAATCTATGGAAACTCAAGTTGGGTGGGTTGAAGAAATAAGAGATGTGGGCAAAATTGTATTCTTAGTTATTTTTCACCCTAAAGGAAAATTTCAAGCAATAGTCAAAAAAGAGAATGTTGATGAAAAAACCTGGAAAGATGTTAAAGAATTAACGAGGCAATCAGCAGTTAAGCTTCATGGTTATTGGCAAGAAAATGAGCAGGCTTTGCAAGGAAAAGAGTTTGTTGTTGAAAAGCTAGAAATAGAGGCTTTAGCTGAGAAACCATTGCCCCTTGACCCCAGTGGCAAAACTCCTGCTATGCTAGACACAAAGCTAAACTGGAGATTTTTAGATTTAAGAAATCAAGAAACTCTTGCAATTTTCAAAATCCAAAACAAAATTATACAAGGTTTTAGGGAATGGTTAATAAACAATGGGTTTTTGGAAATACAACCGCCTGGTATAATAGCAAGTGCTAGCGAGGGTGGTGCTGAACTCTTTCCTTTGCCTTATTTTGAAAGGCAAGCTTATCTTGCACAATCTCCCCAACTTTACAAGCAAATGGCAGCAATTTCCTGGCACAAGGTTTTTTGTATAATGCCTGTTTGGCGTGCAGAAAAATTTGACCAACCAACTCATTTAAATGAAATTAGGCAAATGGATGTAGAGATTGCTTTCATAAAAGATGATGAAGACGTGCTAAAAGTTCTTGAACAGTTGCTTAAGCATATAGTGGATAAAGTTAGAAATGAAGCTGAAGAACAGCTTAAGCTACTTAACGTTGAGCTAGAGGAAATTAAACTGCCTATAAAAAGAGTAACTTACAAGGAAGCAATAGAAGCATTGCAAAAGAAAGGTGAGCAAATTGAGTTTGGAGATGATTTTAGCAAAAGCCAAGAAAAGATGCTTGCAGACATTTTTGGCAATGTGTTTATACTTAAAGACTGGCCGCTCAGCTTAAAGCCATTTTATGCAATGCCTAAGAATGAAGAAGTTGCCATGGCTTTTGATGTTATATTTAATGGTCTGGAAATTTCTTCTGGAACTGTAAGGATTAATGACCCCAAATTGCTAGAGGAAAGAATAAAAGCTAATGGATTAAATCCAAAGAATTTTGAAACTTACATAAATGCATTTAGGTATGGAGCACCAAGACATGGAGGCTTTAGCTTTGGTTTGGAAAGGTTAACAATGGTAATAACCAAAAGACAAAATATAAGAGAAGTTACTATGTGGCCAAGAGATAGGAAGAGATTAGAACCATGAAGAAATTTTGCCCAAAATGCGGTAAAAGTGTTAATAAACTTTACGAAGGTTTGTGTAAAGATTGTTACAAAGAGGAAATTTTAGCTAAGTTGCCTAAACAAATAGAGCTAAAGATTTGCGAGAAATGTGGAATGATAATAAAGGGCAATGATACAGTTTTGCAAAAACCTTATTTCAAAAAACTTGCAAAAAAGTTAGATGCTAAACTAATAAGCTATAATGATGAATTGGTTTTGGAAAAAGAGGGTTTGGAGTTAAGCATATCTATCAAAAAAAATTACAAGCTTTGCCATTACTGTAGTTTGCAAAAACAAGGCTATTACAATGCAAAGCTTCAAATAAGGTTTAAAGCAAATTACGAAAAAATTGTAGAATATATAGAAAGGAAAAGCTGGCAAGCTAGGAAAAGAGATAAATTTGCTTTCATAACAAAAGTTGAATACCTGCCTAATGGTGTTGATATATTCATAGGTTCAAAAGCATTTGCTCATAAAATAGCTGTTGAGCTTAAAAGAAAGTATAATGCCAAAATGAAAATAACTAAAAAACTAATAACTGTAAAATTAGGTAAAAGATTATACAGAGACACAATAGCTTTGGTGGAAAGATGAGTAAGAAAAAAGAAATGACGCAGGAAGAGCTTGAGATTAGTCGTATTAGGATTCCTAAAGAAGGGGAGGTGCTTGGCGTTATAGAAGAAATGCTTGGCGGCGACAAAATGCGTGTGGTTTGTGATGATGGAAAAACTAGAATAGTAAGAATTCCCGGAAAATTAAGGAAAAGGGTTTGGATGAGACCAGGTGACTTAATTCTAGTTCAGCCATGGAAAATTCAGGGCGACAAGCGTGGGGACGCAGTTTTCAAATACACTCCAACACAAGCTAATTGGTTAAAGAAAAAAGGTTACATAAAAACGTTAGAATATGAGTGGTAAAAATTTTTTGGAAGAGTTTAAGATAGAAAGCAAGATTTTCGATAAAAGAACTCTTTTCAACATTTTCGAGTTGATGAAGAAAAAAGTTATTTATAGTGTTGAAAGTGTTGTTAAAGAAGGTAAAGAAAGTGTTGTGCTTGCTGGCCTAGATTATGATAAAAATGTTGTGGCAATAAAAGTTTACAGAACGCTGTATTGCGATTTTAAATCAATGTGGAAGTATTTGGTTGCTGACCCAAGATTCCAAAGAGTAAGAAAAGATAGATGGCACGTTGTTACTCTTTGGGCGAGAAGAGAATACAAGAATATGAAAATCGCTTACAAAGCTAAAGTTAGCATGCCTAAGCCAATAGCTTTGATGAACAACGTGTTAGTCATGGAATTTATTGGCCAAAATATGCAGGCTGCTCCACGCTTGGTGGATGTTGAAGGTATAGATTGGCAAGAAACGTATGAGCTAGTTAGGCAAGATATGATAAATCTTGCTAAAGCTGGTTTGATTCATGGTGATTTAAGCGAGTACAACATTCTTTACTGGGAAAAGCCTTACATTATTGACTTTAGCCAAGCAATAAAAAGTTTGCATCCTTTGGCTTCAGAATTTTTGGAAAGAGACGTTAAAAACGTAAACAATTTTTTCAAGAAAAAAGGTTGTAAAGTTGATGAAGATTTATTTAATGAATTAAAGCAAATATTGGAAATATGATATCCACACTAAAAATAACAGAAGAAAAGCTAAAAATTCTAAGGAAAAATCCTGAGTTGATAAAAAAGGTTGAAGATGCTTTAAATGTTAAAATAGAAGTTGATGGAGGCGTAAAAATAATAGGCCAGGGTTTAGAAGCCTATAAAGCAAGAATGATTATGAAGGC